>NZ_CP101125.1:6935000-7235000 GCF_024296925.1 Pseudomonas nunensis
GGGTCTGTAGCTCAGTTGGTTAGAGCGCACCCCTGATAAGGGTGAGGTCGGCAGTTCGAATCTGCCCAGACCCACCAATTTTGTTATGGGGCCATAGCTCAGCTGGGAGAGCGCCTGCCTTGCACGCAGGAGGTCAACGGTTCGATCCCGTTTGGCTCCACCACTACTGCTTCTGTTTGTTAAAGCTTAGAAATGAGCATTCCAATGTGAATATTGATTTCTAGTCTTTGATTAGATCGTTCTTTAAAAATTTGGGTATGTGATAGAAAGATAGACTGAACGTTACTTTCACTGGTAACGGATCAGGCTAAGGTAAAATTTGTGAGTTCTCTTAATTGAGAAATTCGAATTTTCGGCGAATGTCGTCTTCACAGTATAACCAGATTGCTTGGGGTTATATGGTCAAGTGAAGAAGCGCATACGGTGGATGCCTTGGCAGTCAGAGGCGATGAAAGACGTGGTAGCCTGCGAAAAGCTTCGGGGAGTCGGCAAACAGACTTTGATCCGGAGATGTCTGAATGGGGGAACCCACCTAACATAAGTTAGGTATCTTAAGCTGAATACATAGGCTTAAGAAGCGAACCAGGGGAACTGAAACATCTAAGTACCCTGAGGAAAAGAAATCAACCGAGATTCCCTTAGTAGTGGCGAGCGAACGGGGACTAGCCCTTAAGTGGCTTTGAGATTAGCGGAACGCTCTGGAAAGTGCGGCCATAGTGGGTGATAGCCCTGTACGCGAAAATCTCTTAGTCATGAAATCGAGTAGGACGGAGCACGAGAAACTTTGTCTGAATATGGGGGGACCATCCTCCAAGGCTAAATACTACTGACTGACCGATAGTGAACTAGTACCGTGAGGGAAAGGCGAAAAGAACCCCGGAGAGGGGAGTGAAATAGATCCTGAAACCGTATGCGTACAAGCAGTGGGAGCCCACTTTGTTGGGTGACTGCGTACCTTTTGTATAATGGGTCAGCGACTTATTTTCAGTGGCGAGCTTAACCGAATAGGGGAGGCGTAGCGAAAGCGAGTCTTAATAGGGCGTCTAGTCGCTGGGAATAGACCCGAAACCGGGCGATCTATCCATGGGCAGGTTGAAGGTTGGGTAACACTAACTGGAGGACCGAACCGACTACCGTTGAAAAGTTAGCGGATGACCTGTGGATCGGAGTGAAAGGCTAATCAAGCTCGGAGATAGCTGGTTCTCCTCGAAAGCTATTTAGGTAGCGCCTCATGTATCACTGTAGGGGGTAGAGCACTGTTTCGGCTAGGGGGTCATCCCGACTTACCAAACCGATGCAAACTCCGAATACCTACAAGTGCCGAGCATGGGAGACACACGGCGGGTGCTAACGTCCGTCGTGAAAAGGGAAACAACCCAGACCGTCAGCTAAGGTCCCAAAGTTATGGTTAAGTGGGAAACGATGTGGGAAGGCTTAGACAGCTAGGAGGTTGGCTTAGAAGCAGCCACCCTTTAAAGAAAGCGTAATAGCTCACTAGTCGAGTCGGCCTGCGCGGAAGATGTAACGGGGCTCAAACCATACACCGAAGCTACGGGTATCACTTAGGTGATGCGGTAGAGGAGCGTTCTGTAAGCCTGTGAAGGTGAGTTGAGAAGCTTGCTGGAGGTATCAGAAGTGCGAATGCTGACATGAGTAACGACAATGGGTGTGAAAAACACCCACGCCGAAAGACCAAGGTTTCCTGCGCAACGTTAATCGACGCAGGGTTAGTCGGTCCCTAAGGCGAGGCTGAAAAGCGTAGTCGATGGAAAACAGGTTAATATTCCTGTACTTCTGGTTATTGCGATGGAGGGACGGAGAAGGCTAGGCCAGCTTGGCGTTGGTTGTCCAAGTTTAAGGTGGTAGGCTGGAATCTTAGGTAAATCCGGGATTCTAAGGCCGAGAGCTGATGACGAGTGTTCTTTTAGAACACGAAGTGGTTGATGCCATGCTTCCAAGAAAAGCTTCTAAGCTTCAGGTAACCAGGAACCGTACCCCAAACCGACACAGGTGGTTGGGTAGAGAATACCAAGGCGCTTGAGAGAACTCGGGTGAAGGAACTAGGCAAAATGGCACCGTAACTTCGGGAGAAGGTGCGCCGGTGAGGGTGAAGCATTTACTGCGTAAGCCCATGCCGGTCGAAGATACCAGGCCGCTGCGACTGTTTATTAAAAACACAGCACTCTGCAAACACGAAAGTGGACGTATAGGGTGTGACGCCTGCCCGGTGCCGGAAGGTTAATTGATGGGGTTAGCTAACGCGAAGCTCTTGATCGAAGCCCCGGTAAACGGCGGCCGTAACTATAACGGTCCTAAGGTAGCGAAATTCCTTGTCGGGTAAGTTCCGACCTGCACGAATGGCGTAACGATGGCGGCGCTGTCTCCACCCGAGACTCAGTGAAATTGAAATCGCTGTGAAGATGCAGTGTATCCGCGGCTAGACGGAAAGACCCCGTGAACCTTTACTATAGCTTTGCACTGGACTTTGAATTTGCTTGTGTAGGATAGGTGGGAGGCTTTGAAGCGTGGACGCCAGTTCGCGTGGAGCCAACCTTGAAATACCACCCTGGCAACTTTGAGGTTCTAACTCAGGTCCGTTATCCGGATCGAGGACAGTGTATGGTGGGTAGTTTGACTGGGGCGGTCTCCTCCTAAAGAGTAACGGAGGAGTACGAAGGTGCGCTCAGACCGGTCGGAAATCGGTCGTAGAGTATAAAGGCAAAAGCGCGCTTGACTGCGAGACAGACACGTCGAGCAGGTACGAAAGTAGGTCTTAGTGATCCGGTGGTTCTGTATGGAAGGGCCATCGCTCAACGGATAAAAGGTACTCCGGGGATAACAGGCTGATACCGCCCAAGAGTTCATATCGACGGCGGTGTTTGGCACCTCGATGTCGGCTCATCACATCCTGGGGCTGAAGCCGGTCCCAAGGGTATGGCTGTTCGCCATTTAAAGTGGTACGCGAGCTGGGTTTAGAACGTCGTGAGACAGTTCGGTCCCTATCTGCCGTGGACGTTTGAGATTTGAGAGGGGCTGCTCCTAGTACGAGAGGACCGGAGTGGACGAACCTCTGGTGTTCCGGTTGTCACGCCAGTGGCATTGCCGGGTAGCTATGTTCGGAATAGATAACCGCTGAAAGCATCTAAGCGGGAAACTAGCCTCAAGATGAGATCTCACTGGGACCTTGAGTCCCCTGAAGGGCCGTCGAAGACTACGACGTTGATAGGTTGGGTGTGTAAGCGCTGTGAGGCGTTGAGCTAACCAATACTAATTGCCCGTGAGGCTTGACCATATAACACCCAAGCAATTTGCTTGCTTCGAGCTGAAAAGCGAAAGAGCACCAGATTGCGGTGTGTGAAGACGAAACGAACCGAAAGTTCGAAACTGCTCACAAAACACCGAGATCTATCACATACCCATTCGCTGGAGCGTAAACCCGCAAGGGCAAACGAGCCGGCTCCCGAATTTCTTGACGACCATAGAGCATTGGAACCACCTGATCCCATCCCGAACTCAGCAGTGAAACGATGCATCGCCGATGGTAGTGTGGGGTTTCCCCATGTGAGAGTAGGTCATCGTCAAGATTAAATTCCGAAACCCCTATCTGCGTATGCAGGTAGGGGTTTTGTTTTGCCCGAAGAAAAATCCGACCAATAGGGTTTCTATGCAACGGCTCGGGGCATGGCTATCATTCGGGCCTCATTGTGAGGCGAGACTTGCATGCTGACGTTGTTAAAGCTTCTCAAGGATGGCAGATTCCATTCAGGCCAGGCCTTGGGCATCGCTCTGGGTATTAGCCGTAGTGCGGTATGGAAACAGCTCCAGCATCTGGAGGCTGAGTTGGGTTTATCAATCCATAAGGTGCGCGGACGCGGCTATCAATTGGCTGCGCCATTGACGCTGCTCGATCCTGTTGAAATAGACTGTAAGTCGCCCACTTGCGGTTGGCCTGTCCAGGTCTTCGATTCTATCGACTCCACTAACGCCGAAGCCCTGCGCGCAATCGAGCGGGGGCAAGCTGCGCCTTTTTTGGTGATTGCAGAGCGGCAAACGGCTGGTCGCGGACGGCGAGGTCGTAAGTGGGTGAGTCCATTCGCGGAAAACATCTATTACAGCCTGGTGCTGCGCATCGAAGGTGGGATGCGACAGCTAGAGGGCTTGAGTCTGGTCGTTGGGCTCGCCGTAATGCACTCCCTACGAAAACAGGGTGTTCCTGGTGTCGGACTGAAGTGGCCTAATGATCTTCTTGTGGGGCAAAAAAAAATCGCCGGCATACTGCTTGAGCTGGTAGGTGATCCCGCGGATGTGTGTCATGTAGTGCTAGGTGTAGGCATCAATGTAAACATGCAGTCGGCTGATGAGGTTGATCAGCAGTGGACGTCCATGCGTCTGGAGTCTGGCCAAGTGTTTGATCGCAATCAGTTGGTAGCGGACCTGGGGCTTGTACTGCAGGCATATCTGAATCGGCATCAGAGCGATGGGTTTGCCGCTATCCATGCTGAGTGGGAGCAAAACCATCTATGGCAAGGGCGAGCCGTGTCGTTGATTGCCGGTGTTAACCAGATAGATGGGGTTGTAATGGGTATCGACAGTCAGGGTGCCTTGCGCTTGAAGGTGGGCGAAGTGGAAAAAATCTTTAGTGGTGGTGAGCTCAGCCTGAGGTTGCGTGATGATTCTTGAGCTCGACTGCGGAAACAGCTTTATCAAGTGGCGTGTGCTGGGTGCGGACGTCCGGCTGGTGGTCGCAGAAGGCGTCGTCGATTCGGATCTTGCGTTGCTGGAGAGTTTGAATCGGCTCAGTGATCTGGTTCTGAATCACTGTCGCCTGGTAAGTGTTAGAACGGGCGAAGAAACCAGCGCTTTGATTTCCCTTCTGAGTCAGGCATTTGGGGTGTCTGTGATATGCGCGGCACCTGCTCGTGAAACATCCGGCGTGCGTAACGGCTACGAGGATTATGAAAAACTGGGTCTCGATCGCTGGCTTGCGATGCTCGGAGGGTTTCATCTCGCTTCGGGCGCATGCCTTGTGTTGGATTTTGGTACGGCGGTCACTGCTGATTTTATCGCGGGTGACGGAGAACATCTGGGAGGATTCATTTGTCCAGGTATGCCTCTGATGCGTAACCAGCTGCGCACCCACACCCGGCGAATCCGTTACGGGGATCTTGCAGCTGAGCGTGCTCTGGAAAGTCTTGTTCCTGGCCGTACTACCGTGGAAGCAGTTGAGAGGGGGTGTTCCTTGATGCTCCGGGGTTTTGTCCTGACCCAGCTCCAGTTGGCGCGTAGCTACTGGGGGGAGCATTTCACTGTATTCCTTACTGGAGGGGATGCGGACCTGGTTTCTGAAGTAGTGCCTGAAGCCAGGGTGGTTCCTGATCTCGTTTTTGTCGGTTTGGCTATGGCGTGTCCTTTGCCCTGAGGTTCTTATGCGTTGGTTGTTTCTGCTGCTGCTCGTCCTCAATGTGTTTTATTACATCTGGCATCAACAAGAGGCGCCACTTCGCGCGAAAGATGTAACGCCTTTAAGTCTGTATCGAGGTTCCCAGCAGGATATTCGCTTGTTGAGCGAGGCGACTGACGCTACTCGCGATAAGGGAAAGCCTCTTCAGGCGGATAGCGATTGCCTCTATGTGGGAGGTTTTTCCCGTCAGGACACCCAACAAGCAATCGAGCGTCGATTAAATGGCATGGATATCAAGGTTCAGTCATTGCCAAAGGACTCTCCTGAGGCCGGGGGGTTCTGGGTTCGTGTAGCGCCCGAAAGCCGGCGTTTACTGGACGACTCGAAGCTGCAAAACCTTTCCAAAGAATTCAATGAGTTAAAACATAAAATAATGCCGTGCGAGGGGGTTGCACCTGTCGAATAGTTTGCATAGAATGGCGCCCGCTTCGCAGTGAACACCTTTAACGGTGAACATCGCGAAGCGGTGTCAACGCAGCTAACCTCAGGTTTTTTATGAGAAAATGCTTGACAGAAGGCTGGCATGATATAGAATGCCGGCTCGCTTAGGAGGGGTTCCCGAGCGGCCAAAGGGATCAGACTGTAAATCTGACGTCTACGACTTCGAAGGTTCGAATCCTTCCCCCTCCACCATTTTTAGCGAGAGCTGCAAGCTCCGCGGGTATAGTTTAGTGGTAGAACCTCAGCCTTCCAAGCTGATGATGCGGGTTCGATTCCCGCTACCCGCTCCAAGTTTGCAGATCCTGCAAAGTGTTGCGCTCTTGTAGCTCAGTTGGTAGAGCACACCCTTGGTAAGGGTGAGGTCAGCGGTTCAAATCCGCTCAAGAGCTCCATATAACAAGGCAGATATGAAAATATCTGCCTTTGTTTTAATGGCTGATGTTACTTGCTCAATTCTTCTGCTGGGGGTTATTTCGATGGCTAAGGAAAAGTTCGAACGTAATAAGCCGCACGTCAACGTGGGCACCATTGGTCACGTCGACCATGGCAAAACTACTTTGACAGCTGCCTTGACTCGTGTCTGCTCCGAAGTTTTCGGTTCGGCAAAGGTCGACTTCGACAAGATCGATAGCGCCCCAGAAGAAAAAGCTCGTGGTATCACCATCAACACCGCTCACGTTGAATACGATTCGGCCGTGCGTCACTACGCACACGTTGACTGCCCAGGTCACGCTGACTACGTAAAAAACATGATTACCGGTGCTGCTCAGATGGATGGCGCGATCCTGGTTTGCTCGGCCGCTGATGGTCCGATGCCGCAAACTCGTGAGCACATCTTGCTCTCTCGCCAGGTTGGCGTTCCGTACATCGTTGTCTTCCTGAACAAGGCTGACATGGTTGATGATGCTGAGCTGCTTGAGCTGGTTGAGATGGAAGTGCGCGATCTGCTGAGCACTTATGATTTCCCAGGTGATGACACTCCGATCATCATCGGTTCTGCGCTGATGGCGTTGAACGGTCAAGACGACAACGAGATGGGCACAACTGCCGTCAAGAAGTTGGTTGAGACTCTGGATAGCTACATTCCGCAGCCTGAGCGCGCTATCGATAAGCCGTTCCTGATGCCGATCGAGGATGTATTCTCGATTTCCGGTCGCGGCACTGTTGTGACTGGTCGTGTTGAGCGTGGCATTGTCCGCATTCAGGAAGAAGTTGAGATTGTCGGTCTTCGTGATACTGTCAAAACTACTTGCACTGGTGTTGAGATGTTCCGCAAGCTGCTCGACGAAGGTCGTGCTGGCGAGAACTGTGGGGTGCTGCTGCGCGGTACCAAGCGTGATGATGTTGAGCGTGGCCAGGTTCTGGTCAAGCCGGGCACTGTCAAGCCGCACACCAAGTTCACTGCAGAGGTTTACGTTCTGAGCAAGGAAGAAGGCGGGCGCCACACTCCGTTCTTCAAAGGCTACCGTCCACAGTTCTACTTCCGTACTACGGATGTGACCGGTAACTGCGAGCTGCCAGAGGGCGTTGAAATGGTGATGCCGGGTGATAACGTTCAGATGACCGTTACCCTGATCAAAACCATCGCGATGGAAGATGGTCTTCGTTTCGCTATCCGTGAAGGCGGTCGTACCGTCGGCGCTGGTGTCGTAGCTAAAGTCATCGAGTAAGTTGTTGTAATGTCTTTTTCAGGCCGGCATAATGGTCGGCCTGATTTTGTTTTAGGTCAGTAGCTCAATTGGCAGAGCGACGGTCTCCAAAACCGTAGGTTGGGGGTTCGATTCCCTCCTGACCTGCCAGATTCACTTGGTGTGTCTGGCTTTCTTTTCACAGGATCTTCATAGATGACTCCTAAAGCTGAAGCTCAAGGCTCTCGCTTCGATCTGCTCAAGTGGCTAGTAGTAGTCGCTTTGGTGGTTGTTGGCGTTGTTGGCAATCAGTATTACTCTGCTTCGCCGATCCTGTACCGCGTACTAGCTTTGCTCGCCATTGCTGCTGTAGCTGCCTTTGTAGGCCTGCAGACAGTCAAGGGCAAGTCTTTCTTTGTACTGGTTAAGGAAGCTCGCACCGAGATTCGTAAAGTCGTATGGCCAACTCGCCAAGAAACCACGCAGACCACGTTGATTGTAGTGGCTGTTGTTCTGGTTATGGCGTTGCTGTTGTGGGGGCTTGATTCCCTGCTCGGCTGGCTTGTTTCCTTGATCGTCGGCTAAGGGTGTCCCGTGGCTAAGCGTTGGTACGTTGTGCATGCTTACTCCGGTTACGAGAAGCATGTCATGCGCTCGCTGTTAGAGCGCGTAAAGCTGGCTGGCATGGAAGATGGCTTCGGCGAAATTCTGGTTCCCACTGAAGAAGTGGTTGAAATGCGTAATGGCCAGAAACGCAAAAGTGAGCGTAAGTTCTTCCCAGGTTATGTGCTGGTTCAGATGGACATGAATGAGGGTACTTGGCACTTGGTCAAGGATACTCCTCGGGTGATGGGTTTCATCGGCGGTACTGCTGATAAGCCTGCGCCAATCACAGATAAAGAGGCAGAAGCGATTCTGCGTCGTGTTGCTGATGGTAGCGACAAACCGAAGCCGAAGACTCTCTTCGAGCCAGGTGAGTCGGTACGCGTCAACGACGGACCGTTTGCTGATTTTACCGGCACGGTTGAAGAAGTTAACTACGAAAAGAGCCGGATCCAAGTGGCGGTGCTCATTTTCGGTCGCTCTACTCCGGTAGAGCTAGAGTTCAGCCAGGTCGAAAAGGTCTAGCCGAACAAGCATCCCAACCCCGCAGCCCTGGGCTGTGGGGTTTTGTCGTCACTGGGATAAACGCGCAAGTAACCGGGGAGCCTTTCGAGGCGTTCGAACCCGTAATTGGAGTGCCTCATGGCCAAGAAGATTACCGCTTACATCAAGCTGCAAGTGAAGGCCGCTCAGGCTAACCCAAGCCCACCTGTTGGTCCTGCTCTGGGTCAGCACGGCGTGAACATCATGGAATTCTGCAAGGCTTTCAACGCCCGTACTCAGGGTCTTGAAGCAGGTCTGCCGACTCCAGTGATCATCACTGTCTATAGCGACCGTAGCTTCACTTTCGAAACCAAATCCACACCTGCTTCGGTTCTGCTGAAGAAAGCTGCTGGTCTGACTAGCGGTTCGGCTCGTCCGAACACTGTCAAGGTTGGCACCGTTACCCGTGCTCAGCTGGAAGAAATCGCGAAAACCAAAAACGCGGATCTGACTGCAGCTGATATGGACGCGGCCGTGCGTACTATCGCCGGTTCTGCTCGTAGCATGGGCCTTAACGTGGAGGGTGTGTAATGGCTAAGTTGACCAAACGTCAAAAGGCTATCGCCGGCAAAATCGAAGCAGGCAAGTCCTACAACTTTGTAGACGCTGCCGCTCTGCTGGCCGAGCTGTCGACTGTCAAGTTCAGCGAGTCGTTTGACGTTGCTGTAAACCTGGGTGTTGACCCGCGTAAATCCGACCAGGTCGTTCGTAGCGCTACTGTGCTGCCACACGGCACTGGCAAGACTGTTCGCGTTGCTGTGTTCACCCAGGGTCCAGCTGCTGAGGCCGCTCTGGCTGCCGGCGCTGACCGTGTAGGTATGGACGACCTGGCTGCCGAAATGAAAGGCGGCGACCTGAACTATGACGTAGTTATCGCATCCCCGGATGCAATGCGCGTTGTTGGTCAGTTGGGTCAGATCCTCGGTCCACGTGGCCTGATGCCTAACCCTAAAGTCGGCACCGTAACTCCAGACGTAGCTACCGCGGTTAAAAACGCCAAGGCTGGTCAGGTTCGTTATCGCACCGACAAAAACGGCATCATCCACACTTCCGTTGGCAAGGTCGGTTTCGACGCTGTCAAGCTGAAGGAAAACGTTGAAGCCCTGATCGCTGATCTGAAGCGTATCAAGCCGGCTTCCTCGAAAGGCATTTACGTCAAGCGCGTTACCCTGAGCACCACCATGGGTCCAGGTCTGGTCATCGACCAAGGCTCGCTCGACGCGTAAGACACAGGTTGGCGCAAGCGATTGCGCCAATTGAAAGATTGGGGTCCCTGCCTGGCGGGGGCTATCCAAGACCGTAGGCGACGCAAGTCTTAAACCTCAAGCCTACGCAGATGGTGCTCCCGGTTCCTTACCGAATCAGACACCAAAACGACATCCGGCTCCGGTTGGATGAAACGGTAACAAGCAGGAGTTAAACCCGTGGCAATTAAACTCGAAGACAAGAAGGCCATCGTCGCTGAAGTCAACGAGGCTGCCAATGTTGCCCTGTCTGCTGTTGTGGCTGATGCCCGCGGCGTGACAGTAAGCGCTATGACCGGACTCCGTAAAGAGGCTCGTGAAGCTGGCGTTTACGTACGTGTTGTACGTAACACCCTGCTCAAGCGCGCCGTTGCTGGCACTCAATATGACGTGCTCAACGACGTGTTCACTGGCCCGACCTTGATTGCATTCTCCAAAGATCATCCGGGCGCTGCTGCTCGTATCTTCAAAGAGTTCGCAAAAGGTCAGGATAAGTTCGAGATCAAGGCAGCTGCGTTCGAGGGCAAGTTCCTCGCAGCTAATCAGATCGACGTACTGGCAAGTCTGCCGACCCGTGACGAAGCAATTTCTCAGCTGATGAGCGTGATTCAAGGCGCAACCAGCAAATTGGCTCGTACTCTGGCGGCCCTTCGCGACCAGAAAGAAGCTGCCGCAGCCTAAGGCTGAGCGACTCCTTTCAGCGTTTATTGTTTATTTCGATGGCCGCGTAGGCTGTCACCCCAATACAGGAATTTATAGTCATGTCTCTGACTAACGACCAAATCATCGAAGCAATCGGCGAAAAATCCGTTCTGGAAATCGTTGAGCTGATCAAGGCCATGGAAGAGAAGTTCGGCGTTTCCGCTGCCGCTGCTTCCGCTGGTCCAGCTGCTGTCGCTGCTGTTGTTGAAGAACAAACTGAATTCAACGTCATGCTGCTGGAAGCTGGCGAGAAGAAAGTTAACGTGATCAAGGCAGTACGTGAACTGACCGGTCTGGGCTTGAAAGAAGCCAAGGCTGTAGTTGACGGCGCTCCTGGCATGGTACTGGAAGCTGTTTCGAAAGACGCAGCTGACAAAGCCAAAGCCACTCTGGAAGAAGCAGGCGCTAAAGTCGAGCTGAAGTAAGCATCGACTTTGCGTCTCCAGCCCGAGCGTTAAGCGAAAGGCTGATGGCTGGTGGCTCTTGCCACCGGCCTTTTTCCGTTATTGGCAGCCGACTGGGTCGGTGCTGGTAACGAGCTGTAACCACCCGATGCGGTGGCGCAAACCATGGGGTTTGCACGATTTTCTGGCTGCTCCCGTCGGGAGGGGCCAAACAAGCAGGTGACCAAGCTGGGGAACGCTGATGGCTTACTCATATACTGAGAAAAAACGTATCCGCAAGGACTTTAGCAAGTTGCCGGACGTCATGGATGTGCCGTACCTCCTGGCCATCCAGCTGGATTCGTATCGTGAATTCTTGCAAGCGGGAGCGACTAAAGATCAGTTCCGCGACGTGGGCCTGCATGCGGCCTTCAAATCCGTTTTCCCGATCATCAGCTACTCCGGCAATGCTGCGCTGGAGTACGTCGGTTATCGCTTGGGCGAACCGGCATTTGATGTCAAAGAATGCGTATTGCGCGGTGTAACTTACGCCGTACCTTTGCGGGTAAAAGTGCGCCTGATCATTTTCGACAAAGAATCGTCGAACAAAGCGATCAAGGACATCAAAGAGCAAGAAGTCTACATGGGTGAAATCCCCCTGATGACTGAGAACGGTACCTTCGTAATCAACGGTACCGAGCGTGTAATCGTTTCCCAGCTGCACCGTTCCCCGGGCGTGTTCTTCGACCACGACCGTGGCAAGACGCACAGCTCCGGTAAACTGCTGTACTCCGCGCGCATCATTCCTTACCGCGGTTCGTGGTTGGACTTCGAGTTCGATCCGAAAGACTGCGTGTTCGTGCGTATCGACCGTCGTCGCAAGCTGCCTGCATCGGTATTGCTGCGCGCGCTCGGCTATACCACTGAAGAAGTGCTCGACGCGTTCTACACCACCAACGTTTTCCATCTGAGCGGCGAAACCCTCAGCCTGGAACTGATTGCTTCGCGTCTGCGTGGTGAAATCGCTGTACTTGATATTCAGGACGAGAAGGGCAAGGTCATCGTTGAGGCTGGTCGCCGTATTACTGCGCGCCACATCAACCAGATCGAAAAAGCCGGTCTCAAGACCCTGGAAGTGCCTTTGGACTACGTCCTGGGTCGCACTACCGCCAAGGCCATCGTGCATCCGGCAACCGGCGAAATCCTGGCAGAGTGCAACACCGAGCTGAACACCGAGATCCTGGCAAAAATTGCCAAGGCCCAGGTTGTTCGCATCGAAACGCTGTACACCAACGATATCGACTGCGGTCCGTTCGTCTCCGACACTCTGAAGATCGACTCCACCAGCAACCAATTGGAAGCGCTGGTAGAAATCTATCGCATGATGCGTCCAGGCGAGCCGCCAACCAAAGACGCTGCCGAGACTCTGTTCAACAACCTGTTCTTCAGCCCTGAGCGCTATGACCTGTCTGCGGTCGGCCGGATGAAGTTCAACCGTCGTATCGGTCGTACCGAGATCGAAGGTTCGGGCGTGTTGTGCAAAGAAGACATCGTCGCGGTTCTGAAGACTTTGGTCGACATCCGTAACGGTAAAGGCATCGTCGATGACATCGACCACCTGGGTAACCGTCGTGTTCGCTGTGTAGGCGAAATGGCCGAGAACCAGTTCCGCGTTGGCCTGGTACGTGTTGAGCGTGCGGTCAAAGAGCGTCTGTCGATGGCTGAAAGCGAAGGCCTGATGCCGCAAGACCTGATCAACGCCAAGCCAGTGGCTGCGGCGGTGAAAGAGTTCTTCGGTTCCAGCCAGCTTTCCCAGTTCATGGACCAGAACAACCCGCTGTCCGAGATCACCCACAAGCGTCGTGTGTCTGCACTCGGCCCTGGCGGTTTGACTCGTGAGCGTGCTGGCTTTGAAGTTCGTGACGTACACCCGACTCACTACGGTCGTGTATGCCCGATTGAAACGCCGGAAGGTCCGAACATCGGCCTGATCAACTCCCTGGCTGCCTATGCGCGCACCAACCAGTACGGCTTCCTCGAGAGCCCGTACCGAGTGGTGAAAGACGCTCTGGTCACCGACGAGATCGTATTCCTGTCCGCCATCGAAGAAGCTGATCACGTGATCGCTCAGGCTTCGGCCACGATGAACGACAAGAAAATGCTGATCGACGAACTGGTAGCTGTTCGTCACTTGAACGAGTTCACCGTCAAGGCGCCGGAAGACGTCACCTTGATGGACGTATCGCCGAAGCAGGTAGTTTCGGTTGCAGCGTCGCTGATCCCGTTCCTCGAGCACGATGACGCCAACCGTGCGTTGATGGGTTCGAACATGCAGCGTCAAGCTGTACCAACCCTGCGCGCTGACAAGCCGCTGGTCGGTACCGGCATGGAGCGTAACGTAGCTCGTGACTCCGGCGTTTGCGTCGTGGCTCGTCGTGGCGGCGTGATCGACTCTGTAGATGCAAGCCGTATCGTGGTTCGTGTTGCTGATGACGAAGTTGAAACCGGTGAAGCTGGTGTCGACATCTACAACCTGACCAAATACACCCGCTCCAACCAGAACACCTGCATCAACCAGCGTCCGCTGGTGCGTAAAGGTGATCGGGTTCAGCGCAGCGACATCATGGCCGATGGTCCGTCCACCGACATGGGTGAGCTGGCACTGGGTCAGAACATGCGCATCGCGTTCATGGCCTGGAACGGTTACAACTTCGAAGACTCCATCTGCCTGTCGGAACGAGTTGTTCAAGAAGATCGCTTCACCACGATCCACATTCAGGAACTGACCTGTGTGGCGCGTGACACCAAGCTTGGGCCAGAGGAAATCACTGCAGACATCCCGAACGTGGGTGAAGCTGCACTGAACAAGCTGGACGAAGCCGGTATCGTTTACGTAGGTGCTGAAGTTGGCGCAGGCGACATCCTGGTTGGTAAGGTCACTCCGAAAGGCGAGACCCAACTGACTCCGGAAGAGAAGCTGTTGCGTGCCATCTTCGGTGAAAAAGCCAGCGACGTTAAAGACACCTCCCTGCGCGTGCCTACCGGCACCAAGGGTACCGTCATCGACGTACAGGTCTTCACTCGTGACGGCGTTGAGCGTGATGCTCGTGCGCTGTCCATCGAGAAGACTCAACTCGACGAGATCCGCAAGGACCTGAACGAAGAGTTCCGTATCGTTGAAGGCGCAACTTTCGAACGTCTGCGTTCCGCTCTGGTCGGCCACAAAGCCGAAGGCGGCGCCGGCCTGAAGAAAGGTCAGGACATCACCGACGAAGTTCTCGACGGTCTTGAGCATGGTCAGTGGTTCAAACTGCGCATGACTGAAGATGCTCTGAACGAGCAGCTCGAGAAGGCTCAGGCCTACATCGTTGATCGTCGCCGTCTGCTGGACGACAAGTTCGAAGACAAGAAGCGCAAACTGCAGCAGGGCGATGACCTGGCTCCAGGCGTGCTGAAAATCGTCAAGGTTTACCTGGCAATCCGTCGCCGCATCCAGCCGGGCGACAAGATGGCCGGTCGTCACGGTAACAAAGGTGTGGTCTCCGTGATCATGCCGGTTGAAGACATGCCGCACGATGCCAATGGCACCCCGGTCGACGTCGTCCTCAACCCGTTGGGCGTACCTTCGCGTATGAACGTTGGTCAGATCCTTGAAACCCACCTCGGCCTCGCGGCTAAAGGTCTGGGCGAGAAGATCAACCGGATGATCGAAGAGCAGCGCAAAGTCGCTGAGCTTCGTAAATTCCTCGACGAGATCTACAACCAGATCGGCGGTCGTAACGAAGATCTGGATAGCTTCTCTGACCAGGAAATCCTGGATCTGGCGAAGAACCTGCGTGGCGGCGTTCCAATGGCCACTCCAGTGTTCGACGGCGCCAAGGAAAGCGAAATCAAGGCCATGCTGAAACTGGCAGACCTGCCAGAAAGCGGCCAGATGCAGCTGACCGACGGCCGTACCGGCAACAAGTTCGAGCGCCCGGTTACTGTTGGCTACATGTACATGCTGAAGCTGAACCACTTGGTAGACGACAAGATGCACGCTCGTTCTACCGGTTCGTACAGCCTGGTTACCCAGCAGCCGCTGGGTGGTAAGGCACAGTTCGGTGGTCAGCGTTTCGGGGAGATGGAGGTCTGGGCACTGGAAGCATACGGTGCTGCTTACACTCTGCAAGAAATGCTCACAGTGAAGTCGGACGATGTGAACGGCCGTACCAAGATGTACAAAAACATCGTGGATGGCGATCACCGTATGGAGCCGGGCATGCCCGAGTCTTTCAACGTGTTGATCAAGGAAATTCGTTCCCTCGGCATCGATATCGATCTGGAAACCGAATAACACGTGACGCGAATCGAGAGCGGGGCAGGATTGCCCGCTCTCTGCTCCGCCAGGAGGAAAGGCCTTGAAAGACCTACTGAATTTGCTGAAAAACCAGGGTCAAGTCGAAGAGTTCGACGCCATCCGTATTGGATTGGCATCGCCTGAGATGATCCGTTCGTGGTCGTTCGGTGAAGTTAAAAAGCCGGAAACCATTAACTACCGTACGTTCAAACCTGAACGTGACGGCCTGTTCTGCGCCAAGATTTTTGGCCCGGTAAAGGATTACGAGTGCCTGTGCGGTAAGTACAAGCGCTTGAAGCACCGCGGTGTGATCTGCGAGAAGTGCGGCGTTGAAGTCGCTCTGGCTAAAGTTCGTCGTGAGCGCATGGCGCACATCGAACTGGCTTCGCCGGTTGCCCACATCTGGTTCCTGAAATCGCTGCCGTCGCGTATCGGCTTGCTGATGGACATGACCCTGCGTGATATCGAACGCGTTCTCTACTTCGAGAGCTACGTCGTTATCGACCCAGGCATGACCACCCTTGAAAAAGGTCAGCTGCTGAACGATGAGCAGTACTTCGAAGCGCTGGAAGAGTTCGGCGACGATTTCGATGCCCGCATGGGTGCCGAAGCTGTCCGCGAACTGCTGCACGCTATCGACCTGGAACACGAGATTGGCCGTCTGCGCGAAGAAATTCCGCAAACCAACTCCGAAACCAAAATCAAGAAGCTGTCCAAGCGTCTGAAGTTGATGGAAGCCTTCCAGGGTTCCGGCAACCTTCCAGAATGGATGGTGCTGACCGTTCTGCCGGTTCTGCCGCCAGATCTGCGTCCACTGGTCCCGCTGGATGGCGGTCGCTTCGCGACTTCCGACCTCAACGATCTGTATCGTCGAGTGATCAACCGTAACAACCGCTTGAAGCGCCTGCTTGATCTGTCCGCTCCGGACATCATCGTGCGCAACGAAAAGCGTATGTTGCAGGAAGCCGTCGATGCACTGCTCGACAACGGTCGTCGTGGCCGCGCTATCACAGGTTCCAACAAGCGTCCTCTGAAATCCCTGGCTGACATGATCAAGGGTAAGCAAGGTCGTTTCCGTCAGAACTTGCTCGGTAAGCGTGTTGACTACTCCGGTCGTTCGGTAATTACCGTAGGTCCGACCCTGCGTCTGCACCAGTGCGGTCTGCCGAAGAAAATGGCTCTCGAGCTGTTCAAGCCGTTCATTTTCGGCAAGCTGGAAATGCGTGGTCTCGCTACCACCATCAAAGCTGCCAAGAAGATGGTTGAGCGCGAGCTGCCAGAGGTTTGGGACGTTCTCGCTGAAGTGATCCGTGAACACCCGGTTCTCCTCAACCGTGCACCGACCCTTCACCGTCTGGGTATCCAGGCGTTTGAACCAGTACTGATCGAAGGTAAGGCTATCCAGCTGCACCCTCTGGTCTGTGCTGCGTACAACGCCGACTTCGACGGCGACCAAATGGCCGTGCACGTACCGCTGACACTGGAAGCCCAGTTGGAAGCGCGTGCGTTGATGATGTCGACCAACAACATTCTGTCGCCAGCCAACGGTGAGCCAATCATCGTTCCGTCGCAGGACGTTGTATTGGGTCTGTACTACATGACTCGTGAAGCGATCAACGCCAAGGGCGAAGGTCGTGTGTTCGCGGATCTGCAAGAAGTTGACCGTGTGTTCCGTGCCGGTGAAGCCGCACTGCACGCTAAAGTCAAAGTGCGGATCAACGAAACCGTCAACGATCGTGATGGTGGCAGCGTCAAGAACACCCGTATCGTCGACACCACTGTTGGCCGTGCGCTGTTGTTCCAGGTTGTTCCACCTGGCCTGTCGTACGACGTCGTCAACCAGCCGATGAAGAAAAAGGCGATCTCCAAGCTGATCAACCAGTGCTACCGCGTGGTTGGTTTGAAAGAGACCGTGATCTTCGCTGACCAGTTGATGTACACCGGTTTTGCCTATTCGACCATTTCCGGCGTTTCCATCGGTGTTAACGACTTCGTTATCCCGGATGAAAAAGCCCGCATCATCAATGCTGCAACTGATGAAGTGAAAGAGATCGAAAGTCAGTACGCCTCCGGCCTGGTAACCCAGGGCGAGAAGTACAACAAAGTGATCGACCTTTGGTCCAAGGCGAACGACGAAGTTTCCAAGGCGATGATGGCCAACCTCTCGAAAGAGAAAGTCATCGACCGCCATGGCGTCGAAGTCGACCAAGAGTCCTTCAACTCGATGTACATGATGGCCGACTCGGGCGCACGGGGTTCTGCTGCGCAGATCCGTCAGCTCGCCGGTATGCGTGGCCTGATGGCCAAGCCGGACGGTTCCATCATCGAAACGCCGATTACTGCGAACTTCCGTGAAGGTTTGAGCGTACTTCAGTACTTCATCTCGACTCACGGTGCTCGTAAAGGTTTGGCGGATACCGCGTTGAAAACTGCGAACTCCGGTTACCTGACTCGTCGTCTGGTAGACGTGGCGCAGGATCTGGTTGTGACCGAGATCGATTGCGGCACCGAGCATGGCCTGGTAATGACTCCGCACATTGAAGGCGGTGACGTTGTCGAGCCGCTGGGTGAGCGCGTATTGGGTCGTGTCATTGCCCGTGACGTGTTCAAGCCAGGTACCGAAGAAATCATCGTTCCTGCCGGCACTCTGGTAGACGAGAAGTGGGTTGAGTTCATCGAGCTGAACAGCATCGATGAAGTGATCGTGCGTTCGCCGATCAGCTGCGAAACCCGCTACGGCATTTGCGCCAAGTGCTACGGCCGTGACTTGGCTCGTGGTCACCAGGTGAACATCGGTGAAGCGGTCGGCGTTATCGCTGCCCAGTCCATCGGTGAGCCGGGTACCCAGCTGACCATGCGTACGTTCCACATCGGTGGTGCGGCAAGCCGGACCTCCGCAGCTGACAGCGTTCAGGTGAAGAATGGCGGTACCGTCCGTCTGCATAACCTGAAGCACGTTGAGCGAGTGGATGGTTGCCTGGTTGCTGTGTCCCGTTCCGGTGAGCTGGCAATCGCTGATGACTTCGGTCGTGAGCGCGAGCGTTACAAGCTGCCGTACGGTGCTGTGATTTCGGTTAAAGAAGGTGACAAGGTCGACGCTGGCGCAATCGTGGCCAAGTGGGATCCGCACACTCACCCAATCGTTACCGAAATGAAAGGTACCGTGACCTACGTGGGCATGGAAGAAGGCATCACGATCAAGCGTCAGACTGACGAATTGACCGGTATGACCAACATTGAAGTACTCGACGCCAAAGACCGTCCAGCTGCCGGTAAGGACATCCGTCCTGCCGTTAAGATGGTCGGTGTCGATGGCAAGGATCTGCTGCTGCCAGGTACCGACGTACCGGCTCAGTACTTCCTGCCGGCTAACGCTCTGGTTGGTGTAGCGGATGGTGTGCAGGTTGCGATCGGTGATGTTATCGCCCGTATCCCGCAAGAAACTTCGAAAACACGCGACATCACCGGTGGTCTGCCGCGTGTTGCCGACTTGTTCGAAGCCCGTCGTCCGAAAGAAGCCTCGATCCTGGCTGAAGTCAGCGGCACCATTGCGTTCGGTAAAGAGACCAAAGGCAAGCGCCGTCTGGTTATCACTCCGAACGACGGTACCGATCCGTACGAAGAGCTGATTCCGAAGTGGCGTCACCTGAACGTCTTCGAAGGCGAACAGGTAAACCGCGGCGAAGTTATCTCCGACGGCCCGAGCGATCCACACGACATCCTGCGTCTGCTGGGTGTGAGTGCGCTGGCCAAGTACATCGTGAACGAGATCCAGGACGTTTATCGTCTGCAGGGCGTGAAGATCAACGATAAGCACATCGAGACCATCCTGCGTCAGATGCTGCGTAAAGTTGAAATCGCTGAATCCGGCGACTCGACTTTCATCAAGGGCGACCAGATGGAGTTGACTCACGTTCTGGTAGAGAACGAGCGTCTGGCTGGCGACGAGAAATTCGTTTCCAAGTTCACTCGCGTGCTGTTGGGTATCACCAAGGCGTCGTTGTCCACCGAATCGTTCATCTCGGCGGCTTCCTTCCAGGAAACCACTCGCGTACTGACCGAAGCGGCGGTAACCGGCAAGCGCGATTACCTGCGCGGCCTGAAAGAAAACGTGGTTGTGGGTCGTCTGATCCCGGCCGGTACCGGTCTGGCTTATCACAGCGAGCGCAAGCGCCGCCGTGATGCTGACAAACCGTTGCGCGTAAGCGCCAGTGAAGTGGAAGCTGCACTGACCGAAGCATTGAACTCGAGCGGTAACTGAGTTCAGCAGTAAATAAGCGTGGGGCCCCGGCCTTTCCGTTCATCGAATCGAGACATTTTGTCGAGGTTGGATGAGCGGGGAGGTTGGGGCCTTGCCTTGACTGGGGACAAGATCCTCTTTAGACTCTTGTACCCCTAAATTTGGCGGGAATTCGTTCCTGCCATTTTGCTTTTCTTGCAAGACAATAGCGTCGCAAGACAACAGTGGAGCTAGTAGATGGCAACTATCAACCAGCTGGTACGTCAGCCGCGTAAGCGTATCGTCGAGAAATCCGACGTACCTGCGCTGCAGAACTGCCCGCAACGTCGTGGCGTATGCACCCGTGTGTATACCACCACGCCGAAAAAACCTAACTCGGCACTGCGTAAAGTATGCCGTGTGCGTCTGACCAACGGTTTCGAGGTTTCCTCGTACATCGGCGGTGAAGGCCACAACCTGCAAGAGCACAGCGTGGTACTGATCCGCGGCGGTCGTGTAAAAGACTTGCCAGGTGTTCGTTACCACACCGTACGCGGTTCTTTGGATACTTCCGGCGTTAAAGGTCGTAACCAGGGTCGTTCGAAGTACGGTACCAAGAAGCCTAAGTAGTAGCGGCTTTTTGTAAAAACTGATTTTCTATTTTTCTGAGTCGATAAGAGTAAGGTCGGAGGCGTCCCGAAAGGGCACCGATTCCGAGCGAACCTGAAGACCGTTTGAGGGCTTATCCATGCCAAGAAGACGCGTAGCAGCCAAGCGCGAAGTGCTTGACGATCCAAAATACGGAAGCCAAATCCTGGCCAAGTTCATGAACCACGTTATGGAAAGCGGCAAGAAAGCCGTTGCCGAGCGTATCGTTTATGGCGCGCTGGAAAAGGTTAAAGAACGCAAGAACAGCGATCCCCTGGAAATCTTCGAGAAAGCTCTCGACGCCATCGCTCCGCTGGTCGAAGTGAAGTCGCGCCGTGTAGGCGGTGCTACTTACCAGGTTCCGGTCGAAGTTCGCCCGTCCCGTCGTAACGCCCTGGCAATGCGCTGGTTGGTAGACTTCGCCCGCAAGCGCGGCGAGAAGTCTATGGCTCTGCGTTTGGCTGGCGAACTGTTGGACGCCGCTGAAGGTAAAGGTGCTGCAGTTAAGAAGCGTGAAGACGTGCACCGTATGGCTGAAGCCAACAAGGCTTTCTCGCACTACCGCTTCTAATTTTAGCGTCACTAATTTTGCGAGGGCTTTATGGCTCGTACTACACCGATTAATCGCTACCGTAACATTGGTATCGTTGCTCACGTGGATGCTGGTAAAACCACCACCACCGAGCGCGTCCTTTTTTACACTGGCAAAAGTCACAAAATGGGCGAGGTGCATGACGGCGCCGCGACCACAGACTGGATGGTGCAGGAGCAGGAGCGTGGTATTACCATTACTTCTGCTGCCATTACCGCCTTCTGGCAGGGTTCCGAGAAGCAGCACAAGGACCAATACCGTTTCAACGTCATCGACACCCCGGGCCACGTTGACTTCACTATTGAAGTTGAGCGTTCCCTGCGTGTTCTCGACGGCGCGGTTGTTGTGTTCTGCGGCACCTCGGGTGTTGAGCCTCAGTCGGAAACCGTATGGCGTCAAGCCAACAAATACGGCGTTCCACGTCTTGTTTACGTAAACAAGATGGACCGTGCTGGTGCCAACTTCCTGCGCGTGATCGGTCAGATCAAGCAGCGTCTGGGTCACACTCCGGTGCCAATCCAGTTGGCTATCGGTTCCGAAGACAACTTCCAGGGTCAGATCGATCTGATGGCTATGGAAGCTGTTTATTGGAATGATTCTGACAAGGGTATGGTCCCAGTTCGTAAGCCTATCCCTGCTGAACTGCAGGAACTGGCTGACGAGTGGCGCGGCAACATGGTTGAGGCTGCGGCCGAAGCCAGCGAAGAGCTGATGAACAAGTACCTCGAGGGTGAAGAACTCACCAACGAGGAAATCAAGGCCGCTCTGCGTCAGCGTACTATCGCTGGTGAGATCGTTCTGGCTGTTTGCGGTTCTTCCTTCAAGAACAAGGGTGTTCCCCTGGTTCTCGACGCCGTTATCGATTACCTGCCTGCGCCTGTTGATATTCCTGCCATCAAGGGTACTGACCCGGATGACGAGACTATCGATCTGGAGCGTCATGCAGACGATAACGAACCGTTCTCTGCTCTGGCATTCAAAATTGCCACTGACCCATTCGTGGGTACCTTGACCTTCGTTCGAGTTTACTCGGGCGTGTTGGCCTCCGGCGACGGCGTGATCAACTCGGTTAAAGGCAAGAAAGAGCGCGTGGGTCGTATGGTGCAAATGCACGCAAACGCCCGTGAAGAAATCAAGGAAGTACGCGCTGGTGACATCGCGGCCTTGATCGGCATGAAGGACGTCACCACTGGTGAGACTTTGTGCAACGCTGACAAGCCAATCATCCTGGTTCGCATGGACTTCCCGGAGCCGGTTATTTCGGTTGCCGTAGAGCCTAAGACCAAGGACGACCAGGAAAAAATGGGTATCGCTCTGGGCAAACTTGCTCAGGAAGACCCGTCTTTCCGCGTCAAAACTGATGAAGAGACTGGTCAAACGATCATCTCCGGCATGGGCGAGTTGCACCTGGACATCCTGGTTGACCGGATGCGCCGTGAGTTCAACGTCGAAGCCAACATCGGTAAGCCTCAAGTTTCGTACCGTGAGCGCATCACGAAGAGCTGCGAAATCGAAGGCAAGTTCGTTCGTCAATCCGGTGGTCGTGGCCAGTTCGGTCATTGCTGGATTCGTTTTGCTCCTGCTGACGAAGGTCAGGAAGGTCTGCAATTCCTGAACGAAGTAGTGGGTGGTGTGGTTCCTAAGGAATACATCCCGGCTATCCAGAAGGGTATCGAAGAGCAGATGAAGAACGGCGTAGTTGCCGGCTATCCGCTGATCGGCCTGAAGGCTACCGTGTTTGATGGTTCCTACCACGACGTCGACTCCAACGAGATGGCGTTTAAGGTGGCTGCTTCCATGGCGACCAAGCAACTGGCCCAGAAGGGCGGTGGTGAGTTGCTTGAGCCGATCATGGCGGTAGAGGTTGTTACGCCTGAAGACTATATGGGTGACGTGATGGGCGACCTTAACCGTCGTCGCGGCATGATCCTGGGTATGGAAGACACGGTTTCCGGCAAAGTGATTCGCGCCGAGGTTCCGTTGGGTGAGATGTTCGGTTATGCGACCGACGTCCGTTCCATGTCCCAAGGTCGCGCAAGCTACTCTATGGAATTCAAAAAATACAATACGGCTCCGTCGCACATCGTCGAAACCGTTACCAAAAAACAAGGCTGATTCAGCCCCTTTAGGCTAGGAGTTAATTGTCGTGGCTAAAGAAAAATTTGACCGTACCCTCCCGCACGTCAACGTTGGCACCATCGGTCACGTCGACCACGGTAAAACCACGCTGACCGCTGCTCTGACTCGCGTCTGCTCCGAAGTTTTCGGTTCGGCTGTTGTTGCTTTCGATAAAATCGACAGCGCTCCAGAAGAAAAGGCTCGTGGTATCACCATCAACACCGCACACGTTGAATACAACTCGCTGATCCGTCACTACGCTCACGTTGACTGCCCAGGTCACGCTGACTATGTGAAGAACATGATCACCGGTGCTGCTCAAATGGACGGCGCTATTCTGGTTTGCTCGGCCGCTGATGGTCCGATGCCACAAACCCGTGAGCACATCCTGTTGTCCCGTCAGGTTGGCGTTCCGTACATCGTTGTCTTCCTGAACAAGGCTGACATGGTTGACGACGCTGAGCTGCTGGAGCTGGTTGAGATGGAAGTGCGCGATCTGCTGAGCACTTACGACTTCCCAGGTGACGACACTCCGATCATCATCGGTTCGGCTCTGATGGCTCTGAACGGCCAAGACGACAACGAAATGGGCACCACTGCCGTTCGTAAACTGGTTGAGACTCTGGACAGCTACATCCCAGATCCAGTCCGTGTTATCGACAAGCCGTTCCTGATGCCAATCGAAGACGTATTCTCGATCTCCGGTCGCGGTACTGTTGTAACTGGCCGTATCGAGCGCGGTATCGTCAAGGTTCAGGATCCACTGGAAATCGTTGGTCTGCGTGACACTACCGTCACCACCTGCACCGGTGTTGAAATGTTCCGTAAGCTGCTCGACGAAGGTCGTGCTGGCGAGAACTGCGGCGTGCTGCTGCGCGGCACCAAGCGTGACGACGTTGAGCGTGGCCAGGTTCTGGTCAAGCCAGGTTCGGTTAAGCCGCACACTACCTTCGAAGCTGAAGTGTATGTGTTGAGCAAAGAAGAAGGCGGTCGTCACACTCCGTTCTTCAAAGGCTACCGTCCACAGTTCTACTTCCGGACCACTGACGTGACCGGTAACTGCGAACTGCCGGAAGGCGTTGAAATGGTAATGCCAGGCGACAACATCAAAATGGTTGTCACCCTGATCAAAACCATCGCAATGGAAGATGGTCTGCGTTTCGCTATTCGTGAAGGCGGTCGTACCGTCGGCGCTGGCGTCGTAGCCAAAATCATCGCTTAATAAGTGATGACTTGAAAAAGCCCCCGCCTAGCGGGGGCTTTTTTATTGGGTTGACACTGTAGTAGCCCGTCTATAGAATTGCGCCTCCTTTTAACGGGCGTATTGCGCTCGGTGGGAATAGCAGCCGGAGTCTGAAATCCAATGCAAAATCAGCAAATCCGTATCAGGTTGAAGGCTTTTGACCATCGCCTGATCGACCAATCCACCCAGGAAATCGTGGAAACCGCGAAACGTACTGGTGCTCAAGTGCGTGGTCCAATTCCACTGCCTACCCGTAAAGAGCGGTTCACCGTTCTGGTCTCCCCGCACGTCAACAAAGACGCGCGTGACCAGTACGAGATCCGTACTCATAAGCGCGTACTGGACATCGTCCAGCCAACGGATAAAACCGTTGATGCTCTTATGAAGCTTGATCTTGCGGCCGGTGTGGAAGTACAGATCAGCCTCGGCTAAGACTCGGTCTTAGTCGTGTAACGCTCTGAAATGGGCGGCCATAGCGGGTGAAAGCCCCGTACACTCATGAGGTTTACAACATGACTATTGGTGTAGTCGGTCGTAAATGCGGTATGACCCGTATTTTCACCGAAGAAGGTGTCTCCATTCCGGTCACGGTCATTGAGATCGAACCGAATCGCGTCACCCAGTTCAAAACTGAAGAGACCGATGGCTATCGTGCAGTGCAAGTCACTGTAGGCGAGCGTCGTGCTTCGCGTGTTACAGCTGCTCAAGCTGGCCACTTCGCTAAAGCGAACGTTGCCGCTGGTCGTACCGTAATGGAATTCCGCCTTGAAGAAGGCGAGTACCAGGCCGGCGATCTGATCAACGCTGAAATCTTCGCCGCTGGTCAACTGGTTGATGTAACCGGTCAGTCCAAGGGTAAAGGCTTCCAGGGTACGATCAAGCGTTGGAATTTCCGCGGGCAAGATAATACCCACGGTAACTCCGTGTCCCACCGCGTTCCAGGCTCTATCGGCCAGTGCCAGACTCCTGGTCGTGTATTCAAGGGCAAAAAAATGTCCGGTCATATGGGCGCTGAGCGCGTGACCGTGCAGTCCCTGGAAGTAGTGCGCGTGGACGCTGAACGCAATCTGTTGTTGGTCAAGGGTGCTGTTCCTGGCGCTACTGGCGGCAACTTGGTTGTACGTCCAGCAGCCAAGGCTCGCGGTTAAGGGGAAGCTGACATGCAATTAAATGTAAATGACGCTCAAGCGATCGAAGTTTCCGAACTGACATTTGGCGGCGAATTCAACGAGACGCTGGTTCACCAAGCAGTCGTGGCCTACATGGCCGGCGGCCGTCAAGGTAGCAAGCAGCAAAAGACCCGTTCCGACGTTCGTGGTGGCGGTAAGCGCCCTTGGCGTCAGAAAGGTACTGGCCGTGCTCGTGCCGGTACTATCCGTAGCCCAATCTGGCGTGGCGGCGGTACCACTTTCGCAGCTCGTCCTCAGGATCACACCCAGAAGCTGAACAAGAAGATGTATCGCGCAGCAATGCGTTCCATCCTTGCTGAGCTGGTGCGTACTGATCGTCTGGTTGTGGTTCAGGACTTCGCTGTTGATGCACCGAAGACCAAAGATCTGCTGAACAAACTGACCGGCATGGGCCTGACTGACGTCTTGATCGTGTCTGAAGTTGTTGATCAGAACCTGTACCTGGCTGCTCGTAACCTGCCACACGTTGATGTACGTGACGTTCAAGGTTCCGATCCAGTTAGTCTGATCGCATACGACAAGGTGTTGATCACCGTGTCGGCCGTGAAGAAATTCGAGGAGCTGCTGGGATGAACCAGGAACGCGTATTTAAAGTTCTGCTTGGCCCGCACGTTTCCGAAAAGGCTACGGTTCTGGCTGACAAGAAAGGCCAGTTCGTTTTCAAGGTTGCAACTGACGCAACCAAGCTGGAAATCAAGAAGGCCGTCGAAAGCCTGTTCAGCGTGAAAGTAGAGCGTGTTACTACCCTGAATGTTCTGGGTAAGAGCAAGCGCACTGCTCGCGGTCTGGGCAAGCGTAATGACTGGAAGAAGGCAGTTATCTCCCTTCAACCAGGCCAAGATCTCGATTTCAGCAGCAGTGCTGAGTAAGGAAGGGGTGCATCATGGCAATCGTTAAATGCAAACCGACTTCCCCTGGCCGCCGTTTTGTGGTCAAGGTGGTCAACCAGGAGCTGCATAAAGGCGCTCCTCACGCACCGCTGCTCGAGAAAAAATCGAAGACTGGTGGTCGTAACAACAATGGTCGCATTACCACTCGTCACATCGGTGGTGGCCATAAGCAGCATTATCGTCTGGTCGATTTCCGTCGCAACGACAAAGATGGCATCTCTGCCACTGTCGAGCGTATTGAATACGATCCAAACCGTACTGCTCACATCGCTCTGCTGCTGTACGCAGATGGCGAGCGTCGCTACATCATCGCCCCTAAAGGCGTGAGTGCTGGTGACCAGCTGATCGCAGGTGCTTTGGCACCGATCAAGCCGGGCAACGCTCTGCAACTGCGTAACATTCCAGTTGGTAGCACCGTACACGGCATCGAATTGAAGCCAGGTAAAGGCGCGCAAATCGCTCGTTCCGCTGGTGCTTCGGCTCAGCTGATCGCTCGTGAAGGTGTCTACGTGACCCTGCGTCTGCGTTCTGGTGAGATGCGTAAAGTGCTGGCTGAATGCCGCGCGACCCTGGGTGAAGTCTCGAACTCCGAGCACAGCCTGCGTTCGCTGGGTAAAGCTGGTGCCAAACGCTGGCGTGGCGTTCGCCCAACCGTTCGTGGTGTTGCCATGAACCCGGTTGACCACCCACATGGTGGTGGTGAAGGTCGTACCTCTGGTGGTCGTCATCCGGTATCGCCATGGGGCTTCCCGACTAAGGGCGCGAAGACTCGTGGTAATAAGCGTACCGACAAAATGATCGTCCGTCGTCGCAAGTAAATAGAGGGATACGACAGTGCCACGTTCTCTGAAAAAAGGTCCTTTTATTGATCTTCACCTACTGAAGAAGATCGAAGTGGCGGCGGAAAAGAACGATCGCAAACCAGTTAAGACCTGGTCGCGTCGTTCGATGATCCTGCCACAAATGGTCGGTTTGACCATTGCAGTGCATAACGGTCGTCAACATGTTCCAGTTCTCGTGAACGAAGACATGGTCGGCCACAAACTAGGCGAGTTTGCCGGTACCCGCACATATCGTGGGCACGTGGCAGACAAGAAAGCCAAGCGTTAAGGGGTAAGGAACGATGGAAGTAGCCGCTAAGTTGTCGGGCGCTCGAATCTCCGCCCAGAAAGCCCGCTTGGTCGCCGACCAGATCCGCGGGAAGAAGGTGGGCGAAGCGCTCAACCTGTTGGCTTTCAGCAGTAAGAAAGCCGCCGAGATCATGAAGAAAGTGCTGGAGTCGGCCGTAGCCAACGCCGAGCATAACGAAGGCGCAGACGTTGATGACCTTAAAGTCAGCACCGTTTTCGTCAACGAAGGGCGTTCGCTGAAGCGAATCATGCCACGTGCCAAAGGCCGTGCTGATCGCATCGTCAAGCGGTCTTGCCATATCACTGTCAAGGTTGCTGACAAGTAACGGAGTCGAAGAGATGGGTCAGAAAGTACATCCCATTGGCATTCGCCTGGGAATCGTCAAGGAGCACACCTCCGTCTGGTACGCAGACGGTCGGACTTATGCGGACTATTTGTTCGCTGATCTGAAGGTGCGCGAGTATCTCCAAGACAAACTAAAAAGCGCGTCCGTAAGCCGTATCGATATCCATCGTCCGGCTCAAACTGCACGTATCACCATCCACACCGCTCGTCCAGGTATCGTTATCGGGAAGAAAGGTGAAGATGTTGAGAAACTGCGTCAGGACCTGACCAAGCAAATGGGTGTGCCTGTGCACATCAATATCGAAGAGATCCGCAAGCCGGAGCTTGACGGTATGCTGGTTGCGCAGAGCGTAGCTCAGCAGCTGGAGCGTCGCGTAATGTTCCGTCGCGCTATGAAGCGCGCTGTTCAGAACGCCATGCGCATTGGTGCCAAAGGCATCAAAATCCAAGTGAGCGGTCGTCTCGGCGGTGCTGAAATCGCACGTACTGAATGGTATCGCGAAGGTCGTGTGCCACTGCACACCCTGCGTGCCGACATCGACTATGCCAACTACGAAGCTCACACCACTTACGGTGTGATCGGTGTAAAGGTTTGGATCTTCAAAGGCGAAGTAATTGGTGGTCGCCAAGAAGAACTGAAACCACAAGCACCAGCGCCTCGTAAAAAAGCTGCTAAGTAAGGGGTACGCCAAATGTTGCAACCAAAGCGTACGAAGTTCCGCAAGCAGATGACAGGCCACAACCGTGGTCTGGCTCAGCGCGGTAGCAAAGTCAGCTTCGGCGAGTTCGCGCTGAAGTCTGTAGCTCGTGGTCGTCTCACCGCTCGTCAGATCGAGTCAGCGCGTCGTGCTCTGACCCGTCACGTTAAACGTGGCGGCAAGATCTGGATCCGTGTATTCCCGGACAAGCCTATTTCCAAAAAGCCACTCGAAGTTCGGATGGGTAAAGGTAAGGGTAGTGTGGAGTACTGGGTTGCCCAGATTCAGCCAGGTAAAGTCCTGTATGAAATCGAGGGTGTAACTGAAGAGCTGGCGCGTGAGGCTTTTGCCCTGGCTGCTGCAAAGCTGCCGCTCGCCACCGCCTTTGTTAAACGGACGGTGATGTGATGAAAGCGAATGAACTTCGTGAAAAAGACGCGCCGCAGCTTAACGAGCAACTGCTCGGCCTGCTGCGCGACCAGTTCAATCTGCGCATGCAGAAAGCAACTGGCCAGTTGGGGCAGTCTCACCTGCTCCGGCAAGTTAAGCGTGACATCGCTCGCGTGAAGACTGTGCTCAAACAGCAGGCAGGTAAGTAATCATGGCTGAAGCCGAAAAAACCGTCCGTACGCTGACTGGCCGTGTTGTCAGCGACAAAATGGACAAGACCATCACCGTTCTGATCGAGCGTCGCGTAAAGCACCCGATCTACGGTAAATACGTTAAGCGTTCGACTAAGCTGCACGCGCACGACGAAACCAATCAGTGCCACATCGGCGACAAAGTCACTATTCGTGAAACTCGTCCTTTGGCCAAGACTAAGTCTTGGGCGCTGGTTGATGTTCTCGAACGCGCTGTGGAAGTCTAAGGACTAGGGGTCGGAGAAATTATATGATTCAGACTCAATCCATGCTCGATGTGGCCGATAACTCTGGCGCTCGCCGTGTTATGTGCATCAAGGTGCTGGGTGGCTCCCATCGTCGTTACGCTGGTATCGGTGACATCATCAAAGTTACCGTGAAGGAAGCAATTCCTCGCGGTAAAGTGAAAAAAGGCCAAGTGATGACTGCTGTTGTAGTCCGCACTCGTCACGGCGTACGTCGTGCTGATGGCTCCATTATCCGCTTTGATGGCAACGCTGCTGTTCTTCTGAACAACAAGCAAGAGCCGATCGGCACCCGTATCTTTGGGCCAGTGACCCGTGAACTTCGTACTGAGAAGTTCATGAAGATCGTCTCGCTCGCCCCAGAAGTGCTGTAAGGAGATCCGACATGCAAAAGATTCGTCGTGACGACGAGATCATCGTGATCGCCGGCAAAGACAAAGGTAAGCGCGGTAAGGTGCTTAAGGTTCTCGCTAATAACCGTCTGGTTATCGGCGGTCTGAACCTGGTTAAGCGTCATACCAAGCCTAACCCGATGTCGGGCGTACAAGGCGGTATCGTCGAAAAAGAAGCTCCACTGGACGCTTCTAACGTCGCCATTTTCAACGGCGAAACCAACAAGGCTGACCGCGTTGGTTTCAAAGTAGAAGACGGCAAGAAAATTCGTGTCTTCAAGTCGACCCAAAAAGCGGTTGATGCTTGAACACTGCTAGGTAGAAGACCATGGCACGACTAAAAGAGATTTACTGGAAGGAAATCGCACCGAAGCTTAAGGAAGAACTTAAGCTTTCGAACGTGATGGAAGTTCCACGCGTTACAAAGATCACCCTGAACATGGGTCTGGGCGAAGCGGTCGGTGACAAAAAAGTCATCGAGCACGCTGTTGCCGACCTGGAAAAGATCACCGGTCAGAAAGTCGTTGTGACTTACGCTCGGAAATCCATCGCTGGCTTTAAAGTCCGTGAAGGTTGGCCGATCGGCGTCAAAGTGACTCTGCGCCGTGAGCGTATGTATGAATTCCTGGATCGTCTGCTGTCGATCTCCCTGCCTCGGGTTCGCGACTTCCGCGGCCTGAATGCCAAGTCCTTCGATGGTCGTGGTAACTACAGCATGGGCGTTAAAGAGCAGATCATCTTCCCGGAAATCGACTACGACAAGATCGATGCTCTCCGCGGTCTGGACATTACCCTGACCACCACTGCCAAGAACGATGATGAAGGTCGCGCGCTGCTGCGTGCTTTCAAATTCCCGTTCCGCAACTGATTGGAGTAGGAAAATGGCCAAGATGAGCATGAAAAACCGCGAGCTGAAGCGTCAGCTCACGGTTGCCAAGTACGCCAAAAAGCGTGCAGCACTGAAAGCAATCATCGTTGATCTGAACGCAAGTCCAGAAGCGCGTTGGGAAGCTACAGTAGCTCTGCAGAAGCAGCCACGTGACGCAAGCGCTTCGCGCATGCGTAACCGCTGCCGCCTGACCGGTCGTCCACACGGCGTTTACCGCAAGTTCGGCCTCGGCCGTAACAAACTGCGTGAAGCTGCAATGCGTGGTGACGTACCTGGTCTGGTTAAAGCCAGCTGGTAAGCACTATCAAAGTCTCGGCGTCCAGTTTCGCAAGATACTGACCGCCGGTGACCTTGAACTTGAATCAAGCCCCTATTGGGGCTTGATTCATTTGTGGGGTGTGTCTAGAATACCCGGCTCGCCTGAGCCCGTGCTTTTTTCGCATGGATGAGCTCGGCGACAAGTAGTAGCCGCAAGGCTAATTTTTTTGTATTAGGAGCGTCTAGCCCATGAGTATGCAGGACCCGTTAGCGGACATGCTAACTCGAATCCGTAATGCCCAGATGGCTGAAAAGTCCGTCGTAAGCATGCCATCTTCTACTTTGAAGGTAGCTGTTGCCAAAGTCCTGAAGGACGAAGGTTACATTGCGGGTTATCAGATCAGCAGCGAAATCAAACCACTGCTGTCCATCGAGCTGAAGTACTTCGAAGGCCGTCCGGTCATCGAGGAAGTGAAGCGCGTTAGCCGTCCAGGCCTGCGTCAGTACAAGTCCGTCGATGATCTGCCAAAAGTTCGTGGCGGTCTCGGTGTGTCTATCGTCTCCACCAACAAAGGTGTGATGACGGATCGTGCTGCGCGCGCTGCCGGTGTCGGCGGCGAAGTTCTTTGCACTGTGTTCTAAGGGGGGATAAGCATGTCACGCGTCGCTAAGAACCCCGTTAAGCTGCCAGCCGGTGTCGAAGTAAAATTCGCAGGCCAACAGCTTTCGGTGAAGGGTGCCAAGGGCACTCTCGAACTGAACATCCATTCGTCCGTTGAGATCGTTGAAGAAGCTGGTGAGCTGCGTTTCGCTGCTCGCAATGGCGATCAACAAACTCGCGCAATGGCTGGTACCACTCGTGCGTTGGTAAACAACATGGTCCAAGGCGTAAGCCAAGGCTTCGAGCGCAAGCTCCAGCTGGTCGGTGTTGGTTACAAAGCGCAAGCAAAAGGCACAGTGCTGAACCTGGCTCTTGGCTTCTCGCACCCAGTGGATTATGAACTGCCGGAAGGCATCACCGCTGAGACTCCTAGCCAAACCGACATCCTGATCCGGGGTATCGATAAGCAGCTGGTAGGTCAAGTGGCCGCCGAGATCCGCGACTTCCGTCCACCAGAGCCGTACAAAGGCAAAGGTGTGCGCTACGCGGACGAAGTCGTCCGTCGTAAAGAAGCCAAGAAGAAGTAGGGCATAGCAAATGACCGACAAAAAAGTTACTCGACTGCGTCGCGCTCGCAAAGCACGCCTGAAAATGCACGAACTCGAAGTCGTGCGTCTCTGCGTGTTCCGCTCGTCGCAGCACATCTACGCCCAGGTCATTTCGGCCGACGGCAACAAAGTCCTGGCATCTGCCTCGACTTTGGATAAAGAACTGCGTGATGGCGCCACTGGCAACATCGACGCGGCCACTAAGGTTGGCCAGCTGGTCGCTACGCGTGCTAAAGCCGCTGGCGTCTCGCAGGTGGCTTTCGACCGCTCTGGCTTCAAGTACCACGGCCGCGTCAAGGCGCTGGCTGATGCTGCTCGTGAAGCTGGGCTGGAGTTCTAAGTTATGTCAAATAACGACCAAAAGCGCGACGAAGGCTACATTGAGAAGCTGGTTCAAGTTAACCGCGTAGCCAAAACCGTTAAAGGCGGCCGTATCTTCACTTTCACCGCGTTGACCGTGGTTGGTGATGGTAAAGGGCGCGTTGGCTTCGGCCGTGGCAAGTCACGTGAAGTGCCTGCCGCGATCCAGAAGGCAATGGAAGCTGCTCGCCGCAACATGATCCAAGTTGATCTGAACGGCACTACCCTGCAGTACGCAATGAAGTCCGGTCACGGCGCTTCGAAGGTGTACATGCAGCCTGCCTCTGAAGGTACCGGTATCATCGCTGGCGGCGCTATGCGTGCTGTCCTCGAAGTTGCTGGCGTTCAGAACGTTCTGGCCAAGTGCTACGGCTCGACTAACCCGGTAAACGTGGTTCACGCCACTTTCAAAGGTTTGAAAGCTATGCAATCTCCTGAATCCATTGCCGCCAAGCGTGGCAAAAGCGTCAAGGAGATCTTCTGATCATGGCTACCGTTAAAGTTACGCTGATCAAAAGCATGACCGGCCGCATCCCTAACCACAAACTGTGCGTTAAGGGTCTGGGTCTGCGTCGCATCGGTCACACTGTAGAAGTACTTGATACTCCCGAGAATCGCGGGATGATCAACAAGGCTTACTACATGCTGCGTGTCGAGGGTTAATCGATGAAACTCAATGATCTGAGTCCAGCGCCGGGTTCCCGTCGCGAAAAGCATCGTCCGGGCCGTGGTATCGGTAGTGGTTTGGGCAAGACCGGTGGCCGTGGCCACAAAGGTCAGTCCTCTCGCTCCGGTGGCACCATTGCTCCAGGCTTTGAAGGCGGTCAACAGCCGCTGCATCGTCGCCTGCCGAAATTCGGTTTCGTTTCCCTGAAAGCCATGGACCGCGCAGAAGTGCGTCTGTCCGAGCTGGCCAAAGTGGAAGGCGACATCGTCACCGTGCAGTCCCTGAAAGATGCCAACGTGATTAACGTCAACGTACAGCGTGTGAAAATCATGCTGTCCGGCGAAGTTACTCGCGCTGTTACCATCGGAAAGGGAATCGGCGCCACCAAAGGTGCGCGTGCGGCTATCGAAGCAGCTGGCGGCAAGTTCGAGGAATAAATGGCTAAGCAAGGTGCTCTCTCTGCGCTCGGCAAAGGCGGTATGTCTGAACTCTGGGCTCGTCTGCGTTTTCTGTTCCTGGCGATTATCGTCTACCGAATAGGCGCACACATCCCGGTTCCAGGTATTAACCCGGACCGACTCGCGGACCTGTTTCGACAGAATGAGGGGACCATTCTTAGCTTGTTCAACATGTTTTCCGGCGGCGCGCTGGAACGGATGAGCATCTTTGCACTGGGGATCATGCCGTACATTTCGGCATCGATCATCATGCAGCTGATGACCGCCGTTAGCCCGCAGCTGGAACAGTTGAAGAAGGAAGGTGAAGCTGGCCGTCGCAAGATCAGCCAGTACACCCGCTACGGCACTGTCGTCCTCGCTCTCGTTCAGGCAATTGGCATGTCCATTGGTCTGGCAGGGCAGGGCGTTGCGTTCACTGGTGACTTTGGCTTCCATTTCGTCGCGGTATCCACTTTTGTGGCTGGTGCGATGTTCATGATGTGGCTGGGTGAGCAGATTACTGAGCGTGGTGTTGGCAACGGTATCTCGATGTTGATTTTTTCGGGTATCGTCGCCGGTCTTCCGAGAGCGATCGGGCAGTCTTTCGAGTCTGCACGTCAGGGTGATATCAACATCTTCGCCCTGGTAGCCATCGGTTTGCTGGCAGTAGCGATTATCGGTTTCGTGGTGTTCATTGAGCGTGGTCAGCGTCGTATTGCTGTTCACTACGCCAAGCGTCAGCAGGGCCGCAAGGTCTTTGCTGCGCAGACTAGCCACTTGCCGCTGAAGGTGAACATGGCCGGCGTTATTCCGGCCATTTTCGCGAGCAGCATTTTGCTGTTCCCGGCTTCGTTGGGTGCCTGGTTTGGTCAGTCTGAAGGTATGGGCTGGTTGCAGGACATCTCGCAGTCGATCGCTCCTGGTCAGCCGTTGAATATTCTGCTGTTTAGTGCAGGGATTATTTTCTTCTGCTTCTTCTATACGGCGTTGATGTTCAATCCGAAAGACGTAGCGGAAAACCTGAAGAAGTCCGGTGCCTTTATTCCGGGCATCCGTCCAGGCGAGCAGTCTGCGCGCTACATTGATGGCGTTCTGACTCGTTTGACCATGTTCGGTGCTCTTTACATGACGGCCGTGTGTCTGCTTCCCCAGTTCCTGGTGGTTGCGGCAAACGTACCGTTCTACCTTGGCGGGACCTCGTTGCTGATCGTCGTCGTGGTTGTGATGGACTTCATGTCCCAAGTACAATCGCACCTCGTTTCGCACCAGTACGAATCCCTGATGAAGAAAGCCAACCTGAAGGGTTACGGCAGCGGCATGTTGCGCTGAGTACCCATAAGGTTCGAGGAGTTGGTGATGAAAGTTCGTGCATCGGTGAAAAAGCTGTGCCGTAACTGCAAGATTATTCGCCGCGAAGGTGTTGTTCGAGTAATTTGCAGCGCGGAACCGCGTCACAAACAGCGCCAAGGCTGAGTGTGATTGTGCTTCAAGCCCGGCAGCTAGTGCGCTGCCGGGTTGATTATTTGTTATTACAGCGATATTATCTCGCGCCCTATTTCTTGGCTTCCGGGGCGTAGGTAGCTGTCAATTGGAGTCCCACTGAATGGCCCGTATTGCAGGCGTTAACATTCCAGATAACAAGCATACTGTTATCTCGCTGACCTACATCTATGGTGTTGGTCGCACTACTGCACAGAAGATTTGTGCAGTGACTGGGGTAAACCCAGCCGCAAAGATCAAAGATCTGAGCGACGAGCAGATTGAACAGCTGCGTGGCGAAGTGGCGAAGTTCACCACTGAAGGTGACCTGCGTCGCGAAATCAACATGAAAATCAAGCGTTTGATGGACCTCGGTTGCTATCGCGGTCTGCGTCATCGTCGTGGTCTTCCAGTGCGCGGTCAGCGTACCAAGACTAACGCGCGTACCCGTAAAGGTCCGCGTAAGCCGATCCGCAAGTAATCGCCCCAGCGAATCGACAGGAAATTAATCATGGCTAAACCTGCTGCTCGTCCTCGTAAAAAAGTTAAAAAGACAGTGGTTGATGGCATCGCCCACATCCACGCGTCGTTTAACAACACAATCGTGACCATCACCGACCGTCAAGGCAACGCTCTTTCCTGGGCTACCTCCGGTGGTTCGGGTTTCCGCGGTTCCCGCAAGTCCACGCCGTTTGCTGCTCAAGTAGCTGCTGAACGTGCTGGTCAAGCTGCGCTGGAATACGGTCTGAAAAACCTCGACGTTAACGTCAAAGGTCCAGGCCCAGGTCGTGAATCCGCAGTCCGCGCTTTGAACGGCTGTGGCTACAAGATCGCCAGCATCACCGACGTGACGCCAATCCCGCACAACGGGTGCCGTCCGCCGAAGAAGCGCCGCGTGTAATCCAGGAGATTGTAAAGAATGGCTCGTTACATTGGTCCAAAATGCAAACTCGCTCGTCGTGAAGGCACCGATCTCTTTCTGAAGAGCGGCGTGCGCGCGATCGAATCGAAGTGCAACATTGAAGCAGCACCTGGTATCCACGGCCAACGCCGCGGTCGCCAGTCCGATTACGGCACCCAACTGCGTGAAAAGCAGAAGGTCCGTCGTATCTACGGCGTTCTCGAGCGTCAATTCAGCGGCTACTACAAAGAAGCTGCTGGCAAGAAAGGTGCAACTGGCGAAAACCTGTTGCAACTGCTCGAATGCCGTCTGGACAACGTTGTATACCGTATGGGTTTTGGCTCTACTCGTGCCGAATCCCGTCAGCTGGTATCGCACAAATCCGTAAGCGTTAACGGTCAGACCGTAAACGTGCCGTCGTACCAGGTTCGTGCTGGTGACGTGGTCGCGATTCGCGAGAAAGCAAAGAACCAACTTCGCATTGTCCAAGCTCTCGATCTGTGTGCCCAACGTGGCCGCGTAGAATGGGTAGAAGTAGACACTGAGAAGAAGTCGGGCGTTTTCAAGAACGTTCCTGCTCGCAGTGATCTGTCCGCCGACATCAACGAAAGCCTGATTGTCGAGCTCTACTCCAAGTAAGGGCTAGAAAATAGGTGCATCCATGCAGATTTCGGTAAATGAGTTCCTGACACCCCGCCATATTGATGTGCAGGTTGTCAGTCCAACCCGCGCCAAGATCACTCTCGAGCCTCTCGAGCGTGGTTTTGGCCACACCCTGGGCAACGCGCTGCGACGCATCCTGTTGTCCTCAATGCCCGGCTGTGCAGTAGTCGAGGCCGAGATTGACGGTGTGCTCCACGAGTACAGCGCCATCGAAGGTGTACAGGAAGACGTAATTGAAATCCTGTTGAACCTTAAAGGTCTGGCTATCAAGCTGCACGGCCGTGACGAAGTTACGCTGACCTTGTCGAAGAAGGGTTCGGGGGTGGTTACCGCTGCCGATATTCAGCTGGATCATGATGTCGAGATCGTTAACCCCGATCACGTAATCGCTAACCTGGCGTCTAACGGCGCCCTGAACATGAAGCTCACCGTAGCTCGTGGTCGTGGTTATGAACCGGCAGACTCGCGTCAGAGCGATGAAGACGAAAGCCGCAGCATTGGTCGCTTGCAGCTTGACTCTTCGTTCAGCCCGGTTCGCCGTATCGCATACGTGGTGGAAAACGCCCGTGTCGAGCAGCGTACTAACCTGGACAAGCTGGTTATTGATCTGGAAACCAACGGTACCCTGGATCCTGAAGAGGCTATCCGTCGCGCTGCAACCATCCTGCAACAGCAGTTGGCTGCGTTCGTCGACCTCAAAGGTGACAGTGAGCCAGTGGTTGTCGAGCAGGAAGACGAGATCGATCCGATCCTGCTTCGCCCGGTTGACGATCTGGAACTGACTGTACGTTCGGCTAACTGCCTTAAGGCGGAAAACATCTACTACATCGGTGACCTGATTCAGCGTACCGAAGTAGAGCTGTTGAAGACTCCGAACCTTGGCAAGAAATCCTTGACTGAAATCAAGGACGTTCTGGCCTCCCGCGGTCTGTCCCTCGGCATGCGCCTCGACAACTGGCCGCCTGCAAGTCTTAAGAAGGACGACAAGGCGACTGCCTGATCGTCGTAATCACCGAACGTTGTGTTTGGTAAGGAATGAACCATGCGTCATCGTAAAAGTGGTCGTCACCTGAGCCGCACTAGCTCGCACCGCAAGGCCATGTTTCAAAACATGGCAGTGTCGCTGTTCGAGCACGAGCTGATCAAAACTACACTGCCGAAAGCTAAAGAACTGCGTCGCGTTGCTGAGCCGCTGATCACTTTGGCCAAGACAGACAGCCTGGCTAACCGCCGTCTGGCTTTCGACCGTACTCGTTCGAAAGCTATCGTTGGTAAGCTCTTCAACGACCTGGGCAAGCGTTACGCTACCCGTGAGGGTGGCTACCTGCGCATCCTCAAGTGCGGTTTCCGCACTGGCGACAACGCGCCTATGGCGTACGTCGAGTTGGTTGATCGTCCTGCCGGTGGTGAAGCTGTATCCGCTGAGTAAGACGTCAGTCTGAAACGAAGAACCGGGCCTAGTGCCCGGTTTTTTGTGCCTGTAAGAAACGCGCTGTTTATACAAGCTTCACCGCGGTCTCTACCGTCATGATGCGAACGGGTTTCGTTGGTAGTATTTTTCTATTGATCGCTACAAATTAATGAATTTGTAGCCTTCCTGATGAATGGTCAATACTCCGTCCCAAGCCGATTAGCCGGCAGTTCCAAAACTGACAGAGGAAGAAGATCGCATGAGCCAAAACAAAACGCTTACGACCGCCAGTGGCGCTCCTGTCGCCGACAACCAGAATTCCCGCTCCGCCGGCCCTCGTGGTCCGCTGCTGCTCGACGATTTTCATCTGATCGAGAAGCTTGCCCACTTCAACCGTGAAAACATCCCTGAGCGTCGCGTACACGCCAAAGGTTCGGGCGCTTACGGCACGTTCACCGTCACTCGCGACATCACTCAATACACCAGCGCCAAGCTGTTCGAATCCGTTGGCAAGCAAACGCCTACCTTCTTGCGGTTTTCCACCGTAGGTGGTGAGCGCGGTTCGGCGGATACCGAGCGCGATCCTCGCGGCTTCGCTTTGAAGTTCTACACCGAAGAAGGCAACTGGGACATCGTTGGCAACAACACGCCAGTGTTCTTCATTCGCGACCCACTGAAATTCCCTGACTTTATCCACACCCAAAAGCGCCTGCCGCAAAGCAACCTGAAAAGCGCTCAGATGATGTGGGACTTCTGGTCGCACTCTCCAGAGGCGCTGCACCAGGTCACTATCCTGTTCTCGGACCGCGGCATCCCTGACGGCTACCGTCACATGCACGGCTTCGGCAGCCACACTTACAGCCTGATCAACGCCGTGGGCGAGCGTCACTGGGTGAAATGGCACTACAAGACCAAGCAAGGGATCAAGAACCTTGCGCCGGCAGACGCTGCCCGCCTGGCTGGTACCGACCCGGATTACGCCCAGCGGGATCTGTTCGGTGCGATCGAGCGCGGTGACTTCCCGAAATGGCGCGTGTGCATTCAGGTCATGACCGAAGCCCAGGCTGCGGCGCACTACGAGAACCCGTTCGACGTGACCAAAACCTGGTCGCAGAAAGAATTCCCGCTGATCGAAGTGGGCGAACTGGAGCTCAACCGCAATCCGCAGAACTATTTCGCTGAAGTGGAGCAAGCGGCATTCGGTCCGAGCAACATGGTCCCGGGTGTTGGTCTGTCGCCGGATCGCATGCTGCAAGGTCGTGTGTTCGCATACGCTGATGCACACCGCTACCGTGTCGGCACCAACCACCAGCAACTGCCGGTGAATGCCCCGCGCAATCAGGTCAATACCTACCAGCGCGACGGTTCGATGGCATTCGGCAGCAACGGTGGTGCTGCGCCGAACTACGAGCCAAACAGCTACGTGGAATCGCCGAAACAGGCGCCTCGTTATGCTGAACCTGCGTTGGCCCTGAGCGGTGCGGCGGATCGTTACGATCACCGCGAAGATACCGATTACTACAGCCACGCCGGTGCGCTGTTCCGCCTGATGAGTGACGAGCAGAAGATCCTGCTGATCAACAACATTGCCGGCGCGATGGCCGGGGTTTCCAGCGACGTCGTTGACCGTCAACTGCAGCACTTCTTCCGCGCTGACCCGGCGTACGGAGAAGCAATCGCAAAGGCGTTGGGCGTACAGCTTAACTAAGTCTAAACGAGAAGCAGAACCGCCCTCATTTGGGCGGTTTTTGCGTTATTTAAACCACTTTTCTCAGAATATCTTCGCTTTTATCGCGCATTCGGCGTGACCAAACAGTCTCCTTGGTTCAAACTACAGACTTTCAAGCAGGGAGATGTAGGGCGATGCAAGGCCACCCAGACGTAATCGATTACCTCAACACGTTGCTGACCGGCGAACTGGCGGCGCGTGATCAATATTTCATCCATTCGCGGATGTACGAGGACTGGGGTTTCACCGAGCTCTACGAACGTATCAACCACGAGATGGAAGAAGAAGCGCAGCACGCTGACGCCCTGATGCGTCGCATCCTGATGCTCGAAGGCACGCCACGCATGCGTCCGGACGACCTGGATGTGGGCACCACAGTGCCTGACATGCTCGCTGCCGACCTGCGACTGGAATACAAGGTCCGTGCCGCACTCTGCAAGGGCATCGAGCTCTGCGAGTTGCACAAGGACTACGTCAGCCGCGAGATTCTGCGCATTCAGCTGAACGATACCGAAGAAGATCACACCTACTGGCTGGAGAAGCAGTTGGGTCTGATCAAGTTGATCGGTCTGGAGAATTACCTGCAATCGCAGTTCTGATTCCCGGAAAAACCCCCCCGGATACAAAAAAGCCCCTGTCACCGACAAAGTGACAGGGGCTTTTTCATGGGCCTGGATCAGGCCTTGTCGCGAGCCAGCAGCGGCTTGAGGTAGAAGCCGGTGTGAGACTGCTTCATCTCCGACACTTCTTCCGGCGTACCGACGGCAATGATCTGCCCACCTTTGGAACCGCCTTCCGGCCCAAGATCCACCAACCAGTCAGCAGTCTTGATCACGTCCAGGTTGTGCTCGATCACCACCACGGTGTTGCCGTGGTCGCGCAGGCGATGCAGTACATCGAGCAATTGCTGGATATCCGCGAAGTGCAGGCCGGTGGTCGGCTCATCGAGGATGTACAGGGTCTTGCCGGTATCACGCTTGGACAGCTCGCGGGACAGTTTCACCCGCTGGGCTTCGCCGCCGGACAGCGTCGTCGCGGATTGACCAAGCTTGATGTACGACAGACCGACATCCATCAGTGTCTGAAGCTTGCGCGCCAGAGCTGGCACCGCGTCGAAGAACACCCGCGCTTCCTCAATGGTCATCTCGAGGGTTTCGTGGATGCTCTTGCCCTTGTACTTGATCTCCAGGGTTTCGCGGTTGTAACGCTTGCTCTTGCACACGTCGCACGGCACATAGATGTCCGGCAGGAAGTGCATTTCCACCTTGATCAGGCCATCGCCCTGGCAAGCTTCGCAGCGTCCGCCCTTCACGTTGAAGGAGAAACGCCCCGGGCCGTAACCACGGGAGCGGGACTCAGGCACGCCGGCGAACAGTTCGCGAATCGGCGTAAACAGCCCGGTGTAAGTCGCCGGGTTGGAACGCGGCGTCCGACCAATTGGGCTCTGGTCGATGTCCACAACCTTGTCCAGATGCTCCAGGCCCTTGATGCTGTCGTGAGCGGCAGCTTCCAGCGTCGTCGCGCCGTTGAGTGCCGTGGCGCTCAGCGGGAACAGGGTGTTGTTGATCAGCGTCGATTTGCCCGAACCGGAGACGCCAGTCACGCACGTCAGCAGGCCCAGCGGAATTTCCAGATCGACGTTGCGCAGGTTGTTGCCGCGAGCGCCCTTGAGCGACAGGGTCATCTTCTTGTTGCGCGGCGTACGTTTGGCCGGCACGGCAATCTTCACGCGGCCCGACAGGTACTTGCCGGTCAGCGAGTCCGGGTGCGCCATGACTTCGGCTGGCGTACCTTCGGCGACGATATGCCCACCGTGCACACCGGCACCAGGACCGATGTCGACCACGTAGTCCGCCAGACGAATCGCATCTTCGTCGTGCTCGACCACAATCACCGTGTTGCCGATGTCGCGCAGGTGCTTGAGGGTGCCAAGCAAGCGGTCGTTGTCCCGCTGGTGCAGGCCAATCGACGGTTCGTCGAGGATGTACAGAACCCCCACCAGGCCGGCGCCGATCTGGCTGGCCAAGCGAATACGCTGGGCCTCACCGCCGGACAAGGTGTCCGCGCTGCGATCCAGCGACAGATAATCAAGACCGACGTTAACCAGGAACTGCAGGCGCTCGCGGATTTCCTTGAGAATCTTGTCGGCAATTTCGCCGCGACGGCCCGTCAGCTTCAACACGCCGAAATATTCGCATGCATCGCCAATCGGCAGATTGGTCACGGCCGGCAAAGTCTTCTCGCCCACCCAGACGTGCCGCGCTTCGCGACGCAGACGCGTGCCACGGCAATCCGGGCAAGGCTGGGTGCTGAGGAATTTCGCCAGTTCTTCGCGCACCGAGGCGGACTCGGTTTCGCGGTAGCGGCGTTCCAGGTTCGGCACGATGCCTTCGAACGGGTGCGAACGTTTGACGATGTCGCCACGGTCGTTCAGGTACTTGAAATCGACATTCTGCGAACCGCTGCCGTGCAGGATGAACTTCTGCTGATCGGCCGGCAGATCGTTGAACGGCACTTCCAGGCTGAACTTGTAGTGGGACGCCAGCGACCCGAGCATCTGGAAGTAATAGACGTTGCGCCTGTCCCAGCCGCGAATCGCGCCTTCTGCCAGGGTCAGTTCGCCGTTCACCAATCGCTTGATGTCGAAGAATTGTTTAACCCCCAGGCCATCGCACGTCGGGCAGGCGCCGGCCGGGTTGTTGAAGGAAAACAGCTTGGGTTCCAGCTCGCTGATCGCATGGCCGCAGATTGGGCAGGCGAAGCGCGCGGAGAAGATGATCTCTTCGCCAGGCTCGTCGTCCATCGGCGCCACCAGGGCGATACCGTCGGCCAGTTTCAGCGCAGTCTCGAAGGATTCGGCGAGGCGCTGTTGCAGATCGGCGCGGACCTTGAAGCGGTCGACGACAACATCAATCGAATGCTTCTTCTGTTTATCCAGCTTCGGCAACTCGTCCAGCTCGCACAGCCGGCCGTTGACCCGCGCACGCACAAAACCCTGGGCGCGCAGTTCTTCGAAGACCGACAGATGCTCGCCTTTACGCTCGCGAATCACCGGGGCCAACAGCATCAACTTGCTGCCTTCCGGTTGTGCGAGGACCAGGTCGACCATCTGACTGACGGTCTGGGCTTCCAGCGGAATATCGTGATCCGGGCAGCGCGGAATACCGACGCGGGCGTAAAGCAGGCGCAGGTAGTCGTAGATTTCGGTGATGGTGCCGACGGTCGAACGCGGGTTATGCGACGTCGACTTTTGTTCGATGGAGATCGCTGGCGACAGGCCTTCGATGGTGTCGACGTCAGGCTTTTCCATCATCGACAGGAACTGCCGGGCGTAGGCCGACAGCGATTCGACATAGCGGCGCTGGCCTTCGGCGTACAGCGTGTCGAATGCCAGGGAAGACTTGCCGGAGCCGGACAGGCCGGTGATGACGATCAGTTTGTCCCGTGGCAGGGTCAGGTCGATGTTCTTCAGGTTGTGGGTTCGGGCCCCACGAATCAGGATCTTGTCCAAAGTGGCCTCGCTCGGCGGGCGTCGAAAACGTAGGAGTATACGGCCAAATACTGGATGGATGCACACTATCAAATGCGGGGTGCGCAGGCTTACATGAAGACTGCGTCATCTATGCGCGTCATAGCGTCGCGATATACCCCGTCAATCGATGGGACTGGTAGAATCGCCGCCGGTTCACATGAGGTTTTTCCATGCACGATCCCCACAGCGAACGCATGAGTGGCAGTGAGACCCGCGCAGCAAGCGGTCTGGCCCTGGTGTTCGCCTTCCGTATGCTTGGCATGTTCATGGTGTTGCCGGTACTGGCGACCTATGGGATGGATCTGGCGGGAGCGACCCCGGCCCTTATCGGGTTGGCGATTGGCGCTTACGGCCTGACCCAGGCGCTGTTCCAGATTCCGTTCGGGATCATTTCCGACCGTATCGGCCGACGCCCGGTGATTTACCTGGGGCTGATCGTTTTCGCCCTGGGCAGCGTGCTGGCGGCCAACGCCGATTCGATCTGGGGCGTTATCGCCGGACGCGTCCTGCAAGGCGCCGGCGCGATTTCCGCAGCGGTCATGGCCTTGCTGTCAGACCTGACCCGCGAGCAGCACCGGACCAAAGCCATGGCCATGATCGGCATGACGATCGGTCTGTCGTTCGCTGTCGCGATGGTGGTTGGACCGCTGCTGACCCGCGCCTTCGGACTGTCCGGACTGTTCCTCGCCACCGGCGGCATGGCGCTGTTCGGCATCGTGATCGTGATGTTCATGGTGCCGAAATCTACCGGCCCGTTGCAGCATCGCGAATCCGGCGTCGCACGCCAGGCTTTACTGCCGACACTCAAGCACCCGGACCTGCTGCGCCTGGACCTGGGCATTTTTGTGTTACATGCGATGTTGATGTCGAGCTTCGTTGCATTGCCCCTGGCCCTGGTCGAAAAAGCCGGGTTGCCCAAAGAACAGCACTGGTGGGTCTACCTGACCGCGCTGCTGATTTCCTTCTTCGCCATGATCCCGTTCATCATCTACGGCGAGAAGAAACGCAAAATGAAACGAGTTTTATTGGGCGCCGTCGCGACGCTGATGCTCACTGAGCTATTCTTCTGGCAGTTCGGTGACAGCTTGCGAGCCCTGGTGATCGGGACGGTGGTGTTCTTCACCGCGTTCAATCTGCTGGAAGCTTCCTTGCCATCGCTGATCAGCAAGGTTTCACCGGCGGGCGGCAAAGGCACTGCGATGGGGGTTTATTCCACCAGCCAGTTCCTTGGTTCGGCGCTCGGTGGCATCCTCGGAGGCTGGCTTTTCCAGCATGGCGGTTTGTCGGTTGTGTTCCTTGGATGCGCCGGCCTGGCTGCACTTTGGCTAGCCTTTGCTGTTACCATGCGCGAACCTCCCTACGTGACGAGTCTGCGCTTGCCGTTGTCGGCCGAGGCGATCCGCGAAGCGGGTCTGGTCGAGCGCCTGAAGGCCGTCGTAGGGGTAACAGATGCAGTGATCGTTGCAGACGAAGCGGCGATTTACATCAAATTGGACACAGAACTATTGGATCGCACCACCCTCGAGCGCCTGGTGAACAACCCGCCCGAGGCAGCGTGCGTAGCCTAGGAGAACGTTATGGCCCGTGGGGTTAACAAAGTCATATTGGTCGGTACTTGCGGCCAGGATCCCGAAGTTCGCTACTTGCCTAACGGTAACGCCGTGACCAACCTGAGTCTGGCGACCAGCGAACAGTGGACCGACAAGCAAACCGGTCAGAAGGTCGAGAAGACCGAATGGCACCGTGTTTCGATGTTCGGCAAGGTTGCCGAAATCGCCGGCGAATACCTGCGCAAGGGTTCGCAGGTCTACATCGAAGGCAAGCTGCAAACCCGCGAGTGGGAAAAAGACGGTATCAAGCGTTACACCACTGAAATCGTGGTCGACATGCAAGGCACCATGCAACTGCTGGGTGGCCGTCCACAACAGGGCGACCAACAAGGCGGGGGCAATAACTACCAGCAGTCCGCTCCAGCCCCACGCCAACAGGCTCCGCGTCCGCAGCAGTCGGCTCCACAGCAGTCGCGCCAGGCTCCGCCTCCACAGCAGGCAGCGCCGCAACCGGCTCCGGATTTCGACAGCTTTGATGACGATATCCCGTTCTGATTTGTAGCTTTCTCAGAACCGTAAACAAAAAAAGCGAAGCCATTCATCTGGCTTCGCTTTTTTGTTGGTGTTGTTTAACGGCTTGAAGCGGTCACATTAGCCCGTGCCGAGTGCAGTTTCTTGTAGCTCTCGATCAACCGCAGGTGCCGGTCGAGTCCCTCCAATTTCATGCTGGTCGGCGCCAAGCCATGGAAGCGCACGCTGCCGTCCACCGAACCAATCGCTGCATCCGTGCGCTCGTTGCCAAACATCCGGCGGAAATTGGCCTCGTAGTCTTCCAGTTCCAGGTCTTCGTCCAGTTTCATCTCCAGCACCACGTTGACGGCCTGGTAGAACAAGCCGCGCTCAACCGTGTTGTCGTTGTACTGCAGGAACATTTCCACCGCTTCTTTTGCCTCTTCGTATTGCTGCAGGGCGAGATAAATCAGCAGCTTCAACTCCAGGATCGTCAACTGACCCCACGCCGTGTTGTCGTCGAATTCGATGCCGATCAACGAAGTGATGTCGGTGTAGTCATCCAGCTCACTTTCCACCAGACGCTCCACCAATGCTCGCAGTTCTTCTTCGTCCAAGCGATGCAGGTTGAGGATGTCGGCGCGGAAGAACAGCGCTTTGTTGGTGTTATCCCAGATCAGGTCGTCGGCGGGATAGATTTCCGAGTAGTCCGGCACCAGGATGCGGCAGGCCTTCGCTCCGATATGCTCGTAGACCGCCATGTACACTTCTTTGCCCATGTCTTTGAGAATGCCGAACAGGGTCGCGGCTTCCTCGGCATTCGAGTTTTCACCCTGGCCGGAGAAGTCCCACTCCACGAATTCGTAATCGGACTTGGAGCTGAAGAAGCGCCACGACACCACGCCGCTGGAGTCGATAAAGTGCTCGACGAAATTATTCGGCTCGGTCACCGCATGGCCTTCAAACGTCGGCTGCGGCAAGTCGTTGAGACCTTCGAAGCTGCGGCCCTGGAGCAATTCGGTGAGGCTGCGTTCCAGCGCCACTTCCAGGCTTGGGTGCGCGCCGAACGAGGCGAACACACCGCCAGTGCGCGGGTTCATCAGCGTGACGCACATCACCGGGAATTCACCGCCCAGGGACGCATCCTTCACCAGCACCGGGAACCCTTGTTCTTCCAGCGCCTGAATCCCGGCGAGTATCCCAGGGTACTTCGCCAGCACGTCGGCCGGTACGTCCGGCAGGGCAAATTCGCCTTCGATGATTTCGCGTTTTACCGCACGCTCGAAGATTTCCGACAGGCACTGCACCTGGGCTTCGGCCAGCGTGTTACCGGCGCTCATGCCGTTGCTCAGGAACAGGTTTTCGATGAGGTTGGATGGGAAATACACGACTTCGCCGTCCGACTGACGCACGAACGGCAGCGAGCAGATGCCGCGTTCTTCGTTGCCCGAGTTGGTGTCGATCAGGTGGGAGCCGCGCAGCTCGCCTTCGCGGTTGTAAATCTTCAGGCAGTACTCGTCGAGGATTTCGCTCGGCAATGCATCTTTGCGGCCAGGCTTGAACCAGCGTTCATCTGGGTAATGCACAAACTCTGCGTTGGCGATGTCTTCGCCCCAGAACTGGTCGTTGTAGAAGAAGTTGCAGTTGAGTCGCTCGATAAACTCGCCCAGCGCCGACGCCAATGCGCCTTCTTTGGTCGCGCCCTTGCCATTGGTGAAGCACATCGGCGAGTGCGCGTCGCGGATGTGCAGCGACCACACGTTGGGCACGATATTGCGCCACGAGGCGATTTCAATCTTCATGCCGAGGTCCGCCAGAATGGCCGACATGTTGGCGATGGTCTGCTCCAGCGGCAGGTCCTTGCCAGCAATGAAAGTGCTCGCCTCTGAACTGGCAGCCGGCATCAACAACGCCTGGGCGTCGGCGTCGAGGTTTTCCACTTCTTCGATGACAAACTCAGGCCCGGCCTGCACCACTTTTTTCACGGTGCAGCGGTCGATGGAACGCAGGATGCCCTGGCGGTCCTTGTCGGAAATATCCGCAGGCAGTTCGACCTGAATCTTGAAAATCTGGTTGTAGCGGTTTTCCGGATCAACAATGTTGTTCTGCGACAGGCGGATATTTTCGGTGGGAATACTGCGAGTGTCGCAGTACAGCTTCACGAAATACGCCGCACACAACGCCGATGAAGCGAGGAAGTAATCGAACGGGCCCGGTGCCGAGCCATCGCCCTTGTAGCGGATAGGTTGATCGGCCACCACCGTGAAGTCATCGAACTTTGCTTCAAGCCGAAGGTTGTCGAGAAAGTTGACCTTGATTTCCATGGGGGATTACCAGAATAACGGGATAGACGAATTGGCCGCCATTATCCGGCTTTTCAGTCGTAAGTCTCGTTCTGTGCCTGGTTTGTCCCTGTTTCACCCTGAAGCCCGATGCACGGCACCGGGCCTTTTTTTAGGCGATGGATCGATCAATCAAGAATCAGGTGCGGCAGGAACCGGCTCGAATCCTTGGTGATCAGGCTGTTGTCTTCGCGCACGCCGATGCCGGCTGCCTGGTCGCCGATCACCCACGAACCGACCAGCGTGAAGCTGTCGTCAAACCGGGGCAGGGGGGCGAACTCCTGAAGGATAAACGGCGCATCCGTGTAGGGGCCGCCCTCTTTGACGATCAGACCGTCGGCAGTTTGCAACTCGATGTTGGCGCCTTCCCGGGAGAAGTAGGGCTTGCGCACCCAGCCTTTCGGCACGGCTTTGCTCGGGTCGGTATCCACGTGCGCCGCGAGCAGGTTCGGGTGACCTTTGTTGAATTCCCACAGCAACGGCAGGATGCCTTTGTTGGAGATGATCGATTTCCAGGCCGGCTCGAAAAACTGCGTGTCGCTCTGGGCGATTGCAGCGCCAAACGGCTCGTGGAAGATGAACTCCCAGGCATGCAGCTTGAACAGGTGCGGGATCCAGCGATCTTCAAGATCGACGAAACGTCCGTCACTGGTGAGGCCAATGTCTTCGAGGTCGATGTGGCGTGATTCGATGCCGACTTTTTCCGCGATCAGGCGCAGGTAATCGGTGGTGCCTTTGTCTTCGACCGAGTCTTTCATCGACGCAAAATAGAACGGCTGCTTGAGCTGCAACTGCGCAAAAGCCTGATGCAGCTTGGTGTCGATGCTGTTGAACTGGTCGGCATGCTTGGGCAGCAAGCCGCGTTCGATGCATTGCTCCAGCCAGCCCCACTGAAACGCCGCCGCTTCATACAGACTGGTCGGCGTGTCGTAGTTGAGTTCCAGCAACTTGGCCGGCCCGGTGCCGTTGTAGGAGAAGTCCATGCGCCCGTACAGGTGCGGATGGCCTTCGAGCCATGAAGTACGAACCAGGTCGAAGAACGGCGCGGGAATGCTCAGGCGCTCCAGCAATTCCTCGCTCTGCACCACGCGTGCCACCAGGTCCATGCACATGTGATGCAGCTCGGTGGTCGGGTCTTCCAGGTCGTTTTCGATCTGCTTGAGCGTGAACTGGTAGTACGCGCTCTCATCCCAATAGGGTTCGTCGTCGATGGTGTGGAACAGAAAACCGAGACTTTCGGCCGTCTGTTTCCAGTCATGACGTTCGGCGCAGAGGATTTTCTTCATGGCCCTGCTCCTTAGCTGCTCGAACCGCCAGAACTCTTGCTCGATCCGCCCCAGCCACTGCGTGCGCTGGCCTGGCTGCCGAAGCCGCCGCGCGAGGTGGCCGAGGCAACCGTCGCCGCTTTGCTGCGGGTGATGGTGTCGCTGTAGTTGCTGCTGCCGTAGCGCGCCTGGTTGGACCGGTTGAAGGTCGAACCGCTCGAAACCCGCTGGCTGAGTGTCGAGTTCGAGTAGCTGCCGCGATCATCGCGATAGCGGTAGACCGGCTCGGAGTAGTAGCTGTTGCGGTTGTTGCTCAGCATGTTGCCGATCAGCAAACCGGTCAGCAGGCTGCTGCCGGAGAACCCCGAGCCACTGGCGGCGCTGGCTTCCGACGCGGGCAGCTTGGCTTTGGCCGCATCCACTTCGGATTGCGTCACTTCGCCATCGGCGTTCAGTTCGAAACCGCCGAGCTTGGGGATGAACTTGCCGGCGGAGTCCTGCTGGCACCAGTCGGCGACAAAGTCGGCGTCGCAATCGGCCTGGTTGTCGTACACCGGCGCGATTTGGCGATGTTCGGCCATGGCCTTCATGTAGGCATCGGAACAGATGTCGACCGGCAGCTTTTCATCGGCGCACTGCTGGACGGACTGGAAGTTGTACTTCTTGTGTATCTCGTAGGTTTTTTCCGTCGGCCCGCAGCCTGAGATCGCCATGGCGACCGACGCGGCCAGGGAGAGCTGAACGTACTTGCTTCGTTTCATCACAATCTCCGTTGCGCGCGATCAGTTCTGGGAAGGGGTCATACACGCGGCGTTGAGCATGCCGACACTGATGGCCACGGCTGCCACGTAGATGCCGGCAGCGATTTCACCATTGCGGATGCGCTCGGACGTGCCCTTGAGTACCAGCGTGGTCATCAGGAACGCCAGCAGTTGAACGAACGCTGCGATCACGGCCCAGACCACGAAATCGAGGATGTTGATCGAATAGGCAATCACGTTGCTCGCTGGAATGGCGAAGCCGATTATCGCGCCACCCAGGGCAATCGCCGCGGCCACGTTGCCGGAGCGAATCAGTTCGAATTCCTTGTGCGGCGTGATGCGGGTGTAGATGAATTGGAACAGCGCGAACAACACGGCGGCGCCGATGATGTACGTCACAAACCCGAGGACGGCGGCCTTGTTCAGGGAGATGGAGAGCGCTTCAAGCATGGGAATCTTCCTTTTTTAAAGAGTGTTCAAGTCGGTGGTGTACAGCGAAATACCCAGCGAAGTGCTCAGGCTGATGGTGCCTTCAGCGTCTTCCTCCACGGAAAACAGCAGCAACTCGCGGCGATCGGTCAGGCCGGTATCACGGGCATACAGCATCGAACGGTGCTCGATGGTGTAGGACTCGTCCGGATTCCTGACGTGTTCGCTCAGGGGCACGAGTTCCGTTTGCCCTTCCTCGGTCCCCCATTCACGGGTGTATTCGACGCCGTTGTGGGTGTAGGTCGGCAGCCCGATCAGGCTTTGCGGGCCGGCCAATCGACGCAATTCCGCTTCGCTGGTGATGGTCACGTAGCTGAGGTAATTGAACAGAATCACTGACTCTACCTGCCCATCGATTTCGCCGGTGGTGTGGACTTGCAGCCAGTAGTCTTCGTCGTTCATGTAATAGCGCGAGAGCCAGGTCGATTGCCCGAGGTCGACATGGCCGACGCTCCAGATCTGCTGGGAACCGGGGATGGTCACGCTGGTTTTTTCGTCGAGCAGCAATTTCAGGGTGCTGTCGAACATCACGCCTTTGCCCTGCGCCAGACCCAGCGGGCCGACAACCGGTGGCGTGTCGTTGGCGGTCCACTTCGAGTTGGAGTTGGAATTCGTGCCCGGGGCCTCAAGCCCCATCAACTGTTTAAACCATCCCATTGGAGATTTCCTTCAGGCGAGTGGAGGCGATGTAGAAGAGTTCACCGCCCTCAATGCGCGTGGCATTGGGCGGATTGATCGAAGGTTGCTGCGCACCCCTGGCGCGGTAGCCGATGAGCGTCGCGTTGTGGCGATCTTTCATCCGCGAGTACAGCTCACCGAAGGTTGCCACATAGGTTTGGGGCAATTTCATCAGGTATTGCGTGGCGCCTTGGCCCACACACAGTAACTCGTTGATCACGACAGAGGAGCCCGGATCCTGGGAGGCGCGCACCAGCATTTCGATGGCCATGCTCGACGTGCATTCCAGGCTCGGCGCGTAGGAACTGGCGAGGGCGGCGATTTCGCTTTCGTTGAAGTGGGCGACCACGTGTCCGACCGGTTTCAGTTGATTGACCGCCAGCACGGTGGCCAGGGTCAAGTCGTCGGAATGAGTACGCACCAGCACGCGTTCAGCCCCGGGCACGCCGGCGCGCACCAACAGCGCGCCGGAGGACAGGCTTTCGCCTTTGATAAACGCGGCTTTGCCCTGCATCGGGTTTTCTTCAAGGTCGCAATCGCAAATAACGATCAGGTTGTCGTTGGAGGTTTCATCCTCCAGCAGCAACTCAATGACCCGCTCACTGGACGAGCCTTCCCAGCCGATGAGCACCGTATGGCCGGTCTTGCCGGTGAAATCGCCTTTGCCCTTCATGCCTTTTCTCCATACATCGATAACGCTGCTGGTGGTCTTGCCGATGGCTGCCGTTAACAGCGCAATGCCCCCGAGCATGACCCAGGTAGCCACGAAAACGCGCCCGGCCGCGGTCTGTGGCGCGAGATCGCCATAGCCGACAGTCAGCGTGGTGGTGAGATAGAAGTAGGTAAATGTGGCGGGGGCGGTGAGATGTTGCTCGCCCAACAGCACCAGGCCGAGATACGCCGTGCTCAGGTGAATGCCCAAGGCAATCGCCAGTCCCGCCCAGCCGAAACGGTGGAAGAAGGTCGAGGCGTACACGCGTAATAGAAGAAAAATCGACATGACGTCCCTGACTCCTTGGGAAGGCTAGTTCCAGGTAATGCTCGTGGCCCGAATCTGCAGTTACCGGGCGGCATTAAACCTGTTGCGCGGCGCCGAGAGAAGTACCTTGGCTGCAATAAATCCGGCGAAAGCCCCGGCGATATGACCCTCGAAGGAAACACCCTGGCGTGGCAGGAAGCCAAAGACCAATCCGCCATACAACAGCGCGACGACAATCGCCGTGATCAGGTTGCCCCAACTGTGCTGGAACCAGGCGCGCGACAGGATGTACGCCCACAGCCCGAACACCCAGCCGCTGGCGCCAATGTGCACGCCGGAAAAACCGAACAGCCAGACCAGCAAGCCGCCCAGGCCGATGATGATCGCGCTGGCGGCGATGAAACGGTTGAGTCCGTCGACGATGACCAACGTGCCGAGGATCAAGAAGGGAATCAGGTTGGCGCTCAGGTGCGCGAAAGATGCGTGGAGAAAAGGCGAGGTGAAGATGCCGGGCAGTCCGTAGAGGGTTCTCGGGACCAGGCCAAATGAAAGGAGGCTGTAGCCGCTGACGGCGTTGAGCACTTGCAGCGCGACCATGAAAATCGCCAGGCCGGCGATTGTCTTGAAACCCTTCAGGGCATCCATCCTTGACCTCGACTCGATAGAAAAGGGACAGCAACCAATTTTCCAGGGTGATATATGCAATCCATGTGGGAGCGGGCTTGCTCGCGAAGGCGTCTTGTCAGGCAGCATCAATGCTGAATGACACACCGCCTTCGCGAGCAAGCCCGCTCCCACAGGTTAGGTTATGCGCCCGGCCTGATTACTCCGCCGATTTTTGCTTCAGGCGTTCCAGGATCGCATTGGCGCTGCCGGTGTCCGGCGTAATACCGGCTTCGCGCAGTTTGCGCTCCAGGTCAGTGCCGGTCGATACGTCGGCCAGTTCGTCCTGGGCTTGCAGCTCGGCAGCACGTTGCTGCTGCTTGGCCTGCAAACGGTTCAGCGTACCGACGGCGGTTTCCAGCTTGCCGTTGGCGCCGCCACTGGCAATCGAAGCGCTGACCTGGGCTTTCTGCACGCTTTCGCGAGCCTTGGCCATGTCCACTTGCTGGCGCAGGCTTTTGATCCGGCTTTCGGCCTTGGTGATGTCTTTGCGCATGCTGTCCGCGTAACCGCCGAATTCGGTGGCTTGCTTCTGCTCGACGTCGAGTTCGTTGGTCAGGGTCGAAATGGCTTCGGCCACTTCCAGCGCCAGGTCTTCGCGGTTGGCCTGGATCGCGGCCATGGCCTTGGATTCCAGGTCCTTGATCTTGGCGTTGTACTCGGCCACGCGATCGGCCGACAGCTTGTGCTTGGCCATGATGGTGACCAGCTCGCGCTTGGCGTTGGCCAGGGCGCCATCAGCGTCGCGGATTTCCTGGTCGAGGATACGCAGGGCCTGTTGGTCGACGATGGACTCGCCGACTTCACTGGCGCCGCCGCGCAGCGCGGTGAACAATTTGCTCCAAATGGACTGAGTCATTGGATATCGCCTATTCCTGAAAAATTAATGGAAGAACCGTTCAAAGGCTTCGCTGGCGCGCTGCACGTTGTCGACGAGGGTTTTGACCTCGGTCACAACGTTGGTCAGGCTGGAATCGGAGCTCAATGCGCCAAACATGTTGTAGACGGTCTGCCCGTTCGGCATCGACTCGATACCGATCGAGGACAACGGGAACAGCTCGCGGCTGCGCAGTACGGCGTCGTTGAAGGCCGGCACGTCCTTGATCGACTCGACGTCCACCAGCACGGTGTCGACGATGATCTGCTCGCCCACCACGGCGATGTAAATCGGCAAGCCGCCGAAGTCGTTCATCTCCAGCTTGATGCTCGGCTCGGAGCCCTGAACGAGGGAAAGGGTGATGTCGTTGGAAACCACTTCATCAAGGGCCTGGAGGGCGCTGAAGAGGCGGTCGATGTTCCAGTTTGTACCTGCGCTCATGTAATTCTCCGACATGAATGAGCCAGCCAGGATCGGTTGGCGTAGCTGTTTCTCCATCTGCTTGAGCAGGCTTCGGTTTTCGGGAAGCACCCAAGTCTCGTGTTTCACATAACCGGCGGCACCCAGGCCCGCACGCATCTGCTTCATGTAGAAGCTCGACGGTTTTTTCGCGGACGGCTTCGAGCGCTCTCCCTTGCGGCTCGCTGTATCGGTAACAGGCTCGGCAGGCGGACCTGACGGAGAGCTACTTTTCATGCTGGTGACTCCGTAGTGAAAATCTCACGCGTGAGAAACACTACAGTGAATTTTCGAGGGTCTCAATAGCTCACGCGTGAGATTTTTACGGATGGAAATACAAAGGCCCGCAGCGCGAGAACGCTGCGGGCCTTTTTATTTAACCAATTGTTTCGATGATGTCAGCTGGCGAGGAATTCGTCGGCGGATACCACGCTCGCATAAGCAAATCCCAGTGCCGACATGAAAGCTGCGTGAACGTGGGCAGCCGGAACCGTCACACCGTTGAACTCCAGATCGCGGCTGGCGCAGGCGTCGTGGATCACTGTCACGCTGTAGCCCAAATCAGCGGCGGCGCGGGTGATGCCATCGACGCACATGTGGCTCATGCTGCCGACTACCACCAGATTTTCGATGCCTTGCTGGTCAAGGATGGCTTCCAGCTCGGTTTCGCGGAACGAGTTGACGAAGTGCTTGAGCACCACCGGTTCGTCGGCGCGGTTGAGGACTTTGGGGTGCAGCTTCGCGCCTTCAGAGCCAGGTGTGAAGAAGGGTGCGGCATCGGAGGTGAACTCGTGGCGGATATGCACCACCGGATCGCCGGCCTCGCGGAAGGCGTTGATCAGCCGTACAGCCTTGTCCGCCGCCGCGTCGGCGCCGACCAGCGGCCACTTGCCTTGGGGGAAGTAGTCGTTCTGGATATCGACTACGATGAGCGCTTGCTTGGCCATGAGTGTTTCCTCGAAGTGTGTGTGGGTGTGGAATGAAGTATCGGCGCTGGCCGGCCCGCCGAGGATTGGCCGCACCGACAATAGAAGGGGGAAAACTGACAATGGGCGTAGAAAGGCCAGTCGCCGAACTGGGCGTGTTGATCTATCCCGGCGCGCAGATGGCGGCGGTGCATGGGTTGACGGACCTGTTCGGGGTCGCGAACCGGATTGCTGCGGAGCATCAGGCGGCGCAATTGCCGATGCTGCGCATCAGTCATTGGCGCGGCGAGGGCGATCAGGTGCCCGAGCGGGTGTACGACAGTCATCCCGGCCCGGACAGCGCCTTGGTAGCAGTGATGATCCCGCCATCGATTGGCGGCTTTTCCGAGAGCCAGGCGCCACAAGGCGTGATTCGCTGGATTCGCCAGCAACACGCCCAAGGCGCGACCCTGGGCGGCGTGTGCGTGGGCTCGATCCTGCTGGCCGAAAGCGGCTTGCTCGACGGTCGTAGCGCCACCACCCACTGGACCTCGGCCAAAACCTTCGCCGAGCGTTACCCGGCGATCAAACTCTTGGCCGATACGCCCATCGTCGATGACGGCGACCTGATCACCACCGCCGGGCTGATGGCCTGGTCCGAGCTGGGTTTGCGCATGGTCGATCGCTTGCTCGGGCCGAGCATCGCCAGCGGCACTGCACGGTTTTTGGTGGTCGAGCACAGCGACAGCGCGAGCCAGTGCGGCAGCAACTTCGCGCCGATTCTCAGCCATGGTGATGCGTCGATTCTCAAGGTCCAGCACTGGCTGCAAAGCACTGGCGCGACCGACGTATCGCTGACCGCGATGGCCGAGCGCGCAGGGCTGGAAGAGCGCACGTTCCTGCGCCGGTTCCGCGCGGCGACCGGGCTCAAACCCACCGAATACTGCCAGCATTTGCGGGTCGGCAAGGCCCGGGAAATGCTCGAATTCACCAACGGCACCATCGACCACATCGCCTGGACCGTGGGCTATCAAGACCCGAGCGCGTTTCGCGCCACGTTCAAGAAAATCACCGGGCTGGCGCCGAGTGATTATCGGGCGCGGTTTGGGGCGGTTACCCGATAGCGACTACACCGCCAATTAAACTGTGGGAGCGGGCTTGCTCGCGAAGGCGCAGTGTCAGTCATCATCAATGTGTCTGATACACCGCTTTCGCGAGCAAGCCCGCTCCCACAGGGAAACGGTGCAAGTCTTCGGACCGTGCAAAATGCTCTAGTCTTGAAGTAAGTCGTGCAGAATCAAACAGGCCTAACGCCATCACTGCTTGAGCAAACATCTGATCTGAAAGCCATTTCTTTTCAGACACCGTTGGCTTGATCCCTGCACCCCTCAAGCCACATCCATCAGCGCAGATTGAAGGGGGACGCATGACCCCAACAAATCGCAAAAAACTGGTCGTCGCCCATTCCGTGCGGCCTGAAGCCCCGCTGCACGAAGTCGAAACCAATCGGGCGCTGGCCAAGTGGTTGGCGCAGATACTCGGGCTCAAATACGGCGGCAGCTACGACCCCGAACAGCACAGCGGCCGCGACCTGTATCTCTTGCCGACCCAGACCCTGGTGGGCGTCGCGAACGCTCGGCAACTGGGGGTTAGGGGCCCGGAGGATTTGTGGGGTGGTTACGTCGATCACGATTTCATCTGCACCAAAGCCATCAGCCACGGTTTGCTCAATCGTGATGCCCATGCACCGGAAGGCTGGTCACCGTTGTTTTCCGAGCGAGTGCGTAACGTCGTGCTCGATGGCCTCAGCGTATTTTCCCTGGAGGACGCGCGCCCGGCGGCGGAGCACTTGCTCAACAGCGGCCCGATCCGGCTCAAACCGATTCATGCGTGCGCCGGACGCGGTCAGGAAGTGATCAAAAGCTTGAACGAGTTCGACGCCATCCTCGCCCGGCCCGATGCCGAGCAGCTGTTCACCGAGGGCGTCGTGCTGGAGCAGGACCTCGACCAGGTGATTACCCACAGCGTCGGCCAGACCTTTATCGGCGACAAAGTGCTGAGTTACTGCGGTGATCAATACTTGACCGAAGACGGTCGAGGCGAGCAGGTTTACGGGGGTTCCAACCTGCTGGTGGTGCAGGGTTACTACGAGGATTTGCTGGAACTGGAGCTGCCGGACGATGTGCGCTTGGCAATCCAGCAAGCCCAGGTATTCGACAACGCGGCGGACGAGGCTTACCCCGGTTTCTACGCCTCGCGGCGCAATTACGACATCGCTCAGGGCCTGGACAGCAACGGCAAACAACGCAGCGGCGTACTCGAACAATCCTGGCGCATGGGCGGGGCCAGCAGCGCCGAAGTCGCTGCATTGCAGAGCTTCATTAACGATCCGGGGATGAGCGCGATTCGCGTGTCGTCGGTGGAAACCTACATCGATCAACCGCTGCCGGCGGATGCCATCGAGGTGTATCGCGGCCCGGCGGAAAACAGCGACTTTCTTCTCAAGTACGTAACGGTCAAATCCTATGACGGCTAGAAGCGAAACGATTGAAATCGATATAGACGGCGAACAGATGACCGGGCATTTCCTCAGCCCCAAATCGAAAGTCCCGGGCGTGTTGTTTGTACACGGCTGGGGCGGTAGTCAGGAACGAGATCTGGAACGCGCCAAAGGCATCGCCGGTTTAGGCTGTGTCTGTCTGACCTTCGACCTGCGCGGCCACACGGGCGGCACCGGCATTGCCTTGTCCCAAGTGACCCGTGAAGACAACCTGCGAGATTTGCTGGCCGCTTACGACCGCTTGCTCGCCCACCCAGCCCTCGACACCTCGGCGATTGCGGTGGTCGGCACCAGTTATGGCGGTTATCTGGCGGCGATCCTCACGTCATTGCGCCCGGTGCGCTGGCTGGCGCTGAGGGTGCCGGCGCTGTATCGCGACGAGCAATGGCATACGCCCAAGCGGGATCTGGATAAGGTGGATCTGCTGGATTACCGCAGCACCTTGGTGCATTCCGAGAACAATCGGGCGCTGCATGCCTGCGCGGCGTTTACCGGGGATGTGCTGTTGGTGGAGTCGGAGACTGACGATCACATTCCCCACGCGACGATCATGAGTTATCGCGCCGCGTGCCAGCAGACGCACTCCCTCACCCACCGCATCATTGATGGCGCCGACCACACCCTGAGCGACCCCGTTTCACAACAGGCCTACACCTCGATCCTCGTGGACTGGATCACGGAAATGGTGGTGGGTGAGCGGTTGAGCATTATTCAGTCCAGTTGAATCGGTGGTGCCCTTTCGATCATTCGCGAGCAAGCCCGCTCCCACAGGGAAACGCATTCCAATGTGGGAGCGGGCTTGCTCGCGAAAGCGGCAGCCGCTTCACCACAAGTTTCAAGATGGTTTCTTCGCAATCCGCAACGACTTGGCCTTGGCTTCCACCACCAAATACATCACCAGCGTAATCAACAACGGCAATATGAAATAAATCGCCCGATACGCCAGCAACCCCGCCACCAGGCTGCCCCGCGACGCTTCGTGTTGCAGCAGCGCCACGAACACCGCCTCCAGCACCCCAAGCCCCGCCGGAATGTGCGTAATGACCCCGGCAATCGCGCTGATCAGCAACACCCCCAGCACCAACGGATAATCCAGCTTGCTTGGCAACAGGGTGAAAATCACCGCCGCCATCAGCGACCAATTCAACGCTCCGAGCGCCAGTTGCAGCACCGCCATGCGCAGCGACGGCAGGTTGATTTCCACCCCGCGTATCGCCCATTCCCGACGCTTGGAGAACTGGCATGCCGCCAGATACCCCGCGCTGATCACCAGCAACAGCACCCCGACGCCTTGCAAAGCATCGCTGCTCAGTTTCCAGCCCGGCGGCATTCTGACCAGACCGCTACTGAAGATCGCGCCGGCAATCACCATGTAACCAAACCAGTTGGTCGCCAGGCTCAGCCCGAGGATTTTCGCGATGTTGCTTTTGCTCACACCCAACCGTGAATACAACCGATAGCGCATGGCTATGCCGCCGACCCAGGCGCTCAGGTTGAGGTTGAAGGCGTAGCTGATGATGCCCACCGGCAGGATCTGTTTCCAGGTCAGGTCCTGGCGGATGTAGGTGCGGCCGATCAGGTCGAAGCAGGCGTAGACCAGGAAACTCACCAACGTCAGCCCGGAAGCGATGATCAGCGTGCGCACCTTGAAATCGGCCAGGGTGTCGAACACCTCGTTCCATTCAATGCGCTGGGCGAGCATCGTGAACAACACGATCAGTGCCAGGAAAAACAGCATCGTCAGCGGTTTTTTCCAACGGCTCCAGCGGGACTTTTTTGCAGGCGCAGCGCTGTCGGCGTGGGTCGCCGGTGGTGCATCAGAGTGGCTCATGATGATCGCTCCCGGCCGTGTGGATGAAGGGTTTCAGGCGCGGCTTGTGCGCCGGCAGCCAACCGGCCCATGCCGGAAAATGGCGCAGGAAGTGGAACACCAGGAAGCCGACGGTCATGTGCCAGACCCTCCCGCGTGGGGCCTTGTCCGGCGACATGGCTTTGCAATGGTTGTTGCTCAGGTCTTCAAGGCGCTCAAACAATTGGCGGTTGAATGTTCGGTCGCGGATCAACACATTGGCTTCCAGGTTCATCGACAGGCTCAACGGGTCGAGGTTGCTCGAACCGACGGTGCTCCAGTCTTCATCCACCAGGGCGACTTTGCCGTGCAGCGGTCGCTCGCAATATTCATGAATCTGTACGCCGGACTTGAGCAGGTAGTCGTAGGTCATGCGTGCGGCAAGCTTGGCCACCAGCATGTCCGGCTGACCTTGCAGAATCAGCCGCACCTCGACGCCACGCCGGGCCGCGTTGCGGATCTCTCGCAGCAGGCGATAACCAGGAAAGAAGTAAGCGTTGGCGATGACAACGCGGCGCTGGGCGCTGCGCAGGACTTGCCGGTAAACCTCTTCGATGTCGGTGCGGTGGTCGCCGTTGTCGCGGTACACCAGCCGGACCTGACCGTCATGGTCGTTGAAGGCCAATTCCGAACGTCGTTGGCGGCGGCGTTGCCACCAATATTTGGCGCGAGCCGGGCGACCGCTTTGCAGCAGGGCGAAGTGATGAATGTCCGCCACCGCCGGGCCTTGCACTTCCACGGAATAATCCTGCTTGGCCTCGGGGCCGAAGTCGGCCAGGTGGTCGGCGGAAAAGTTGATCCCGCCGATAAACGCAATCGTGCCATCGACCACCACAATCTTGCGGTGCAGGCGGCGGAACCAGTTGGTGCGGAACCCCAGATGCTTGGGCGCCGGGTCGAAGATCTGGATGTGCACGCCAGCCTCGCTCAGAGCCGCGAGATAGGCGGTGGTCAGCTCGCCACAGCCGAAACCGTCGAGGCTGGCGGTAACGCGCACGCCCCTTTGCGCGGCTTCGATCAGCACTTGCTGCAGCTCATTGCCGACCTTGTCTTCGAAAACAATGAAGGTTTCCAGGAGGATTTCCGTCTTGGCCGCGCGCATGGCCTCGAACACCCGTGGAAAATACGCTTCACCGTTTTCCAGTAGCTCGACAAGGTTGTTGCCCTGCCAGGCATATTCGACATCAACCGCCGCCGGCTCGACCATCGGTGGCGCGGGAATTTGTTGCACGCTGGCTTTCTCCATCGGGGGATTGCTCATAGCTCGATCTCCACCGAAAGCGGTGCGTGGTCAGAGAGGTGGGACCAAGGCCGCGCGGCCAATACTTGCGGACGACTGGCCTTGAGGTTGCGCACATAGATGCGGTCCAGGCGCAGCGCCGGCCAGCGCGCCGGAAAGGTACGGGCCGGTTTGCCGTGGTGCTCGGCGAAGACTTCGCGCAGGCCCGCAGGTTTAAGCAGTGCATCGGCGCGCTGGCGCCAATCGTTGAAGTCACCGGCGACGATCACTCGCGCATCATCTGGCAGCTCTGCGAGGCGCCGGGTCAGCAGGTTCAGTTGTTCGGTGCGATGCGCTTCATGCAGCCCGAGGTGGACGCAAATCGCGTGCACTTCCAGAGCATCGCCGGGCAAGCGCAGCACGCAATGCAGGATGCCGCGGTTCTCGTGGCCGCTGATGGACACGTCGAGGTTGTCGTGGCGCACGATCTGGAATTTCGACAGCAAGGCATTGCCGTGATCTCCCGCCGGGTACACCGCGTTGCGGCCGTAAGCAAACTGCGGCCACAGGGTGTCGGCGAGGAATTCGTATTGCGGCATTGTCGGCCAGTTGCTGTAGCGCTGGGGATGCTGCTCGTGGGTGCCGTGGACTTCCTGCAAAAACACCACGTCGGCAGACACGCTACGCACCGCTTCGCGCAACTCGGGCAGGATGAAGCGCCGGTTGAGTGCGGTGAATCCCTTATGAGTATTGACCGTCAGCACGGTAAATCGGCGCACCGCTGTGATGATGGTTTCATGCTCGTCGGTGCTGCCGACCGGTTCGGAAATACTCATGGCAGCACTCCTGCGGCGGCGGGCTCACCGGGGCGGGTGGCGAGGTCATCGCCGAGGTGAAAGCGCTCCAGCAGGCTGCGTGCGTCGAAGGGCGCGCGAACCTTGATGTCGTTATCGAAATAGCAGAAGACTTCCCGGGATTTGCGCACCTTGGGTTTTTGCCGCGGCGCGATCAAATGCGGGTCCGCCGGTTGTTGGCCGTGATTCCAGGCATCGATCCGCTCGCCCCAATGTTCCAGCGCTTGGGGCGTGTAGCCGCTGGCGTAGAGCTCTTCGGCACCGTGCAGGCGCAGGTACACGAAATCGCTGGTGATGTCTTCGCGGTACGGCCACTTGCCGGCAGTGTCGGCGATCACCAAGGCGGTGTTGTAGCGCCGCAGCAGACGGGTGAAGGCCGGGTCTAAAAAGCTGTCGTGGCGAATTTCCACCGCGTGGCGCAGCGGTTTTTTGCCGTGGGCCTTCATGCTCGCGTGGCCATTCACATGCGCATCGTGCTGGCGGGCGAGGGCGGCGGCCTGTTCGGTGTTGTGCGGCAGTTGTTCGAGGAAATGTTCAAACAGCTCCGCGTCGAATTTGAAGCTGGGCGGGAATTGCCAGAGGATCGGGCCGAGTTTTTCCTTGAGTTCCAACACTCCTGACGCGAAGAAATTCGCGAGGGGTTTGTGAACGTCCCGCAGGCGCTTGATGTGGGTGATGAAACGCGGGGCTTTGACGCTGAAGACGAAGCCTTGCGGGGTTTCGTCGTACCACTGCAGATAGCGTTCAGGCCGTTGCAGGGCGTAGAACGATCCATTGATTTCGATGCTGTTGACCGCTCGCGAGGCGAATTGCAATTCGCGCTTCTGGGTCAACCCCTTCGGGTAAAACCCCCCGCGCCACGGTATGTAGCGCCAGCCTGAAATACCAATATGAATCGCCGCCATGTGTCCTCCCCGTCGAATACCCTCCGTCTTTTGATGACTGTCGGGCAAACGAGAAAGTTTCCACGGGGCTACGGACGGTAAATTTTCTCAAAGACACCACAAAACAACTGTGGGAGCGGGCTTTCTCGCGAAAGCGGTCTTTCATTCAACATTAATGCTGACTGATCCACCGCCTTCGCGAGCAAGCCCGCTCCCACAAGGGATGTGTATCAGTGACCGGCGACGACGCGGGTGGAGCTCTCGGCATACACCGGCCCAAGCCGGTCAAGCCGCCCACTCCACGCCGTCAGCGCCAGGGCGACCAACACCACCAGGCCACCAATCCACGCGGTATGGATCAACCCCATATTCGCCACGATCAAGCCACCGCCCCACGCACCCCCGGCAATCCCGAGGTTGAACGCCGCGATGTTCAGGCCCGACGCCACGTCCACTGCATTCGGGGTGTGATGTTCGGCCTGACGCACGACATACACCTGCAGACCCGGCACGTTGCCGAACGCCACCGCACCCCAGACCAGCACGGTGGCGAGGGCCAGCCATGGATTGCTGGCGGTAAAGGTCAACACGAACAGCACGGCAGCGAGCAGGGCAAAGATGATTTTCAGCGCGCTGATCGGGCCACGTTTGTCCGCCAGTTTGCCGCCCCAGATATTACCAATCGCTACCGAGATGCCGTACACCAGCAGGACCAGGCTGACCGTGCTGGCGCTGAAACCCGAGATGTCTTGAAGGATCGGTGCCAGGAAAGTGAAGGCGATAAACGAGCCGCCGTAACCGACTGCCGTCATCGCGTACACCAGCAACAGGCGCGGTTGTTTCAGCACTTGCAGTTGTTCGAGCAACGAGGCGGGTTTGCTGTGGGTAATGTTTTTCGGCACATACAACAGGCTGCCGATAAACGCGATCACACCCAGCGCCGATACGGCGAGGAAGGTTTCACGCCAGCCGAAATGCTGACCGATAAAGGTCCCCAACGGCACGCCGGTGACCAGCGCCACGGTCAGGCCGGTGAACATGATCGCAATCGCGCTGGCGGCTTTTTCCTCCGGCACCAGGCTGGTGGCGATGGTCGAGCCAATCGAGAAAAACACCCCGTGGGCCAGGCCGGTAACGATCCGCGCGATGATCAGCGATTCGTAACTCGGCGCTTTCCAGGCCAGCAGGTTGCCGAGGGTGAACAGCACCATCAGCGACAACAGCAGCAATTTGCGCGGGACTTTGCCGGTGAGGGCGGTCAACACCGGCGCGCCAATGGCCACGCCCAGGGCGTAGAGGCTGACCAGCAGGCCGGCGGACGGCAGACTGACCCCGAGGTCGGCGCCGATGGTGGGTAACAGGCCAACGATGACGAACTCGGTCGTTCCGATGGCAAAGGCGCTGAGCGTCAGCGCGAGCAAGGCAATGGGCATGACTGCAACTCCGGTGGGTTATTTGATGGAGCGCAGTGTCGGGGTTTGGGTTGTGCGGAAAAATAGGGGGATTGGCATTTGATATTTGCGTTCAGGTCAAATATCGAAAAAGCACCGCAAGTCCCCTGTGGGAGCGGGCTTGATCAGGCCTAATGATTTTGGACACTTCAATCGGGCGTTATGATGGCGCCCAAATCTGAGGTGTTTGGTATGCGTACTTCTTATTCAACTGAATTCAAACTCAAGGCTGTCGGCATGGTGCTGGACGAGGGGATATCGGTTCCCGAGGTCTGTGCCAGTTTAGATATTGGCCCTACGGCCTTGCGTCGCTGGGTCGACCAGGTGCGTAAAGAACGCCAGGGTTCGACGCCGGTGGGAGCCAAAGCGATCACCGCTGACCAGCGAGAAATCCAGGAACTCAAAGCCTTGCTCAGGCAAAAAGACCGGGATATCGAAATCCTAAAAAAGGCCAGTGCTCTCCTGCTGTTGGACGCCAAAGATCATTCTCACTGATCAATGAGCTGGGCGAGCGATACGGCGTTAACGACTGCTGCCGGGTGTTTGAAGTCAGCCGCAGCAGTTTTTATGCCTGGCGTCAGCGCCAAGGCAAGGTGAACCCTGAGCGGGAGAAACTCAAAGCCATGCTGGTCGAGCATCACAAGGAATCCAGAGCGTCCGCGGGGGCGCGCACCCTCTCCAGGGAGCTGAAAGCCAAGGGGCATCGCGTCGGGCGGCACTTGGCTCGCAGCTTGATGCGAGAAGCCGGCGTGGTCAGTCGTCAGCGCCGGCGTCACAAATACAAGTCATCGGGTGTTGAAGCCTTGGTGGCGCCGCACGTGCTCAAGCGCGAGTTTGATGTCACGGCGATCAACCAAGTGTGGTGCGCGGACGTGACGTATATCAAGGTCGGCACGCGGTGGATGTATTTTGCAGCGGTTCTGGACCTGTTCGCCCGCCGGCTCGTGGGCTGGGCGTTTTCGATGATCTCGGATGCGGAGCTGACCTGCGAGGCCCTACGGATGGCGGTTGAGCTGCGAGGAAAACCCAAAGACGTGCTGTTTCACTCCGATCAAGGCTGCCAGTACACCAGCCATAAGTTCAGGAATGAGTTGCTGGCGAATGGGCTGCGGCAAAGCATGAGTCGTAAAGGCGAATGCTGGGATAACGCCCCGATGGAGCGTTTCTTTGGCAGTCTGAAATCAGAGTGGGTGCCTGAAGCCGGTTACCGCTCGGAGTATGAAGCCCGAGCTGATTTGCAGCGCTACGTGATGCGCTACAACAACGTCAGGCTTCATAGCTACAACGATTACCGGTCACCGGTCGCCATGGAGAAAATGGCGGCGTGAAAAACCGTAACGGGTGTCCAGAATTACTTGACCAGTTCAGCTTGCTCGCGAAAGCGGTGTGTCATTCAACCTATATATCAACTGACCCACCGCATTCGCGAGCAAGCTCGCTCCCACATGGGGACTTGCGGTGTTGGTTAAATCAGGCCAAAACCGAACTTGCCCGGCATTTGCCGATCAGTTCCTTACAGACCCTTCGCAAGGAGCTTCGCGTTTTGTTCAAGTTCAAGACCGCGATACTACTGGGGGCGTTGCTGATTCTGGGCAGCGGCGAGCTCGAAGCCGCCGCGCTGCCGGGCGTTCCCGCCACCGCCGAAGCGCCGGCCGCGCCCGAACCACTGGTCCAGGGCGGCCTGCTCGGCGCCATTAGTTCCAGCATCGACGACGTACAGGACAAACTCGACCTCAACGACAACCTGGTGGATGCCTGGCGCGTGCGCGCGGATCGGGCGGCGGACGAAGTCGACAAACTGGTCAACCAGCCATCCGCGCGTTCCGGCTGGAGCGTGACCGGGGATTTCCTGATGCTGTCCGGCGTCTGGCTCGGCACTTTTGCCTTGCTCACGGTGCTCGGCGGTCTGGCGGCCAAACGCCTGATCCAGGGCCGTTGGCTAAGCACCCGCCAACGCAGTCAGGACCTGCTCGGCTACCTGCTGCCCTACACGCTGCCGGCGATCGCCAGCCTGCCGCTGACCCTTTACGTCAGCCATTTCCTGCAAGCCTCGGCGGGGCGAGCGTTGGCGCTGTGTTTTGCTTACGCCACCAGCAGCGGCATTTTCTCGACCTCGATGCTGCTGTGCGTGGTCGTCATGTTCAACACCGGCCACAAGCGCCCGGCGGTGCAGATCATCCGCGACTTCTGCCCCAAACCGCTGTTCCTGATCGGCTTCCTTGCGGCGCTCAGCGATGCGTTGACCAGCCCACAGATTGCCCGGCAACTGGGCGGTAATATCACCAGCAGCGTGGCGGTATTTACCGGGCTGTTTGCCTCGATCATCTTCGGTTATCTGGTTATCCGCCTGCGACGCCCGGTGGCGCATCTGATCCGCAACCGCCCGTTGGCCCAACGCCTGAAACAACCGTCGCTACAAGAATCCCTGCGGATCTTTTCCGGGCTCTGGTACTGGCCGATTTTGCTGATGGTGATGGTCTCGGCGATCAACCTGATCGGCGTCGGTGAGGACAATCAAAAAGCCCTACGTTGCGCGTTATTCACCACGATCCTGCTGATCGCCACGGTGTTCCTGAGCACGATTTTCCAGCACCTGTTCAAATCCCGGAAAGCCGAAAGAATCCAGCGCAGCAGCGCCTACAAGGATCGCTTTCTCAGCCTGCTGCACGCGTTGCTGCGGATCGTCATGGCCGTGGCATTCATTGAAATCCTTGGGCGCATCTGGGGCATTTCGCTGTTCGAATTCGCCGAGCAAAACACCGTGGGCCGGGCCATTGGTAATGCGCTGAGCAGCATCGGTCTGATCTTCCTGGTGACGTGGTTGCTGTGGGTGGTGCTCGACACCGCGATTCAGGAGGCGCTGAAGCCACCGCTCAGCAAACGCTCGACGCGGCAACCGAGCACGCGGGTCAAAACCATCCTGCCGCTGCTGCGCAACGCGATCAAAATCATCCTGGTGGTGATCTGTGCGATCACCACCATGGCCAATCTGGGGATCAACGTTGCACCGCTGCTGGCGGGTGCCGGGGTGGTCGGTCTGGCCATCGGTTTCGGTTCCCAGCAACTGGTGCAGGACGTGATCACCGGGCTGTTCATCATCATCGAAGACACGCTGTCGATTGGCGACTGGGTGGTGCTCGACTCCGGCCACGCCGGTACCGTCGAAGGCCTGACCATCCGCACCTTGCGCCTGCGCGACGGCAAGGGCTTTGTGCATTCGGTGCCGTTCGGGCAGATCAAGGCTGTGACCAACCAATCGCGGCAATTCGCCTATGCGTTTTTCTCGGTGCAGTTCACCTACGACACCGATGTGGACAAGGCGATTGAACTGATCCGCGAGGCAGGGGATTCGATCCGCGACGACGCGTTCCTCAAGTACAACCTGCAAGGCCCGCTGGATGTGTTCGGCGTCGACAAGATGGACCTCAACGGCGTGGTGCTGACGGCGCAGTTCCGCACAGTGTCGGGCGGGCAATATGCAGTGAGCCGGGCGTTTAACCAGCGCTTGAAAAAACTTGTGGATAACAGCCCATGGGTGCACTTCGCGCAAACTTATCCACAGCAGGTGTTGATGCCGCATCGGGCGGTGGATGGAGTCGAAGAGGAAGGGCCGGCACCGGAGAACTCGCCGGTGTTGCTGCCGGATCAACCGCGAACTCAATGATCGGTGTTGTGGCTGATGGCCCATTCGCGAGCAAGCCCGCTCCCACAGGGGAACGCATTCCAATGTGGGAGCGGGCTTGCTCGCGGAGAGGCCGGCCCAACCAACCTCAATGCCGGATCAGTTTGCTGTGTAGTTCAGCACTCTCGGACTGATCCAGCTCCACCCAAAAAACCTGCTTCCCTGCAATCTCTGCGGCAGCCGGCAAGCCATCCCGATACACCAACCGATTACTCGCCAACGCCGGCACTTTCACCCCCGGCAATAACGTCCCGGCCAGGTTCAGCGGATCGACTCCGCACACCGCCACCAGACTCCCGTCATGCGGTCGGCGCCGCACTTCTCGCAGCAACGGAATCGCCTCCGGTAACGCAAACTGTTCACCGGCCAAGCCACTGACAAACCGCCCACCGCGAATCTCGCCCCGTGCCTCCAACCGATGAAACGTGCGCAGCAATTCACGCCAACTCGGCAACCAATCCGCCTCGCGTTCCAGCAAGCGCCAGAACACCACGCCGTAGCGGCGCAGCAAGGTCATGGCGATATGTTCCAGGGTGTCGCTCGGCGTCGGTGCCGGTCGTTTGTTATCCACAACCGGTGCTGGCGGTCCGCGTCGTAACAGAGCCCAGCGCCCGGCATCGTCCATGCCGCCGACAAACGCCCCACGCCCACGCCGACTGCTGCGCTGTTGGCGTTTGCTCGCCGGGGTGATCAGTGCGCGCAACCCGGCGAAGCTGTCGGCGTTCACCAACCCGGCGCCTACCAGTTCCTGCAAGGCGATTTCGAGTTCCGCGCGCAGCAGGTGCGCTTCGTGGATCAGCTCATCGAAAAACAACGCGCCGTGTTGGCTCAGTGCCTCGAAAACTTTTTGCGTCTTGGGTGAGAGTTCACTCACCGTCGTCTGCTCGGTCAAGCAGCTCCACAACCCGACCTGACTGCGTGGCAGCAGCAGAATCGGCGTGCTGCGCAGCGCCGTGCCCGTGCTTTTATTGCGCGCGGTCAGGCGCGTCCACACCAGTTTGCCGCTGCGGCACAGGTCATCCAGCCAGCTCGGCGAATAGTCCTTGAGCCGCGCCGGCAGGAGGTCGCTGTCCCACGCCGATGCAGCGGCGGGGTAGCCTTCGAACTGACTGACAATCGCCGGTAACACCGCACTGCCCTGGCCTTGGGTGGCGGGGGACAAATGCTGCCAGTCGAACAGAAATCGCATGAAATCCTGCAACGCCACCGGCTCGATTTCCCGGCGCAGGCGCTTGACCGTGTAGCGATGAATCCGCGCCAGCAAATGCCGTTCGCACCATTCGTCTTCACCAGTGCCCGGCGTGAATTGCCCGCGCAACACATAACCTTCGCGCTCCAGTTGCGCCAGGGCTTGAGTGACTTGAGTCGGCGGTAATCCGAGCGGTTCGGCGATCGCTTTCAGCGGTAAGGGACCAAACCCGCTAAGCCGCGCACGAACCACTTCCAGCACCGCTTCATCAATGTCCCAGGCTTCATCGAAACCGGGCAACGCTTGCAGTGGCGGCGTTAAAACCGCTTGTGGATAAATCGCTCGCAGGCAGGTCAAGCGCTCCAGCGCCAACCATAACGATTGCCCGTGATCGAGCTGCAAACGGCTGGCGCGCCCCGACTCAGCCAGGGTGTTCAACCAGTCGAGCCAATGCGGGTTGGCTTGAGCTTCGGCATCGGAAATGCACGTCAGGCTCATCAGCGCTTCGTGCATTTCATCGACGCCAGTGGGCGCAGGCCAGGCTTCATCGCGCACTGCCTGAATCGCCTCGGCATCCAGTGCGCCGAGGTCGTCGGTGGATTGCGGATCGCTCCAGCGTCGATTGATTACCGCTTGGGTGCGGCGTTCTTCCAGCGGTGCATCGTCTAGAAAAGTGTAGGGCCGGGCGCTAAGGATTTCTGCGGCCAGCGGCGAGGGCGCCGGCAGGTCGCGGCTGATCAGGCGCACGTCGCCGCTTTCCATGCGCCGCAACAGCGCGAGCCAGCCTTCGGTGTCCATGGCTTCGTGCAGGCAATCGTCGAGGGTTTGTTCCACCAGTGGATGCTCGGGCACTTCCCGTTCGCCGGCGAGGTTTTCCACGCAGGCAATCTGGTCGGGGAAGACGCTGGCGATCAGGTCTTCGCTTTTCATCCGCTGGATCTGCGGCGCAACCTTGCGCCCGCCGGTGTAACGCGGCAGCGCCAGGGCGACCCCGGCATTCCAGCGCCAGCGCACGCCAAACAGCGGCGCCTCAAGCACGGCTTGAATCAGGATGTGCTCGGCGCTGTTGCTGTGCAGGTAGCGCCAGACGTCATCGAGTTCAAAGCTGTGGCTGGTGGAGAGCGACAGCACAATCGCATCTTCGCTGGCGGCGGCCTGCAATTCGAAGTTGAAGGTGCGGCAGAAGCGCTTGCGCAGGGCCAAGCCCCAGGCACGGTTGATGCGGCTGCCGAACGGTGTGTGGATGATCAGTTGGGTGCCGCCGGACTCGTCGAAAAACCGCTCCATCAGCAACGTGTCCTGGGACGGCAGGGCGCCCAAAGTCAGGCGTGCGCGGGCGAGGTAATCCACCAGTTGATCAGCGCTGGCGAGGTTGAGGCCGAGGGTCCCGGTCAGCCAATCCATGGCGGGCTGCAAGTTGCCGGGCGTAGCGCCGAGCAGATCATCGAGTTGCGCTTGCAGGCGCGCCACGGCGAACGATAGTTCCGCGCTGCGCCCCGGCGCTTCGCCGAGCCAGAACGGAATGGTCGGCGGCTGGCCTTGGGCGTCTTCGACCCGAACCTTGCCGGTGTCGACCCGCAGGATGCGGTACGACGTGTTGCCGAGTTGGAAGATATCCCCGGCGATGCTCTCCACGGCGAAGTCTTCGTTGACGCTGCCGATGTTCAGACCTTGGGGTTCCAGCAACACGCTGTAGTCGGCGTTGTCCGGGATGGTGCCGCCGCTGGTCACCGCCGTCAGCTTGGCGCCACGACGCCCGCGCAAGGTGCGGCTCACGGCGTCGCGATGCAGGAAAGCACTGCGGATGCCCTGACGCCCGTTGTAGCCCTCGGCGAGCATTTGCAGCAGCGCCTTATAGTGTTTTTCGTCGAGACTGGCGTAGGGCGAGGCCTGGCGGAACAGGGCCAGCAGCGCGTCTTCGTGCCATTCCTGGCAACTGACCTCGGCGATGATTTGCTGGGCCAGTACGTCCAGCGGCGCGACCGGGATCAACAAGGTGTCGAGTTCGCCCCGGCGCACGCAGTCGAGCAGCGCGGCGCATTCGATCAGATCGTCGCGGGTGGTGGCGAATAACCGGCCTTTTGGCGTGCCGCCGACCTGGTGCCCGGAACGGCCAACCCGTTGCAGAAATCCGGCAATCGAGCGTGGCGACGCGATCTGGCAGACCAGATCGACATCGCCGATATCGATGCCCAATTCCAGCGACGCGGTGGCGATCAGCACTTGCAGGTCGCCGCGCTTGAGCCGTTGCTCGGCGTCGAGGCGAAATTCCTTGGCCAGGCTGCCGTGGTGCGCGGCCACCGCTTCTTTACCGAGGCGCTCGCTCAGGTGCCGGCTCAGGCGTTCGGCGAGACGCCGGGTGTTGACGAAAATCAGCGTGGTGCGGTGTTCGCGGGCGAGGGCGGCGAGGCGGTCGTAGACCAATTCCCAGACGTCATTGGCCATCACTGCGGAGAGCGGCACCGGCGGCACTTCGATGCCCAGATCCCGGGGGCGGGCGTGGCCGATGTCGATGATTTCGCACTCACGATCACGCCCAACCAGGAAACGCGAAACGGCTTCGATAGGTTTCTGCGTGGCGGACAGGCCGATGCGCATCAGCGGGTGCGGGCACAGCGCCTGCAAACGCTCCAGGCTCAGCGCCAAGTGGCTGCCGCGTTTGCTGGCGGCGATGGCGTGGATTTCATCGACAATTACCGTGCGCGTGGTGCCGAGCATTTTTCGCCCAGAGTCGGAGCCGAGCAGCACGTAAAGGGATTCCGGGGTGGTCACCAGAATGTGCGGCGCGGTCCTGCGCATCGCCGAGCGGTCTTTTTGCGGGGTGTCGCCGGTGCGCACGGCGGTGTTGATCTGCAATTCGGGCAAGCCCATCAGGCGCAATTGCTCGGTGATCCCGGCCAGCGGGTTTTGCAGGTTGATCTGGATGTCGTTGGACAGCGCTTTGAGCGGCGAGACGTAGACCACCAAGGTTTCGTCGGGCAACACGCCGTTGTTTTCCAGGCCCTGATGCACCAGCGCGTCGAGCACGGCGAGGAAAGCCGTCAGGGTTTTGCCGGAGCCGGTGGGCGCGGCGATCAGCGTCGAGCGATGCTGACGAATCAACGGCCACGCCCGGGCCTGGGCGGCGGTGACCGTCGGGAAGGTCTTGCTGAACCAGGCGCTGACGGCGGGATGGAAGCCGGCCAGGGCACTGTCTGCGGGGATGGGCAGATTCATGGGTTAATTTATGCGGGCGGGGTGGGGAAGATGCAAGTACCGCTTGGGTTATCACCCCCCTGTGGCGAGGGAGCTTGCTCCCGTTCGGCTGCGAAGCAGTCGTATATTCAGGCGATGCGGTGTGTCAGGAGAAACAGGGAGTCAGGTTTTGGGGCTGCTGCGCAGCCCAACGGGGGCAAGCCCCCTCGCCACAGAGGCACTGCGAAAATCGGGGATCTACACTTTACGGATGACGGTTGCGCACTAAACCCGCAAAATGCAACGATTCCGGCATCTATCGACGACATTGCCTGCGGGCAGTGTCGATAAAACCATTGTTCCAATCAGACTGGGCCTGCTGACTCTATGCGAATGCGCCTTATGTTACTGGGCGGCGGAAATGCCCTTGGGCAGGCGCTGATTCGCCTCGGTGCGGAGGAAGACATCGGTTTCCTCGCCCCCCGCCCACCACAAGACGGCTGGGACGCCGCGAGCTTGACGCAACTGCTCGACGACACCCGTCCGGACGCGCTGATCAACCTCGCCTACTACTTTGACTGGTTCCAGGCGGAGGCGGTCAGCGAACAGCGTCTGGCCGGGCAGGAACGCGCGGTCGAGCGCCTGGCCGAACTGTGCCAGCACCACAACATCGTTTTGCTGCAACCGTCGAGCTATCGCGTCTTCGACGGCTCCCGGGCCACGGCCTACAGCGAAAAAGACGAGCCGGTGCCCCTGGGCCTGCGCGGTCAGGCCTTGTGGCGGATCGAACAAAGCGTGCGCGCTACCTGCCCGCAACACGTATTGCTGCGTTTCGGCTGGCTGCTCGACGACAGCCCTGACGGCACCCTCGGGCGCTTCCTCGCGCGGGCTGAAACACCGGAAGAACTGCTGATGGCCGACGACCGCCGGGGTAATCCGACGCCGGTCGACGATGCGGCCCGGGTGATCATCTCGGTGCTCAAGCAACTCGATTGTGCGGCGCCGCTGTGGGGCACCTATCATTACGCCGGACATGAGGCGACCACGCCGCTGGCATTGGGGCAGGCGATCATCACCGAAGCACGCAACCTGCATGAACTGGCCATCGACGCGCCGACCGCCCAGGCTCACGCCGCCCGGCCCGACGCTGCCGAAGAGCCGCAACACGCGGTGCTGGCCTGCAAGAAAATTCTGCACACCTTCGGGATCAAGCCCCGCGCCTGGCGCGCGGCGCTCCCGGGCTTACTGGATAGGTTCTATCGCCATGGCTGACGGCCCAGTTTTCATCACCGGCGGCGCCGGTTTCATCGGTTCGCACCTCACGGATGCCTTGCTCGCCAAGGGCCATTCGGTTCGGATTCTCGATGACCTGTCCACCGGCAAACGCAGCAACCTGCCGCTGGACAACCCCAAGGTCGAGCTGATCGTCGGCGACGTCGCCGATGCGGCACTGGTCGCCCGTTCCATGCTCGGTTGCAGCGCTGTGGCGCACCTGGCGGCGGTGGCCTCGGTGCAAGCGTCGGTGGACGATCCGGTGAAAACTCACCAGAGCAACTTCATCGGCACCCTGAATGTCTGCGAGGCGATGCGCCAGGCCGGCGTAAAACGTGTGCTGTTCGCCTCCAGTGCGGCGGTGTATGGCAACAACGGCGAAGGCGAGTCGATTGACGAAGAAACCGCCAAGGCGCCACTGACGCCATACGCTTCGGACAAACTGGCCGGCGAGTACTACTTCGATTTCTACCGCCGCCAGCATGGCCTGGAACCAGTGGTGTTCCGTTTCTTCAACATCTTCGGCCCGCGCCAGGATCCGTCCTCGCCGTACTCCGGGGTGATCAGCATCTTCAGCGAACGCGCGCAGAAAGGCCTGCCAATCACCGTGTTTGGTGATGGCGAGCAGACCCGGGATTTTGTCTACGTTGAGGATCTGGTGGATTTGCTGGTGCAGGCCATCGAGAAGCCGCAGATCGAAGTCGGCGCGGTGAATGTCGGCTGGAACCAGGCGACCACGCTCAAGCAAATGCTCGAAGCGTTGCAGCAAGTGGTCGGTGAGTTACCGCCAGTGAGCTACGGCCCGGCGCGTTCCGGTGACATCCGTCACTCGCGGGCGAACAATCGTCGGTTGCTGGAGCGGTTTACTTACCCTGAGCAGACGCCGATGCGTGTTGGGCTGGCGCGGTTGCTCGGCCGCTGATCAAAAAAAGGCGCCTGTTGAGGCGCCTTTTTTATGGCCGGCATTTTAGCTATGGCTAGCCCGTCTCCTGTGGCGAGGGAGCTTGCTCCCGCTCGACTGCGTAGCAGTCGCAACCCAGTCGATGCGGTGTGCCAAATAAAGCTCAGTGGCCGGATTTGGGTCTGCTTCGCAGCCCAGCGGGAGCAAGCTCCCTCGCCACAACAGCCAGTCATGTTTCTCTTAGAACTTGTAACCAAGCCCGACCATGTAGATGAATGGATCAACATCCACATTGACCTTGGCCCGAGTGCCCGGCGCCACGGCGTCGTTTTCCACGGTCGCGCGGGTGTCGATGTCGATGTAGCGCATCTGGGCGTTGAGCATGATGTTGTCGGTGATCATGTAGTCAGCACCAACCTGGAACGCCATGCCCCAGGAGTTTTTCGCCTTGAAGTTGCTGAAGCCGTTGGCCTGGGCTTCGCTGCCGACGTGTTCGTCGTAGATCCAGGTGTAGTTGATACCGGCGCCGACATACGGCTGGAACGCGGACTTGCCGTCGAGTGGGTAGTACACGACGCTGAGGGTCGGCGGCAGGTGTTTCAGGGTGCCGAGTTTGCCGTTGGCCGCGCCCAACGCAGTGCCTTTGATCTTCACGTCATGCTCGAACGGCGAGGCGGCCAGCAGCTCGATCCCCCAGTGGCTGTCGATCATGTAGGCAAAGTTCAAACCCAGTTGCGTGTCGCTGCTCATGGTGGCCTTGCCACCCAGATCGGCACCGGCCAACGGACCCTGGTCAACCTTGACGCTGGAGCTGTCGGCTTTCGGGTTGACGGTGATCGCACCGGCGCGAACGATGATGTCGCCGGCCTCGTGGGCGTGGGCGAGCGGGGCTGCGAGCGCGAGGGCAAACAGCGAGGCGCAGAGCTTGGACTTGTTCATGGGGGCTCCAAAGGACGTTAAAAATGTTCGATGTCCAATGGTAAAGAGCCATCTGATACGGTCTTTTGATGCAGCTCAATGAAACAGTGATGGGGTGGGTTTTTGTGGAACCTTTGCCGGCCTCTTCGCGGGCAAGCCTCGCTCCTACAGGATCGGTGGTGACCTTGTAGGAGCGAGGCTTGCCCGCGAAGGCGTCCTTACAATCAACACAGAACTACGGATTCACTCCGGCAGTTCATACACATAAATCTTGTCCGCCTCCATCTGATAACCCGCATCCGCCAACTCGCTGCTGGACGCTTTAACCTGCAACGAACCCTCGATCCAGTACGGCTGATACAACTCATCCAGCTTCACGCCGACTTCGCTTTTCACATGCACGATCTGGTTCGACGGCGGTGGCGGCACGTGGATGCAGGCGCCGAAGTACGGCACCAGCAAAAACTCCGTCGTGCGTCCTTCCTCGCTCACTTCCAGCGGCACGATGTAACCCGGCAAGCGGATGTTCTGACCGTCGAGGCTTTTCACCACCGGCGCATTCGGCAGGTCCTGCTTGGCGGCAGGCGCCGACTCAAGGGTGCTGCTCATCTGCGACAGATCATGCAGCGGCGTCATGTTCGGCACTTCCGCCGGGGCGTCCGGCGGGATCATTTCCGACCAGGTCAAATCCTTCGGCTCGGCCGCCCACAGCGGCAGGGCGACCAGCATCAACAGCGCGAGCAGAGCGCGGGGCATCTTCAACGTCCTCATAAACGGATCGACAGGCCATCGGCCAGTGATTGGCGATATGCGCGCCAGGCCGGCACGCTGCCCATCAGCAGCGCCGCGATCAGGATGCCACCGAGCAGCGTCCATTCATATTCGCTCGGCCACGACAGCGGCAGGTACAAACCGTAATTCGCCTGCACATAACCTTGGGCGGCGGCGATGCACACGTACAACAACGCCACGCCGGCAATCACCCCGGACAGTGCCAGGGCAAAGGCTTCCAGCACCAGCAGCGTCGCGATGTGCCACGGCCGCGCGCCCACCGAACGCAGGATCGCCATTTCGCGGCGCCGTTCATTGAGGCTGGTGAGGATCGCCGTGAGCATGCCGATTAACCCGGTCAACACCACAAACAGCGAGACCACGAACAAGGCTTTTTCGGCGGTGCTCATCAAACTCCACAGCTCCTGCAACGCCACGCCCGGCAGGATCGCCAGCATCGGTTCGCCACGGAATTCGTTGATTTCACGCTGTACCGCGAAGGTCGAAATCTTGCTGTTGAGGCCGAGCATGAACGCGGTGATCGCTTGCGGCGTCAGGTCCATGTTGCGCGCCTGATCGGCGCTGATCCGGCCTTTGCCCTGGGCGGGCACGCCGTTGTGCCAGTCGATATGGATCGCTTCCATGCCGCCGAGGCTGATGTGCAACGTGCGGTCCACCGGGGTGCCGGTGCGTTTCAGAATGCCGACCACGGTGAAGGGTTTGTCGTCGTGCTTGACCAGGCTGATTACCGCCACGCCGTGGGACAACACCAGTTTGTCGCCGAGTTTGTAGTGCAGCGCATCCGCGACTTCGGCACCGAGCACCACTTCGAACGGGTCGGTGGCGAAGGCGCGGCCGTCAGCCAGTTCCAGGTGTTGCTGATGACCGTACTGGTAGTGCTCGAAGTAGGCCTCGGTGGTGCCCATCACGCGATAACCACGATGGGAATCGCCGAGGGACATCGGGATCGCCCACTTCACTTTCGGGTTGTTGGCGAATTGTTCGAAGCTGTCCCAACGGATGTTGTTGGTGGCGTTGCCGATGCGGAACACCGAATACAGCAACAGATTCACCGAACCGGAACGGGCGCCGACGATCAGGTCGGTGCCGCTGATGGTGCTGGCGAAACTGGCCTTGGCTTCGGTGCGTACGCGTTCCACCGCTAACAGCAGGCACACCGACAGGGCGATGGCGAACGCGGTGAGTATCGCGGTGAAGCGGCGGTTAGCCAGGCTGGCCAGGGCTAGACGAAACAAATACATCTCAGACCTCGAACGGGGTGGCGGCGCGATTGAGCTCGGTCAGCGACAGGTTGCGGTCGAACAGCGGCGCGAGGCTCTGGTCATGGCTGACGAACAACAGGCTAGAACCCGCCTCGCGGCACTCGGCGAACAGCAGGCGAATGAAATTCTCGCGAGCGTCGTAGTCCAGCGCCGAAGTCGGTTCGTCGGCGATCACCAGTTCCGGTTGGCCGATCAACGCCCGAGCGGCGGCAACCCGTTGTTGCTGGCCGATGGACAATGAATCGGCACGACGGCCGAGGATGCTTTCATCCTTCAAACCCAAATGCGCGAGGAGGGTGGCGGCGGCCTGATCGACGCTGCCGTGGCGCTGTTTCGCGCGTTCGGCGCGCAATTTGGAAAAGTGGCAGGGCAACTCGACGTTCTCGCGTACCGAGAGAAACGGCAGCAAGTTGAACTGCTGGAAGATGTAGCCGGTGTGATCGACACGAAAGCGATCCCGCGCACCGGCGCCGAGGTCGGTCAGCTCCTGGCCGAGCAAACGGATGCTGCCGCGATCCGGCTTCTGCACTCCGCCGAGCAGGCCGAGCAGGGTGGTCTTGCCACTGCCGCTGGGGCCTTTGAGGAACAGGGTTTCACCGGGCTCCAGGCGAAACGCCGGGATATCCAGCAGCGGCGGATGACCGGGCCAACTGAAGCCCAGGTCGGACAGTTCGATGAGTGCTTGGGTCATGGCGCCGATTTCATGGGTGTTGATGACCTGTGTAGGAGCTGACGAGTGAAACGAGGCTGCGATCTTTTGACTTTAAAGATCAAGGTCAAAAGATCGCAGCCTCGTTTCACTCGTCAGCTCCTACAGGGGTTTGTGGTGGATCAGAACTTCAGGGCTGCAGCCTTGGCCGTCACTTCAACGCCTTGCTGGCCGCTCGGGCTGATCAGTTGTACCTGAATCTTCTGGGTCGCCGGGAAGGTGTTGAAGATCGTCGCCAGGTCCAGGGTTTTCAGCGCGCCGGGTGCCGAGCAACTGAATTGGTAGTGGGCGTGGATTTCGCTGTGGTCGTGGTGATGCTCGTGACCGTCCTTGTCCGCTTCGTCGTGATCATCGTCGGCGTCCGGCTTGTCACCGAACAGCGGGCTTTCCAGTTCCTGGGTCGCGACCTTGCAACCGGCGGCTTTCGGCAGGTTGAACAGCGCCAGCGGGTTTTCCAGCTTCGCCTTGGCGGCGGCGACTTTGGCTTTGTCGGCATCGCTGGTGGCGGCGTGTTCGAAGCCCACCAGGTTCATCGCCGGGCTTTCCAGTTCCAGTTCCAGGGTCTGGCCGTCCAGCGCCGCGTTCAGGCGGCCGACGCCATGTTCATGAGCGCCGAGGCTACCGTGTTCATCAGCGGCATAGGCGACGGCCAGCGGCAACAGGGCAAACGGCAGAGCGAGAAGCAGACGACGCATGGCGGTCTCCGGGAAGTAAAGTGAAGAGTTTGTTATGTAATCTTATAACGAAAGTTGGTGGATTCTGCCCGCGTGATGGAGGATGCACAAGTCCCAATTCAGGCCGTGTCGTCCAAACGCTTGGCATTTGCGTCAGACGAGCGCTTTCGATTGCAGAATGGCTTTGCAGGTTTCGAATGGCGGAGGCGGAAGGTACATGTGGCGCGCGCCAGAGAGGGCTGGCGGGCAAGTATCGTGGTTGCCACAACTCATGGCCGAGTTGCGACAACCGTATCGATCAGTTCATCGAGCTGCTGACGCCAGGGCAGTTCTTTGTTCAAAGACTGGTTCTAACGAAACGACCATCTTTTATGCCCCAGATAACTGGTGAACACCGGCACAACCACACCGATGGCGTGAGCTATTTCCGGAACCAGCAGGGTGACGCCCAGCGCAGGCAGGACGTAATAAGCGAGCCCCACGCTGATCAAAAAGGTTTGCAGTATGGCAACCAGATTGACCAGCACGAAGAACATTGCAGATTTATGCACTGCTTGCTGGCTGTCGGAGAAGACAAAAAGCCTTGAAAGTATGAAGGCAGTAATCATACCCGTTAGATAAGCCAGAACGACGGCAGTCGAAAAACTTGTCCACTGGTTGTAAAGAACCCTGGAACCGAAATTGACGGCCGCGGCAGTACCGCCCGTCAGCAGAAAAGTCAGAAACTGCCTGGACATGAATTGCTGTATCACGAAGAAATATCTCGCGCCATTTGACGACCGAAATCGATACTCTCGGAAATGCCCCGATCTTCCGGATAGTAGTAGGACGTGTCTGCCACCCACAATCCTTCAATGGGGAGAGAAACAGGAGGCAGTTTTTCCAGATAGCCCGGATCACAGATAGGTTGGGCATATCGGTACCGACTCGCACGCAACTCAATGAAATCTTCATCCTGCAGTGCCGGATTGATCTTCTTGAGATAACGCTGAACTTTGTCGAGGAAGGCCTGATCAGGTTCCGAGAACATTGGATGCTCTCCAGGTACGTAAAACGGAACGTACACAATATGCTGATCCAGAGGACGTAGATTCGAGTATTCCACCAACCCTGGAATGTCCATTTCAGGATCGTTGGTGTTCAACCAGAAGTTCTCTGACACCGGTTTGCTTAATTTTGCGATGACGCAAACGACTGCAATGTTTTTCACAGCCTTGTATTTGGCGAGAATTTCGCTTGGCAGATCCGGCATGACCCGGGGCACAAAAGGCAACGGAATCGTACTGATGACCTTATCAAATGCCTCTACCGTGGTACCGACTTCAACGCCTTGGACTTTGCCGTTTTCGATCACCACGCGGGTTACAGGCGTTTGCAGGCGGATATCGCCGCCATTGGCCTCGATATCGGCTTTCAGTGCGCGAAGAAGAGTGTCTGAGCCACCTTCAAGGTAGCCAAGCTTTTCCTTGAACAGACTGTAGCGAGAGCGACCGATTCGGCGGATCCGGCTCCAGATCCAGGCAGCGGAAAGGTTGTCGCTGTAGTCATAGAATTTGTAGTCGAACAAGCGCCGCCAGAGTACTTCCCATGCTTGAGGGCCCACCCAACGCTTGATCCAGCCGGTCGCTTCAACATTGTCGAGAGGCTTCCAGTCGTTGCGTTTGGTGCAAAGAAACGCATGTAGCCCGTAGCGAATCTTGGCGATCAGACCGAGACCGCGAAATTTCAGCAACGCTATCGGATTGCCCCAAGGCTGGAGTTGGTCCTGATACCAGTACCCCATCTTTGTTTCGACCCAGTGCATCTTGTCGGCCAAGCCCAGTTCTGAGAGTACGGTAAGAAATGCATGGTCGGAAATGCAATGGAAATGGTAATAACGCTCGATACTCAATCCTGAAAAGTCGAACGAGGCGGTCATCCCCCCCACACGGTCGTCGGCTTCAAATACAACCGGGTTGTGGCCGTCGCGCGCCAATTGATAAGCAACAGCCAACCCCATAGGGCCCGCGCCGAGAACAGCAATACGCTGGCCCATGGTTAAAACTCCAGTACGAATTTGCTGTAATTAGGGTCGTTGAAGGTCTCGTCTATTGCCTTGGCAAACGGAGTAAACGGGACATTGAAGATGGTTGGCCAATCAATCACCTCAAACTCGTCCTTGGCGCTGAGGGCGGCTAACTGTTGAGTGGTGAATGGCGGGTTCTTATCAAATTGGCCCCATATCCAGATCAGCGCATAGAACAAGCTGTACGGGATTTTTACTATTGGCGTTTTCAATCGCGTGGCTTTCTTGATTTCACGAATGATATCAATGTAGTCAACTTTCTCATGGCCGGAAATATTGTAGATTCCGTTATGCTCCCGATTGTCAATGCAGTTGATGATGACATTGCAGAAATCCCCCGCATACAGGGGCTGGCGCATGTATCGGCCATGTCCTGGAATTGGAAAAACCGGCACTTTTTTCATGAAGCGGGAAAGCCAACCTAAATGCTTACGGTCGAACCAGCCGAACATCAAGGTAGGCCGCAGGATAGGACACGCAATGCCACTTTCCAGCACCATCTGCTCCTGATCTTTCTTGCTCCTGGTATAAAAGTCGTCCGCTACCGACTCTACAACGGAAGAGCTGATATGGACGAGTCGCGGTACGTCGTTAGCCTTGATGGCCTCAAGAATCAAACGAGTTGAGTCGACGTTGTTCCTTATGAACTCCTGGTAATCGTTGCCGCCAATCTGGGCTTGCAACATCACCACCACGTCGGCACCGACGAAGTGTCGCTGCCATTGGCCCGGCTCTGCCAGATCTGCGAACTCAACCGTGATGTCAGGCTGGACTCTCTTCAACACTTCGATGTTTTTCAGGTGCTTATCCAAAACAACGATGTTGTTGTAGCCTTTGGCTTTCAAGCGGGCAACCAGATTTTGCCCAACCAGGCCAGCACCGCCCGGTAATATGATTTTATTTGTCTGCATGAGTTGTCCGCTTGCCAATGGTTACAATGCTTTGGGATGGCTGACAGATTTTTACCTGGTCCGCCTCTTTGAATCCCAGGCTCAGAGAGTATTCGCCATCAAGTCCGGAAACGTCTGCATTAGCGACGTAGCCCGCCTTATCGAGATCAGGGTTCTTGAGTGCGGCGCCAACATCAGGCCGCATCGATACACGTGTATATATCAGTTTCACCTGGCCATTCTTGTTCCAAAGCACGATGACCGGCGTTGCAGGTCGCGGTCCCTCGGCTGTCGACGTCGCGAGCCAGCCATCGACTCTCAGAAGACTGGAAGTCGCCATGGCTTTCGTCGGTGGTACTCCGTTGACCAGATCAATAACCCCCAAGCAGTAACTATCAGGCGCTTTTTGCGGGTCCGACTGTGCATCCGTGACGGGGTCAAAGGTGTAAAGCTTTTTCAGATCGATTGGCGGTGGCAGATCGAGGCTTTTAAACTTCACTGAAAACTCATTTTGCCAGAAAGTTGTCTTGCCCTTTACTTGAACGATGCTGAATGACTTGACCCGCTTGTGCTCGTAGAACGATGAGTCGCCAAACAGCATGCCGAAGTCGCTGGTGTTTTCCACAAGTGGCGAAATGATGAAGCCCGATTTAGTGAACCCCGATATGAGCCGGTATTCCTGGCTCTGGCCGCCCGTCAGCGTAACTTTTATCTTCAGTTGTGCTGACTTGAACAAGATATTGGCAAGGTGTCCAAACAGGTTGGGCTTGATGTCCAGTTCGACAAATACTGGAGACGCCATGTCAGGGACAGAGATCTCTTCACCTAAGTGGTGGATTGCGCTCTGGATGGTCGTGGGATTGGCATCATTGGTCGGCGTCGGGTTTTTCGCCAGAAACAGGCGATTATCAGCCCGCAACATTGTCGGATGGTAGTTACTTAACAACGCTGGCCAGCTCGTCCCGTCTTCGAGGGCCGGGAATCTGTGATCCAGAGGTTCCACACTAAAAATGATGTTGTCGGGTGCGTTGGCTCCGAGCAGATGATCTCTGTTCTTTATGGCCAGAGATTCGGTATAGACGGAATAGCTTTGCAGGATTGGACGCGGATTCCACTGGTTGCCCGAGGCGATTAAGTCGGACTGGCTGTAAGAGTATATGTCGGTTGTTCCCTGAAGAATCGGGAGGTTCGCAGATTCTTTGATATTGTTGACTGCAGCACTGAATTTCTTGTCCAGCCAATGGCTGTCTTCAAGACTGTTGGATATCCCTTCGTATGCCTTGGTGTAAGTTTGAACGATATTGTGTTTGAGGAAGGCAGTGTTGGTTTTTACGTAGTTATTGATGATGTAAAAACTCGCAAGGATGCATAAGCCTGCGACCGCCAGATTGAGCTTGTTGCTTGTTACCGAAAGGTAAATAAGTGCGGCTGTTATCAAGGAAATGGCCGCCATTGAAGCGTGCCCATCATGTCTGACAAAACCACCCTTGAATGCCAGGAACAGAAAGACAGAAAAAATACACCACAAGAACATGTTTTCGGGTTTGAACTGTCTTCTGTTCGCGAACAGCCCCGCGCATAGTACTGCTGACGCCAGCAGATAATTCCAGATCTCGCTGACTTTGCCAACGTAAGACATCGCGTCGGTGTAGCCTGACGCAATAGGGCCCATGTTCGCTATGTATGCAGGCATATCACTTATGGACTGTCCGGATACAAGCCAGAAAAATATCATCGAGCTTGCCGGAAGTGCGAGGGACATGACCGCCAGTGCTTTCTCTTTCTTCATTACGAACAGCAGAAAACAGAGTATGGAAATTGCCCCGCAGAGAATCAGCATCGAACCCTTGATTAGCGCAGGCAGGCCCAGGCTGAAAAGCAGAATGATCAGGGCGAGGTTGATCGACTTGCTCTTCTCGGAGCCTGTTTCTTTTAACATCATCGCCTTGTAGGCACTGGCGGCCACGATCAGCGTGAAAGAAAACAGTAGAGAGTCGCGCGAGTAGACGAGGCTCGCCAGAAAAAGGCTGTAAACAAGCCCTAGGCACCATCGCTCTTTATTGATCAGGAACAGCGTTCCGATGGTATATGCCAAGGCAAGAAACACGCTGCCCAGCAGCATTAAAGATCCGGTAGCGGGGTGGTACTCTTTTGTGTAGACCGAGGCATACGGGCCAAACGTAAATATGACATCACGGCCAAATGCCATATGCTGCGCAATGGCCTCGTTCATGCCGAACATCCACGAATTGTCCAGGCCAGCCGCTGGCATTTTCGGGTAAAACGGAATGAACAGGCAAGCAATCGTGATGACGAGTAAAAGGCGAATGGCTGTTGTAAATAAATTTCTGTATGTACGGAAGTTTACGGCTGTGTGTTGTTCAATGTTCGTCATTCAATTTGTTCCGCGATTGATATGCAGTTGCTCTGTATTCAAAGATTTGCTCTTTTGAATAAAAAACCAGGCACGTTTCTGATGATCAACATGATCAGCGCCCAAAATCCTGGTGCATAAAGAACATCTACCTTTCCTTCAATACCCTTGACGATACGCTGTGCGACTTTTTCGGGCGAACTGACCAGTGGGCCTGGCAACGGCAAGCCTTTGGTCATCGGGGTATCCACAAAACCTGGCTTGATATCAATTACGTGAACGCCGACTTTGAACATGCGTGCGCGCAAACCTTCGCAAAATGTCGAAACAGCCGCTTTGGCCGTGCCGTACAGATAGTTGGAGGGGCGTCCGCGATCGCCAGCCACAGATGAAATGACTGCCAGGGTGCCACAACGTTGTTTTTCGAAGTGGTTCGCCAGAACGGTCAATAACGAAATAACTGACGTGCCGTTGTTGGCGAATTCCTGAAGTGCAACTTCGGGGGCCTGTTCGCAGGCTTTTTGATCCGGCAGCGTGCCATGGGCGATCAAGGCAATATCTATCTGGCGCAGCTCAACAAGGCAGTTTTCCAGCATGGCCGGATGGGCGGAAAAGTCCACCGCATCCATCATATGCACATTGACCGACTTGGCGCCCTGAGCGATTAGGTCAGCACGAGTCTGTTCAAGTTTCTCGGCATTACGGGCAACCAGGAAAAATTCACTTCCCTGTTGGGCCCACAGGCGTGCGCAAGCGCTGGCAATGGACGAGGTTGCTCCGACAATCAAAACCTTTTTCATGAAGTGACTCGTTTCCAGAAACGGGATAGTAGGGACGGATCGCGCAGTGCTTCCAGTTGTTCCCAGGCCGGATACGCCTGACGGAAGTCGTTACCGTTCATATGCGCATCCTTTGCCGGATAAAGCCTGCCACCGGCTTGATGCACAATGGCGTCCATGCGTTGGAACAGCGCGGTCAAGTCTGCGTTTTGCGGGAAGTCCAGAGCGAGTGAAGTGCCTGGCAGCGGGAACGACAGTAGTCCCGGTGAAGCGACGCTGCCACAGCGCTTGAGTACCGCGAGGAATGAGCCCTGACCGAAAGCTGCAATCACGGCCAGCAACTCATTCATGGCGACTTCAGCCACAGCATCGGGTATGACGCATTGATACTGCTGGAACCCTTTGCGCCCGTATATTCGATTCCACTCAAGTATCCCGTCCAGCGGATAAAAGAAAGGTTCATAACTTACCCTGCGACGTGACGGGGTCGCTGGATGTACGCGCCAGTAGGTTTCATTGAACGCGTGCAAGGAAAGATTGTTGATCAGGGAAAATGGCGGCGTGACCGGTACATGCAGTTTTTTACGTTTTTCGACGCTCAATGAGCCATAGGGCGCATGATCGCCAACTGTGAACACGCCTCTTCCTGTTTTGGTTCCTTTTGCCAGACAGTCGATCCACGCCACGCTGTACTCATGCAAATGATCCAGTTCTGCCGAAAGCCGGAAAAACTCGGCGAGATTTTCGAAACGCACGATAGTGCTGTCGATCTGGCTCGAATTGATTGGAATCAACTGGATTTTTGCCCACGTGATGACACCGGTCAGGCCAAGACCGCCAATGGTTGCGGCGAACAATTGGGGATTTTCGCAAGGCGAGCAGTTCAGGGGCGGCTGCCCATGGCGCAGTAAACCGAAACTGTGAACGTGGTTGCCGAATGTTCCGCGTAGATGGTGATTTTTGCCATGTACATCGTTGGCGATGGCTCCCCCCAGTGTTACGAATTGAGTGCCAGGGGTGACTGACAGGAACCATCCCTTCGGTATGCTCAGCGCCAGAATTTCAGCAAGGGTGACACCTGCTTCGGCCGTTACAATACCGTGCTCCCAATCCACTTCGATGAAGCGATTGAGCGTGCGTAGTTGTATGACCTGATCAGTGATTGCCAGGCAGCTGTCGCCGTAGCTGCGGCCATTGCCAAACGCAAGGGTGGAGTGGTGCTCGGTCGCCACCGCACTTATCAACTCGGGTACTTCGCTGCGCCAACTACACGCGTGGGCCGTTTGGGGGATATCGGGGTAGCGCCCCCATGAGTAGCGACGGTCCGTCATGCTGCTATCCAGAAAACCAGGGCGAACAACGCGCCGACCATCAGACTGATTCGATCGCGTACCGCGAACACAACCGGATCGTCATGCATCTGGCCGCGATGGGTCAACATCCAAATGCGAGTGATCCAGAAGAGCAGCAGAGGACACGCAAGCCAGATCACTTGCGGATGGGAGTAGAGGGCGTTCGTCGACTGATCATGGATATACAGCGCGAGAACCATGACCGCCAGGTATCCGGAGGAGGCGCCTAGCGATGAGATCATTTCCAGGTCGTCGGGGTAGTAGCCGCGGCCGCGGGTCTTTTCGGTGTGCCCTTTTTTGCGCGCATCTCTCAACTCCGCATACCGTTTGACAAGCGCCAGGCTCAGGAAGATGAACATCGAGAAAGCCAGGATCCAGAACGTCAGTTCCAGGCTTGTAGCGGCTGCCCCGGCAATGATTCTCACGGTGTAAAGGATGGCAAGCGAGATGACATCGATTGCCATGTGCCGTTTAAGTGACAGCGAGTAGGCCAGCGTCAGAACGTAATAGGCAGCCAGGACGGCAGCGAATTGCCAGGGCAACAGCAGTAATGCGCCGATAAAGGCTGTTGCAAGGAATGCAGGAAATGCGATCAGTCCGGACTTTATGGAGAGTCGACCTGCGGCAAACGGTCGATTGCGCTTGGAGGCATGATGGCGATCGTCGGCAAGGTCGAGAAGATCATTCAGCAAGTAAACGCTGGACGCGCAAAGACCGAAAAGCAGAAATGCCACGAGGCCTTGCCAGACCAGCAATGGATTGGTTATTTGGTGTGCTGCGAACAGAGGCACAAAAATCAGCGCGTTCTTCATCCACTGGTGAAGACGAAGTGCCTTCATCCAGTGATTCAACCCCGGCGTGTTTGACTGGATAACTTGTTTGACGTTGCCATGGGCTGCAGCGCGTCGCTCTACGCCAGATTCAGGATTGACAACATATGCACTACGCGCTGATTTCCATACTTCAATGTCATCAAGCGAGTTGCCGATGTAATCAAACCCTTGCGCGCCATAAAGCTCTACAAGCAAATCGCGTTTTTTATGCGATGACAGGTTGCGTTCACTGTTCGACGCCAATACCTGATCGAATAGTTGCAAATGCTCGGCAATACGCTCAGCCAGTGAAATGTGGCTGGCGGTTGCCAACACAATGGTCCGGCCTTTTACGCGCTCGCGTTCGATGAGCGCTATGACTTCCTGATCATAAGGTAGAACTGTCACGTCGAGATGGGTTGCTTTGGCAAGGCCTTCTTTCAACGCAGCCTTGCCCTTGAGTAGCCAACGAATAGGCTTGAACAGGCTCAGCGGTTTGTGCCGGACGAATGCCATCCCGGTTTCGAGCAGCAGATCAGAACGCAGCAAAGTGCCGTCCAGATCAACAACCAATGGAGGTGCAAGGGCAGTGTTATCGACTGTCACAGGAGTTCTTCCCTGAGCGATGGGCAGCCAAAACCGCCCTAGCGAAAGTGAATCTAGGTAAACGGCAGTCGGCTTTAACGGGTGCTAGCAAACAGCGGGCAGGATTTATTTGAAATAATTTATCATGATGGTGGCTTTTTTTAAAGCGATGAAAACTCTGGAAACAAGGCCAACTCCCGGATCGCTATGGGGATGGTGTAATAAAAAAATAGGGCGAGACGCAGCTGGCGCAATGAATATTCTTTCAATTGAACGGTGAGCGTTGAGTCGCTGAGGTGATGTGCTTTGCTGTCGGCGCGCTTGGCGCTGAGCAATTGCCGTGGGAGCATGCAGGTCACAATATGCGGGAGCGAACCTAATGTTGCGGATACGCGGAACCGTCGGCGAGCTGCCGGTGGATTTGATCCTGGAGCTCGATGAAGCGGATTGGGCGCGGCTTGGATTGCAGTTCGGTGCGCCATTGCAGGCCGCACAGGCAGCATCGGCTGCGGCGCCTGTGGCGGCGAAACCGCTGAATCAGGACGATGCCCTGTGGCAGGTGGCCAAAGACCTGTTGCGCAAGGCCGGGCAGCTCAGTGGCCCGGATCTGCTTGATCAGCTTGAAGGGCTGACCGGTAGCGCGACGGCAGGCAAGCGCTTGCTGGTGCGCTTGCGCCATAGTTCGGACGTGAAAGTGGTGAGTGGCGGGGATACGCCGCTCTACAGCTGGATCGAATGAGGGCTTAATAAAGCGCAGCAAACATCTTGCGGCGGTACACCGTCACCAGCGGATGATCATTGCCCAGCAGTTCGAACACCTGCAGCAAGGTTTTGTGCGGCAGGCCTTCGCTGTAGCTGCGGTTGCGGATGAACAGCTTCAGTAGTGCATCCAGCGCCGCTTCATACTGCTGGCGAGCGAGTTGCTGGATCGCCAGTTGATACACCGCTTCATCGTCCTGCGGATCTTTCGCCAGGCGCGCTTTCAAGTCGGCGGCATCCGGCAGATCACGCGCCAGACCGAGGAACTTGATCTGCGCCTTGGCTCCGGCTAACGCTGCTTTGTGCTCATCGCTCTTGACCGCGTCGAGCACGGTTTGCGCTTCGTCCAGTTCGCCGCGTTCAGTCAGGCAGCGCGCGTAGAGGATCAACGCCTTGGCGTTTGTGTTGTCCTCAGTGAGCATCAGCACCAGCGCCGCTTCGGCATCGGCGTAACGACCGTCATCGAACAACGCCTGAGCCTGCTCGAACGGATCGGCCGCAGCCGGTGGCGGCATCTGCACATGCGGTTCAAGCATGGCGCGGACCGCGGATTCCGGTTGTGCACCGGCAAAACCGTCCACTGGTTGACCGTCCTTGAACAGCACCACGGTCGGCAGGCTGCGAATGCCGAAGCGCGAGACGATGTCCGGCTCGACGTCGCAATTGACCTTGGCCAGCAGCAACTCGCCCTGATAGCTCTCGGCGATGGTTTGCAGCATTGGCATCAGTGCCTTGCACGGCGCGCACCATTCGGCCCAGAAATCCACCAGCACCGGTTTGTGAAAAGAGTTCTCGATCACCGACTGGTCGAAATCAGCAGTCGTGGCGTCGAAGATGTACGGCGTTTCCTGACTCATGGGGGATCTCTTGGAAGCGTGAATGAGGCAACTATACGGCTTGGCGGGGTGCGGCCGGAAGTGTGGGCAGTCTGACAGGACGCCTTCGCGGGCAAGCCTCGCTCCTACAGGTCCGCGTCGAATTCGAAATCAATATAAATCCCCGGCCTGCGCCGGTTTCGAAATCACCACAAACCCAGGGTCCGCGTCGAATTCGAAATCACCACAAACCCTGTAGGAGCGAGGCTTGCTCGCGAAGCTTTTAAGAGCGCCGCGCATGGTAAAGGCTCACATACCGAAACTCTTCAGGCTCGGCCAGATCAGGCAAGGTCATCGCCTCCAGCATTTCGATGCGCCGGTACGACGGATGACGAAAATCCCTCACCCGAGAATCCGCCACCAAGGCTTCCTGGCCGCGACTCAAGAACTCATCGAGCAGTGGCAGATTCGCCCGGTCGTACAGCACATCGGCGACGAGGATCAGATCAAAGCGATCCGCCTCGGCAAAGAAATCCGTCGAATAATTGAGTTCTACGTCATTAAGCCGAGCATTCGCCCGACACGCAGCAATCGCCAGCGGGTCCAGGTCACAGGCCACCACTTCCAACGCCCCGGCTTTTAGCGCGGCAATTCCCGCCACCCCGGAACCAGCGCCGAAATCCAGCACGCGCTTGCCTTTGACCCACTCCGGAAACTCAGCGAGATAGCGCGCCACCGCCAGGCCACTGGCCCAGCAGAAACTCCAGTACGGCGGTTCATGCAGAATCCGCTGGATTTCGTCCTGGCTGAAGGCGCGGTCCATGTTGTCGCCGTCGATCAGCCAGAGTTTCAGGTCGGTGTCCGGTAACGCACAAGCGACGAGCTGCGCATCTCCCAGCAGTTCACCGAGCGCCTGTTGCAGGTCGAGCGGTGCAATCATGGGGCTTTGACGAATTGCAGTTGGCCCAAAGCCTGGGTCGTCGGTTGGCTAATAGTTTGCGACGGCAGGTGCAGGATCAACTGGCCGGACTGGCTGGCGCGGCCGCGCAATTCAACGCGGGCGCCGACCGGGAAGGATTCCGGGTTGAAGCGCAGGCGAAACGGCAACGCCTGATTCGTGCCGATCAGGCTGGAGCTGGCGAGCAATTGTTGCGGACGGGATTTATCGTCGATCACCAGCAGCGCCAGCTCGACTTCGGCACCGGCAGGCACACCCTGCAAGGTACCGCTCAATTCGCGCTGATAGGCCGGCAGCGGGCCGAGGTCAGCTGATTCCTTGGCTTTCTTCTGCGCCTGTTGCGGCGCGGGGCCGGGTGTCGGCGGCTGGGGTTTGGGCGCATCGCTGCCACAGGCCACCAGCAGGCTTAAAACACTGAGCAGGACGAGCGGTCGTAGCGACATGTGTGGCTCCAGCAAGGTGAAATCCATGAATCAAACATATAGCTCGTCTGTATACCGCAAACCCTATGGCTTGTCTTGCCACGGGGATGCGCTACCATGGCCCTCCCTTTTTTTGTTGCCTGCCACCATGCACTGTCCCTTCTGCGGTGCCAACGACACCAAGGTCATCGACTCGCGTCTGGTCGCCGAGGGCGAACAGGTGCGCCGCCGGCGTGAATGCCTGGCCTGCGGCGAGCGTTTCACGACGTTCGAGACCGCCGAACTGGTGTTGCCGCGCCTGATCAAAACCGACGGCAGCCGTCAGCCGTTCGACGAAGAAAAACTGCGCGCCGGCATGCAGCGGGCGCTGGAGAAGCGCCCGGTGAGTGTCGAGCGCCTCGAATCGTCGCTGGTGCACATCAAACACAAACTGCGCGCCACCGGCGAGCGTGAGGTCAAATCCCTCGTGGTCGGTGAACTGGTGATGGCCGAGCTGCAAAAGCTCGACGAAGTCGCCTACATTCGTTTTGCCTCCGTGTATCGGCGCTTCCAGGACTTGAACGAGTTCCGCGAAGAGATCGATCGCCTGGCCCGTGAGCCGGTGAAAGAATGACCACCCCCCCCGAACAAGCCATCCTCGACGCCCATTACATGGCCCGCGCCCTCGAACTGGCGCGCAAAGGTCACTACACGACGCATCCCAACCCACGGGTTGGCTGTGTGATCGTGAAGGACGGGCAGATTGTCGGCGAAGGCTGGCATGTGCGCACCGGCGAACCCCACGCCGAAGTTCACGCCTTGCGCGCCGCAGGCGACAAGGCTCGGGGTGCCACCGCTTACGTGACCCTCGAACCGTGCAGCCACCATGGCCGCACGCCGCCCTGTGCCGATGCGCTGGTGAATGCCGGCCTCGCCCGTGTGGTCGCGGCGATGCAGGACCCGAACCCGTCGGTCGCTGGTCGCGGCATGCAGCGTCTGGCCCAGGCCGGCATCGCCATTGAAAGCGGCGTGCTGGAAGGCGAAGCGCGCAAGCTCAACGAAGGTTTCCTGAAACGCATGGAACACGGCTTGCCGTTCGTGCGGGTCAAGTTGGCCATGAGTCTCGACGGGCGCACGGCGATGGAAAGTGGCGAAAGCCAATGGATCACCGGCCCTGCCGCACGTTCGGCGGTACAACGCCTTCGCGCCCAGGCGAGTGTGGTGCTGACTGGCGCTGACACGGTGCTGGCGGATGACGCGCGTTTGACCGTGCGTGCCGCTGAACTGGGCCTGGACGCCGAGCAAACTGCCCTGGCCATGAGCCGTCCGCCGCTGCGGGTGCTGATCGACGGTCGTCTGCGCGTGCCGCTGGATGCGCCGTTCTTCAAGGCTGGCCCGGTGTTGGTCGCCACCTGCATGGCGATTGAAGAACAGTACGCCAATGGCCCGGAATGCCTGATCGTGGCTGGCGACGATGGTCTGGTGGACCTGCGCAAACTGCTGGTCGAACTGGCCAACCGTGGGACCAACGAAGTATTGGTCGAAGCGGGTCCGCGCCTCGCCGGGGCTTTTGCCCAGCTAGGTCTGGTGGATGAATTCCAGATCTTCATTGCGGGCAAGTTCCTCGGCTCTACGGCCCGCCCGTTGCTGGACTGGCCGCTGGCGCAAATGAAGGATGCGCCTGAGCTCAAAATCACCGAAATTCGCGCGGTTGGCGATGACTGGCGAGTCATCGCCATTCCTGTGCCGGCAGCGAGCGTATAATTCCCGGCCTGCGCCACGCGACGGCTTTGTTCTCGAGGAGGACTTCATGTTTACCGGCATCATCGAATCCATCGGCAGTATTCGTGCATTGACCCCAAAAGGCGGAGATGTGCGGGTCTACGTAGAAACCGGCAAGCTCGACCTGAGCGACGTCAAACTGGGCGACAGCATCGCGGTCAATGGCGTATGCCTGACGGCGGTTGAATTGCCAGGCAACGGCTTTGCGGCGGATGTCAGCCGTGAAACCCTCGACTGCACCGCCATGAATGACCTGAAAAGCGGCAGCCCGGTCAACCTGGAAAAAGCCCTGACCCCGACCACTCGCCTTGGCGGGCATCTGGTCAGCGGTCACGTCGATGGCGTGGGCGAAGTGGTTGCCCGCACCGAGAATGCTCGCGCTGTGGAATTCCGTATCCGCGCGCCGAAAGACCTCGCCAAGTACATCGCCCATAAAGGCTCGATCACCGTCGATGGCACCAGCCTGACCGTGAACGCAGTCGATGGCGCCGAGTTCTTGCTGACCATCATTCCCCACACCCTGAGCGAAACCATCATGGCGTCGTACCAGCCGGGTCGCCGGGTGAATCTGGAAGTGGACTTGCTGGCACGTTATCTGGAGCGCCTGTTGCTGGGCGACAAGGCCGCAGAGCCGACATCCGGGAACATCACTGAAAGCTTTCTGGCCGCCAACGGCTACCTCAAATCCTGACTCAAGGGGGTGCCTTGTGGCGCTCAATAGCATCGAAGAACTGGTTGAAGACATCCGCCAAGGCAAGATGGTCATCCTCATGGATGACGAAGACCGCGAGAACGAAGGCGACCTGATCATGGCCGCCGAGTGCTGCCAGCCTGAACACATCAACTTCATGGCCAAGCACGCCCGTGGCCTGATCTGCATGCCGATGAGCCGCGAACGCTGCGAACTGTTGAAGCTGCCATTGATGGCACCGCGCAACGGTTCCGGTTTCGGCACCAAGTTCACCGTGTCGATCGAAGCCACGACTGGCGTGACTACCGGCATCTCCGCCGCCGACCGCGCACGCACCGTGCAGGCTGCCGCCGCCAAGGATGCCAAGGCTGAAGACATCGTCAGCCCGGGCCACATCTTCCCGCTGATGGCGCAACCGGGCGGCACCCTCGCTCGCGCCGGCCACACCGAAGCTGCCTGCGACCTGGCGCGCATGGCCGGTTTCGAGCCGAGCGGCGTGATCTGCGAAGTGATGAACGACGACGGCACCATGTCCCGTCGCGCTGAGCTGGAAACCTTCGCCGCCGAACACAACATCAAGATCGGCACCATCGCCGACCTGATTCACTACCGGATGATCCACGAACGTACCGTTCAGCGGATTGCCGAGCAGCCGCTGGACAGCGAACTGGGCCAATTCAACCTGGTGACCTATCGTGATTCCGTGGAAGGCGACGTGCACATGGCCCTGACACTGGGCACCGTGTGTGCCGAAGAGCCGACGCTGGTCCGGGTGCACAACATGGACCCATTGCGCGACCTGTTGATGGTCAAGCAACCGGGCCGCTGGAGCCTGCGCGCCGCCATGGCCGCGGTTGCTGAGGCGGGCAGCGGCGTGGTGCTGTTGCTCGGACACCCGCTCGATGGCGACGTATTGCTGGCGCACATCCGCGAAACCGCGGAGCACATCCCGGCGAAAAAACCGACCACCTACAGCATTGTCGGTGCCGGTTCGCAGATCCTCCGGGACCTGGGCGTACGCAAAATGCGCCTGATGAGTGCGCCAATGAAATTTAATGCGATATCCGGTTTCGATCTGGAAGTTGTAGAATACGTGCCCTCCGAATAAGACGCCGGGTTTTGGCCTCGTTGTTCGCTCAAGGCATGTTTGATTTATTGTGGCGAGGGAGCTTGCTCCCGTTTGGGTGCGCAGCGCCCACAAGAGGGGCTGCTACGCAGCTCAGCGGGAGCAAGCTCCCTCGCCACAAAGATGCGCAAGTGAACACCGATGTGCGATTTCCGACGCTGTATTCGCGGTTCAAATATCACTGAGGGACGCGTAGAAAACGCGTCCCGGCTCTTTAAGAGATCTAACGAATGACCCTGAAGACCATCGAAGGTACCTTCATCGCCCCTAAAGGCCGCTACGCTTTGGTAGTGGGCCGTTTCAACAGCTTCGTCGTTGAAAGCCTGGTCAGCGGTGCAGTTGATGCCCTGGTTCGCCATGGCGTGAGCGAAAGCGACATCACCATCATCCGTGCGCCTGGCGCCTTCGAAATCCCGCTGGTTGCGCAGAAGGTCGCTCAGAAGGGCGAATACGCGGCAATCATCGCCCTGGGCGCGGTCATTCGTGGCGGTACTCCGCACTTCGAATACGTGGCGGGCGAATGCACCAAGGGCCTGGCCCAGGTGTCCATGGAGTTCGGCGTTCCAGTCGCATTCGGCGTGCTGACCGTTGATTCCATCGAGCAAGCCATCGAACGTTCCGGCACCAAGGCCGGTAACAAAGGTGCTGAAGCTGCCCTGTCCGCCCTGGAAATGGTCAGCCTGCTGGCACAGTTGGAGGCCAAGTGATTAGCGACGACAGCGATCAGTTCAACCCGCGCGATCCAAAGCCTGCGGATGCCGGCAAGCCATCGAAAAGCGTCAAGCGTCGCGAAGCCCGTCAGCTCGCGACTCAGGCGCTGTACCAATGGCACATGGCCAAGCAGTCGCTGAACGAGATCGAAGCGCAATTCCGGGTCGATAACGATTTCAGCGATGTCGATGCCGCCTACTTCCACGACATCCTGCACGGCGTTCCGGCGCACCGCACCGAGATCGATACTGCCCTGGCTCCGTGCCTGGACATTACGATCGAAGAGCTGGACCCGGTTGAACTGGCCGTTCTGCGCCTGTCCACCTGGGAGCTGATCAAGCGTGTCGACGTGCCTTACCGCGTTGTGATCAACGAAGGTATCGAGCTGGCGAAAGTCTTCGGTTCCACCGACGGCCACAAGTTCGTCAACGGCGTACTCGACAAGCTGGCCCCGCGCCTGCGTGAAGCTGAAGTGAAGGCGTTCAAGCGCTAACAAGCGCTTGTAGTTGCCATGGGCGAGTTTGAACTGATCCGCAATTTCTTCGCCGCCGCGCCCTGTGCGCAGGGCGGCGAGGGTGTTGCCCTTGGGATCGGTGATGACTGCGCCTTGCTGGCTGTTCCTCTCGGGGAACAGTTGGCGATTTCCACCGACACCCTCGTTGCCGGTGTGCATTTCGCAGATCCCTGCGACCCGTTTTTGCTCGGTCAGCGCTCGCTGGCTGTCGCAGTCAGTGACCTGGCCGCCATGGGCGCCACTCCCGTTGCCTTTACCCTTGCCCTGACGTTGCCGACGGTGACCGCCGATTGGCTGGACGCCTACGCCCGTGGTTTGAATGTGATGGCGCAGAGTTGTGGCGTGGCGCTGATCGGCGGCGACACCACCCGTGGACCGCTGAGTTTTACCATGACTGTGTTTGGGCGAGTGCCGGCCGGTCAGGCGTTGACGCGCAGCCGAGCGCAGCCGGGTGACTTGCTGTGCGTCGGCGGTGAGCTGGGTAATGCGGCTGGCGCCTTGCCGCTGGTGCTGGGGCAACGGGCTGCTGATGCAGGCATCGCCGATCCGCTGCTGCGTCATTACTGGTCGCCGCAACCGCAACTGGCCCTCGGTCAGGCGTTGCGCGGCAGAGCCACGGCGGCGCTGGATATCTCCGATGGGCTGCTCGCCGATTGCGGGCACATCGCGCTCGCGTCGAAGGTCGGGATTCAGGTCGAGCGGAGCAAGTTGCCATTGGCCGCTGCGTTAGTCGCGTTCCTCGGCCAGACAGGCGCTGAAGACGCCGCCCTGAGTGGTGGCGACGATTACGTGCTGGCCTTTACCTTGCCGCCCGTCGAATTGCCTCGATTGCTGGCGGACGGCTGGCCGATCCATGTGGTGGGTCAGGTCGTGGCGGGGCAGGGCGTTGTGCTGGTGGACGCCGATGGACATGACATCACCCCGAAAACCCGGGGCTATCAACATTTTCGGGAGACACCGTGACAGATCATCCCAAACAGGTTCCGGCGGAATTCGTTCCGCCTTCGGTTTGGCGCAATCCCTGGCATTTCATGGCGTTCGGCTTCGGCTCGGGCACCTTGCCAAAGGCACCGGGCACCTGGGGGTCGTTAGTTGCGCTACCCTTTATCCCGTTGTGGCAGATGCTGCCCGACTGGGGTTACTGGCTGATGCTTGGTGTCACCATGCTGTTCGGCTTCTGGCTGTGCGGCAAAGTCGCCGACGATTTGCGAGTGCACGACCACGAAGGCATCGTCTGGGACGAGATGGTCGGGATGTGGATCACCCTGTGGCTGGTGCCGGAAGGCTGGTACTGGTTATTGGCGGGTTTCCTGATGTTCCGCTTCTTCGACATCCTCAAGCCTTGGCCGATCCGCTGGATCGACCGCCATGTACATGGCGGCGTCGGGATCATGCTCGACGACGTCCTGGCCGGGGTTTTTGCGTGGCTGGGGATGCAGGGCCTGGTGTGGTTTTTCGCCTGAGTGGTGAAGCAGGGGACTAGGGATGGCTCGACGCTGGTTGATGATGGTTTTCGCGTTGTTTTGCTCGCTCGCCCAGGCGGGGGAAACCGCGCCGCCGTCCGTGATTCATCTGGCCAGCGAAGACTGGGAAGACTACACCGCCGCTGACGGGCATGGCCTGGGTTGGGACGTGTTGCGAGCGATCTTCGAGCCGGCCGGGGTCAAGCTGGACATCCGCACCGAACCCTACACCCGTTCCGTCGGCCTGGCCCAGCGCGGGGAAGTGGATGCCTGCGTTGGCGCCTATCGCGATGAGACCAGTGATGTGCTCTATCCGCACTGGAACTTCGACACCGATCACATCTACGCCCTTGGTCTGGCGAGCAATCCGGCGCCGACCCTGGACACCCTCGGCAGTTATCGACTGGCCTGGGTGCGCGGCTACAAATATCAGAATTACCTGCCGAACGTGCAGCGCTTCAACGAAGTGGTGCGGCGAACCGGCATCCTGTCGATGCTGACCCACAACCGTGCCGACTATTACATCGATGCCCTGACCGAAATCGATTACGTGGTCGCCCGGGCCAGGGATCCGTCGCAGTTCCGCCGCACCCACATCGCCGAGTTGCCGCTGTACCTGTGCTTCGCCGACAACCCCAAGGCCCGGGCGCTGATGGAGCTGTTCGACCAGCGCATGGAACTGCTGGTGAAAAGCGGCCAGCTGAAACCGATCTTTGCGAAGTGGAAACAGCCTTATCCGTTTGATGCGAACTGAACACCGATCTTTTGTTTGATGGAGATCCCCTGTGGGAGCGGGCTTGCTCGCGAATGCGGTCTGTCAGATACAAATATGCAGACTGACCCACCGCATTCGCGAGCAAGCCCGCTCCCACAGGGACCGTGACTTGTCTGCTTGATCAAACTTTTTGATCGTTATGCCCCATAATTCAGCCTAAGCGTCTGAAGAAAGCTGCTGTTACAATGCCGCCTCTGCGAAACTCCAGTACTTATTGATCAGGAGCACACCGGTGCCTGTCGTTTTTGTCGCCGCTTCGAAGCTGCCAACGCCTTTTGCGCAATTCACCATGCACGGCTTTCTCGATGAAGAGAACGGACGCGAGCACGTGGTGCTCAGCCTGGGCGACTTCGCCGACGGCGCCCCGGTACTCGGCCGTTTGCACTCCGAATGCCTGACCGGCGATGCCTTGTTCAGCCAGCGCTGCGACTGCGGCTCGCAACTTGAAGCAGCGTTGCAAGCCATCGCCCGTGAAGGCCGTGGCGTGTTGCTTTACCTGCGTCAGGAAGGCCGTGGCATTGGCCTGCTGAACAAGATCCGCGCTTACGAATTGCAGGATGGCGGCGCGGACACCGTTGAAGCCAACGAGCGTCTGGGCTTTGCTGCCGACCAGCGTGACTACGCCATGTGCCTGCCGATGCTCCAGCACCTGGGCGTGAAATCCCTGCGGCTGATGACCAACAACCCACGCAAGGTCAAAGCCTTGACCGACATGGGCATTGTGGTCGCCGAGCGCGTGCCGCTGCACACCGGCCATAACCCGCACAACAAACTCTACCTGGCCACCAAGGCGAGCAAGCTCGACCACATGATGGGCAACGAGCATCAGGGCGAGGCGGACCGGGCGTGACCCGCGGCCAGGTTCGGCGGCGACTGTCCTTCAGCTGGTGGCAATACCTGGCGCTGGCATTGCTGCCGTTGTTCGTGATCAACGGCGTGTTCGGCCAGAGCGAGGCGATCCTGCCAGTGCTGGCGATGCCGCTGTTCATTGCCGGTGTAGCCTCGATGTTTGTCAGCCTGAAGTTTTTCAACGGCTACAAACACGCGTTGATCGCCACCCAGAAAGCCCTCGATACCCCTGAAGAACCCGCCGCCTGGATTGCTCTGGCCGCCAAGCGTCGTATCGCATTCCTGGCCGCGAGCCTGCCGGCCTGGGTCGGTGCGTTGGCGGTATTCGTCGGCCTCGAAGCCGTGCCGCTGATGCTGCTGGCGTTGTCGACTGCGGTGCTGTTCTACCTCTACCGTATTCCGCGTCAACTCGGCTGATGCTTCGTCATTGGCTGGCGGTGTTGCTGCTGGCCGTCAGCGGCTCGGTCTATGCGGTTGAGCGCGTGGTCAGCCTCGCGCCCTCTCTGTCTGAAATCGTAGTTGAACTGGGTTCCGCCGACTTGCTGGTCGGTGTGCTGGATGCCGGTGAGCGTCCAGCCGAACTCAAGGATCTTCCTTCTGTTGGGCGCTATGGTCAGTTGGACATGGAGCGCTTGCTCAGCCTCAAACCCGATCTGCTGTTGCTCTGGCCCGGCAGCGTCGGCCCGGCCCAGCGTGAACAACTCAAACGCCTGAACATTCCCACCTACGTCGCCGAACCCCACAACCTCGAGCAACTCACCGCGCAGATTGAAGCGATCGCCACGCAACTGGGACGTCCGGAGCGGGGTGTCAGGTTGGCGGCTGATCTGCACCAGAAGCTGGAAGCGCTGCGCCAACGTTATCGCCGGGACAAGCCGTTGCAAGTGTTCTATCAGGTCTGGGATCGGCCGCTGTACACCGTTGGCGGCGGGCAGATCATCAGCGATGCGCTGAAAGTGTGCGGGGCGCGCAATGTGTTCGCCGACCTGAGATTGCCGGCGCCGCAGGTCAGCATTGAGGCGGTGTTACAGCGCAATCCCGAAGTGATTCTGGCCAGTGATCAGGCGCAGCTGGACGCATGGAAAGCATGGCCGCAGGTGACGGCGGTGGCGCGCAAGCAATTGTTGTTGGTGACGGACAAGGGGTTGGAGCGGCCGAGTGGGCAGATGATCGAGGCGACGGCCAAGTTGTGTCAGGTGATAGCGCCCGACCGTTGAGACCTAGGCGTCTGCTTCGCGGGCAAGCCTCGCTCCTACACTGCCTCTGTGAACGCCACAAATCCCCTGTAGGAGCGAGGCTCGCCCGCGAAGAGGCCAGCCCAGACACCGCAAATTCAGGATCAGAGTTCAGGCGTCCAGGTCACCCCAAACATCCACGCCCGTCCTTCCTCGCGATACCCATACTGGCCACCGTCATAACTGTACAGCGCCCGGCTATAGCCCTTGCCCAGCAGGTTATCTACCTTCAACTCAAGCTTCACTTCCCGATTCAACGCCCAACTGCTGCGCAACCCGAGCAACGCATAACCACCCAACGGCTGCAGATTGTTCTCGTCGTCATAACTGCTGCTGACCGCCTGCCAACTGGCACCGAGCCCCAGTCGATCAAACTGCCGATCCAGATCCAGACTCAACGTGCGCCGCGCCCGCCGGGCCAGGGTATGACCGCTGTCGCGATCCCGTGGGTCGATGATCGCCACGCCGAGGTTGCTCTGCCAGCCGAACAGTTCCTGTTTCAACGCGGCTTCGAAACCATTGATGCGTGCTGAAGCCACGTTCTGAGGACGGTCGTTGCTGCCGACGATAATCGCGTCTTCCAGGTCGGTGCGGTACAGCGACGCTTCCAGGCGACTGGTTTCAGTCAACTGGCTGCGCCATTGCAGCTCGTAGCTTTTCGAGGTTTCGGGCTTGAGGTCCGGGTTGCTGAAGTCCGGGTAATACAGGTCATTGAAGGTCGGCGCGCGGAAGCCTTCGCTGTAGGTCAGCAGCACATCATTGTCCGGATTCAACGGCAGGGTGAAGGTGCCGCTCCAACTGTTCTGGCCGCCGAACTGCTGGTTCTGATCCCGGCGCAGGCCCAGTTCCGTGGAAAAACTGTCGGCCTGATAGCGATGCTGGATGAAAGCCGCGCGGTTCCAGCGACTGTCCTCGTCGAACGCAGTGCTGCTGTTGACCCGATCTTCGTACCAGTCGCCGCCAAGGATCAGGCTGTTGCGATCATTGAGGGTCAGGTCGTTCTGCCAATTCACCGAATCGCGGTAGGTGTTGAACACCGTGCGCTCATCGCTGAGTTTGTCGAGGGTCTTCTCGCGGTTTTCGCTGTGGCCGAATTCGACGCGGGTTTTCCACACATCGTTGATGCGCGCGTCAACGTAACTGCTGACGCTGCTGACATCGAACTCACTGTAAGGCTGCTGCTGGACCGATTCGAAGGTGTTCATGTCGAAGCGGCCGAACGGGTTGTCGAACTCGCTTTTGCCGTGGTTATCCAGCACGTTCGCACCGATCTCGATGTCATCGGTGAGGGCGTGGCTCAGGCTCAAACTCACGGATTTATTGCGGTACTCATCGTGATCGCCGTCGCTGGGATATGACTCATGAGTGCGATCGATCCCGGCGGTTTCATCAAGGCTGGCGCCGAGATTGAAACGGGTTTTCTCATCGCCACCGGACATGCCGAGGCTGCGTTCCCACGTCTGGTTGCTGCCAAACCCCACATGCAGGCGTGGTTGCAGACCTTGTTCGCCGCCGCGACGGGTGAAAATCTGAATCACCCCGCCAATCGCATCGCTGCCATAAATCACCGAGCGCGAGCCGCGCAACACTTCCACACGCTCGATCTGTTCGATGTTCAGGTGTTGCAGGTTGCTGTCGCCCGAGGTGGTACTGCCGATGCGCTGGCCATCCACTAGCACCAGGCTTTGGGCCGACTTGGTGCCGCGAATGTAAATCCCCGGCAAGCTGCCGCGCCCACCGGTTTGCCCGACTTGCACGCCCGGCACACGACGCAACAGGTCGGTGACGCTGCTTGGTTGCAGGCGGTCGATGTCCTCGCGGGTGAACACCGTGTTGGCGGCGCTGCTGTCGTTGCGCGCTTCGACCTGGCGGTTGGCGCTGATCAACACATCGGGGAGCTTGAGGGCCTGGTCGCGTTCGAAGGTGTCGGCCAGGAGTTGACCGGCTGGCAGCAGGGTCAGCGTCAGGGCTAGGCGGGGGAGATTCATTGGCAATCCATGACGCATTGGGATGAACACAAATCAAATGTGGGAGCGGGCTTGCTCGCGAATACGGTCTGTCAGCCACATTGATATCGACTGATACACCGTATTCGCGAGCAAGCCCGCTCCCACAAGGGGTTTTGCAGTGGCTTTAGAGGTTGAGCAACTGCAGGCGCTCACGCACCGACGCTTCAATCCCGGCTTCATCCAGACCACACTCAGCCAGCATCTGCGCAGGCTTGGCGTGTTCGACGTAGCTGTCCGGCAAGCCCAGGTGCAGCATCGACTTGAGGATGTTCTCGCGGGCGAGGAACTCGCTGACCGCGCCACCGGCGCCGCCCATGATTGCGTTCTCTTCGATGGTCACCAGCAACTCATGGCTGCCGGCGATTTCACGAACCAGTGCTTCATCGAGCGGTTTGACGAAGCGCATGTCAACCACGGTGGCATCCAGCGTCTCGGCGACTTTCAGCGCCTCGGCCAGTTGCACTCCGAACACCAGCAGGGCGACTTTATTGCCCTGGCGGCGAACCACGCCTTTGCCGATTTCAATCGGTTGCAGGTCTTTTTCGATGGTCGCGTTCGGACCATTGCCACGCGGGTAACGCACCGCCGCCGGGCCGTTGTATAGGTGGCCGGTGGTGAGCATTTTGCGCAGTTCGTTTTCGTCGCTCGGGGTCATCACCAGCATGCCGGGGATGCAGCGCAGGAACGACAGGTCGAAACTGCCTGCGTGGGTCGGGCCGTCTTCGCCCACCAGACCGGCGCGGTCGATGGCGAACAGCACGTCGAGGTTTTGCACCGCGACGTCATGAATCAGTTGGTCGTAGCCGCGTTGCAGGAACGTCGAATAGATCGCCACCACCGGTTTCGCGCCTTCGCAGGCCATGCCGGCGGCGAACGTAACGGCGTGCTGCTCGGCAATCGCCACATCGAAGTAGCGCAGCGGGAAACGCTCGCTGAACGCCACCAGATCCGAGCCTTCCTTCATCGCCGGAGTGATCCCGACCAGACGCGGATCAGACGCGGCCATGTCGCACAGCCATTCGCCGAACACACCGGAATACTTCGGCCCGCCGGACTTCTTCGGCGCAGCGGCCGGCGCATCGACCGGTTCCAGTTTGGTGATCGCGTGGTAACCGATCGGGTCGACTTCCGCCGGGGCGAAGCCTTTGCCTTTCTTGGTGACGACGTGGAGAAATTGCGGGCCTTTCAGATCGCGCATGTTGCGCAGGGTGGCGATCAGGGTTGGCAGGTCGTGGCCATCGATGGGGCCGATGTAGTTCCAGCCCAGCTCTTCGAACAGCGTGCCCGGGACCAGCATGCCCTTGGCGTATTCTTCGGTACGCCGGGCGATTTCCCAGGCGCCGGGCAGGCGCGACAGGACCTTCTTGCTGCCTTCGCGCATGCTTGCGTAAGTGCGGCTGGAGAGGATCTTCGCCAGGTAATTCGACAAACCGCCGACGTTGCGCGAGATCGACATGTCGTTGTCGTTGAGGATCACCAGCATGTTGGCGTTGACTTCTGGCGCGTGGTTCAGCGCCTCGAAAGCCATGCCTGCGGTCAGTGCGCCGTCGCCGATCACGGCAATCGCCTTGCGATCACTGTTTTGCAGGCGGGCGGCAATCGCCATGCCCAGCGCTGCGCTGATCGAGGTGCTGGAGTGGCCGACGCCAAAGGTGTCGTACTCACTCTCGGAACGACGCGGGAAGGCTGCGACGCCGTCCTTCTGGCGCAGGGTGCCCATGCGCTCGCGACGGCCGGTGAGGATTTTGTGCGGATACGCCTGATGACCCACGTCCCACACCAGCCGGTCGTCCGGGGTGTCGAACACGTAATGCAACGCGATGGTCAGCTCGATGACGCCCAGGCCGGCACCGAAATGCCCACCGGTCTGACCGACCGTATAGAGCAATTCCAGGCGCAATTCATCGGCCAGGGTTTCCAGCTCGGCTTCACCTAACCGGCGCAGGCCGTCCGGCGTGTTGGCGCGGTCGAGCAGGGGCGTGGTCGGGCGTTTGCGGGGAATCTCATGAAACGTCGTGGGCATCAGGCGAATCGTTATAGGTATAGAAGAGGCGGCAGTTTACCTGATGCATCGGCCCCTGCCCACGCGTTGCTCTTTTTTGGCGGATACGCTGTCAGCTACGCCGTTCGACGATATAGCGGGCCAGGTCACGTAATGGCTCGGCTGCCGCGTCAAACGGTCGCAGCGCATGCAGGGCCTGATCGCGCAGTTCCAGGGCGTAGGCCTTGGCCGCGTCGAGACCGAGCAGCGCCGGGTAGGTCGGCTTGTCCCGGGCAATATCGGCGCCCTGGCGTTTGCCGAGGGTTTCGGTATCGCTTTCGACGTCGAGAATGTCGTCCTGGACCTGAAACGCCAGGCCAATGGCCTGTGCATAGGTCTGCAACGACTTGAGTTCGTCTTTCTCGGCGCGGCCACTGGCCAGGGCGCCGAGCTTGACGCTGACCTCGATCAACGCGCCGGTCTTGTGCCGGTGCATGGTTTCGAGGGCTTTTTGATCGAGCTTCAGACCAACCGAACCGAGGTCGATGGCTTGACCGCCGACCATGCCCGCCGGGCCTGCGGCCAACGCCAATGCACTGACCATTTGCAGACGAATTTCGGTTTCCGGTGTGCTCAGGCGCGGGTCGAGCAAGGCGCTAAACGCCAGGCTCTGCAAGCCGTCACCGGCAAGGATCGCGCAGGCTTCATCGAATTTTTTGTGCGTGGTCGGCTGGCCGCGACGCAAATCATCGTCGTCCATCGCCGGCAAATCGTCGTGCACCAGGGAATACGCGTGAATCAGCTCCACCGCGCAAGCCGCACCGTTGGCCTGTTCAGCCTTGCCGCCCAACGCTTCGCACGCGGCGTAGGCCAGCAACGGGCGCACACGCTTGCCGCCATTCATCACGCTGTAGCGCATGGCTTCATAGAGGCGGGCGAGCTCGGGGCTCGGCGGGTTGAACAGGGTATCCAGTGCTGCGTTGACGCGGGCCTGGCTGGTCGCCGAATACGCTGCAATCATTCTGGCTGATCCGCGTCGAAGGGTTCCTCGGCCAGCTCGCCATCACGCTCGAGCAGCACTTGGACCTTTTGCTCAGCCTGGGCCAGCGCTGCCTGGCAATCGCGGGTCAGACCGATGCCTTGCTCGAAAGCCGTCAGCGAATCTTCCAGCGACAACTCGCCGTTCTCCAGTCGCTCCACCAGCGTTTGCAGGTCAGCGAGGGATTGTTCGAAATCCAGTGCAGCTTTTTTGCGGGCCATGGCGGCTATTTCCGGTTGACGTTAAACCGGCGCGACACTAGCAGACATGGGGGTTATGGGCAAATGAGCGGGGGGTGTTTGCCTCTGTTCCGGCAGCACCTGTTTCAGCTTCGATGCACCTTTGTAGCAGCTGGCGAAGCCTGCGTTCGGCTGCGCAGCAGTCGTCAACCCTGTTTGTACGGTTCACCTGATGTACCGTGCGTTCCGATTTCACGACTGCTGCGCAGTCGAACGCAGGCTTCGCCAGCTGCTACAGGTTGGAGTGCAAATCAGCTCAGTGGTCTATTCGGCTCATTCCGTGAGCCGAATAACCCCGCTATTCGGCTCACGCTCAACAATCATCGTGATTTCCACCACAAATAAACATGTATCTGATTGTTAAAAAACTGCCGAATAGCTAACCTTCGCGGCTTCTACGACCCAATAGTCACGGGTCTTTCTGACGAAACGCAGTTTTTACATCTGTAACGCGCCGAGGATCGGGCGCAAGGTTTCGTTGTGCATGGCAGGAGGCGTCACATGCGTTGCTTTCTTTCACTGCTGATAATGCTGGCCTGGGCCTGCGCTGCCTCGGCCGATCCGACGGCTGAAATGTCGGAACCGGTCGGCGGCTGGCGCTATAACGGCTTGCTCGATCGCAGTGAAAACCCTCAAGTCGCCTATCCCACACCGCCCATCGACCGGGGCGTACAGCGCAATCGCACGATGATCGAAGGCCAGCTCAAGGCCATCGGCACTCAGCGCGGGCCGCACACCCTGGCGGTCAACGGCAATCCACTGAATCTGTACACCGACGACGAAGGGCGTTTCGCCCGGCCGTATGCGTTTGGCGCCGGTTCCAACAGCGTCGAAGTGCGCAGCGCCGAGGGCAAATCGCTCAAGCGCGTTCAATTCTATGAAGCCAACAACCTGCGCACCCCGGCGCGGATTCGCGTGGTGCTCGGTTGGGACGACCCCAAAGCCGAGCTCGACCTGCACATCATCACCCCCGACGGCCAGCACGCGTTTTTCGCCCACACGGCGTTGACCAACGGCGGCGGCCTCGACCCGGACGGCGTCGATGGCCCCGGCCCGGAAATGTTCACCATGACCGCGCCGATGCATGGCACCTATCTGGTTTACGTGAACTATTGGGGCAACTTCGGCAGCGAAGGCTATAACTTCGATGAGACCAGCAACCAGAACGAGGTCATCACCTCGCAAATCAACCTGGTGCTCAACGAAAACACCGTCGACGAAAAACGCGAGACCTTCATCGTGCCCCTGCGGGCCATCGGTGACCTGTTGCTGGTCAAGACTTTCAACTATTAAGCATCCCGCTCCACGGATGAATTGCTGAGCTTTGGGAACATGAGCGTGAACATGAGCGATAACACGAATTCACCAGCGGTTTCCCCGGCAGCCGAAACGCCTGCAGCCAAATCTTCACGTCGTTGGCCTGCGGTGCTGATCGGGCTGTGCCTGGTGGCCGGCGTGGCGGCCGGGTTGGGCTGGTTCATGCACAAACCCAAAGTGCCGCTGGCGGCGTTGGCCAGTGACAAACTGGGCATGAGCCGCCCAGACGGTCTGCTGGAAACCAACTCCTTGAGCCAACTGCCCAAGGACTTGCTGGCCGTGCCGTTCCTCAAGGAAACCCTGACCGAAGATTTCGTCTTCTATTACGAAGCCCACGCCGATCGCCTCGGCTTGATCGGCAGCTTGCGTCGGATCATCTACGAGCATGACCTGAAGTTGCAGGACAGCCTGATCGAGCAGCTTTTCGATCAACCGGCAGACGTGGCGCTGTGGCGTGGGGCGGATGGTCGCCTGAAAGACTTCTTGCTGGTGATGGATCGCGGTGGTCTGGCCAAGATGCTGGAGCCGCTGGCCAAGGTCGCACTGGACGACACGCAACTGACTCAGGTCGGCACGGTGAAAGTCGGCGCTGATGATGTGGCGTTGTATCAACTGACCTACAACGCCACGAAAGCGCTGCTGTTCGCCTCCCATGGCGACAAACTGGTGGTGCTGTCGAATCCGACCAAGCTCTACGATGCGGACAACGGTGCGTCGGAAGAGTCGGGCAGCGTGTCGACTAAATCCATCGCTGCGCTGCTGAACGGCGACAAACTGTTTCCCGAAGCCTTCGGCCTGCAACCTCGTGCGCCGGAAATAAAGCAACGCCTGTCGGTCAACGCCAGCGTCCTGGCCATGGGTTATCAGCGCTTTATCCCGAACTTCGCCGGCCTGCGTTTCGATATGGACGACAAGGGCTGGCACAGCTTCCTGGCCATGGATGAACTGGACAACCAACCCGACTTCGATTTCAAACCGATCTGGCAAGCCATGCCGATGGGCGCCAGCGCCTGCGTAGCTTTGCCACTCGCCGCCGAACAACAGAAACCGTTGCTGGTAAAACTCGGTGCCGAAGAAAAAGTCGCCCAGGCACTGACTGAACACATGGCCGGCGCGGCGGGCCTGTGCTGGTACGCCGATTCGCGTCTGTACACGCCGCTGCTGGTGGCCAGCCTGAATGACAGCGACAGCGCCAAACTTGATGGCGACCTGGGCAACCTATTCGGCTCGATGGTCGGCGCCTATGAGGGCAACGTCGAAGAACACGCATTCCCGGTGGTCGAGAAAAAGGAAGGCGAAAGCCATCAGTGGCAGCGTCAGGTCAGTTCCAACTTCGGCCCTTATAAAGCCAAGGATGCCGAGAACCCGGACGCGATCACCGGCAAGGCTTTCATGAAAGTCAGCCTCGCTCGCCACGGTTCGACGCTGTTGTTTTCCCTCGACGACAAGCTGGTGGATAAAGCCCTCGGCACCCTCGACAAACGCTTCCCGCCCATGGCCGACGTGGTGCCGAAAGACCTGCTGATGCCGGTCTACTTCGGCCCGGATTCCATGGCGCAACTGATGCAACAGGAAACCCTCGACAGCCTGCCGCAGGATATGGAGCCGGTGTTCTACAACGCTGCGCAAACCTACCTGATCCCGAAACTGCGCAAGCTCGGCGGTTACGGCAAGTACGCGCTGACCCTGCCTGAAGGCAGCGAGCCGGACGGCCACTGGCAATGGCTGCCGCTGGAGTGGAAAGCCCTGTGACAGCCCTTATCCGAGGCCTCGGCCTGCTGGCGATGTTGCTCGGCAGTCGGGTGTTTGCCACTGAAGCCGCGCCGCTGGATTCGCAGCAATCCCAGGTGTTCCGCGCCTGGTTCGTGCGCATCGCCCAGGAACAACTGACCCAAGGCCCGAGCCCGCGCTGGTATCAGCAGGACTGCGCAGGCCTGGTGCGTTTCGCCGCCAACGAAGCGCTGAAAGTACATGACGACAAATGGCTGCGCAGCAATGGCCTGTCCAACCGCTACCTGCCGCCGGAGCTGCAACTGAGCGAGGCCCAGCGCGGTCTCGCCCAGCAATGGCAGCAGGGCGGCGGCAAGGTCGGGGCGTACGTCAACGCGATCAAACTGATTCAGTTCAACAGTCATCTGGTGGGTCGCGACGTATCCCAAGCCCGGCCCGGCGACCTGATGTTTTTCGATCAGGGCGACGACCAGCACCTGATGATCTGGATGGGCCGCTACATCGCCTATCACACCGGCACCACCACCCCCACTGACAACGGCATGCGATCCGCGAGCCTGCAGCAACTCATGACATGGAAGGACACCCGATGGATACCCGACGCAGCCAACCCCAACTTCATCGGCGTCTATCGACTGAACTTTCTCTCCCAATGATCGGTGCCCGCATGCTGCGTTTACTGCCTCTGCTGTTGGTTTTAGTGCTGCCGTTTTCGGCGGTGAATGCCGAAGACACCGTCGAGCCTAGCGGCTACACGCCGGTGGCCGGTGAAAGCTTTTTCCTGCTGGCCGACAGCAGTTTCGCCAGCGACGAGCAGGCGATGGTGCGCCTCGAAGCACCGGGCCGCGACTATCGCCGCTTCCGCATGGAGCCTTACGGTGGCGCCGACATTCGTGTGTATCGCATCGACAAGCCACTGGATTTCCTCAAGCGCCAGAAGAACCTGCACCGCGTGGTCAGCGACGGCCAGTTCAAGGGCGAAGGCCTGTCCAACACCCTCGCGTACCTGTGGGACAACTGGTACCGCAAATCCCGTCGCGTGATGCAGCGGGCGTTTTCCTACGAGTCCCGCAAACAAGTCACCGAGGAAGTGCCTGAGCTGAAGATGGGCACCGCGATTGCCGCGCCAACGCCCTACGACGCTCAGCCGCAATTCGCACTGATTCCGGGCCTGCCGGTTGTCAGCCAATTCCGTTATCCGCTGTGGGAAGCCAAACCGATCCAGCCGCCCGCAGGCGTGAACCTGGCCGGCTCTTCGAGTGAGTTCGTCAGCGTGGCGCCGGGCAACGTGTACATCCCGTTGGGTCACCTGAAACCGGGCCTGTACCTGGTGGAAGCGCTGATCGGCAAGTACCGCGCGACCACCATGGTTTTCGTTTCCAACACCGTGGCCGTGAGCAAGATTGCCGGTGATGAATTGCTGGTGTGGGCCGCGCGCAAACACGAAGGCAGTTCGGTGCCAAAAGTGAATGTGCTGTGGACCGATGGCCTCGGAGTGATGAGCAGCGGCGCCACCGATGCGGATGGTTTGCTACGCCTGAAACACGTCAGCCCCGAGCGTTCTTTCGTGATCGGCGAAGACGAAGAGGGCGGGGTGTTTGTCTCCGAAAACTTCTATTACGACAGCGAAATCTACGACACCAAACTCTATGCGTTCACTGACCGGCCGCTATACCGGCCGGGAGATTGGGTGTCGTTGAAAATCGTTGGCCGCGAGTTCAAGAACGCCCGGGATTCCGTGGCGCCGACCGCTGCCGACGTCAACGTGACCGTGCTCGATGCGACCGGCACCGCGCTGCAATCGCTGGCGCTGAAGCTCGATTCCAAGTCCGGCACCCAGGGCCGTTTCCAGTTGCCGGATAACGCGGTGGCGGGCGGTTATGAATTGCGTTTCAGCTACAAGGATCAGGCCTACAGCAGCGCCTTCCGTGTTGCCGAATACATCAAGCCGCACTTCGAAATCTCGCTCAATCTGGCCAAACAGGATTACCGCACTGGCGAACCGGTGAAAGGCAGCCTGGTGCTGCTGTACCCGGACGGCAAACCGGTGGCCGACGCCAAATTGACCCTGAGCCTGCGCGCCCAGCAACTGTCGATGGTCGATAACGAACTGCAATACCTCGGGCAATTCCCGATTGAGCTGACCAGCACCGAACTGACCACCGACGCCAAGGGCAACGCGACCCTCGACCTGCCGGCCGCTGACAAACCGAGTCGCTACATGCTCACCGTGTTTGCCAGCGATGGCGCGGCGTATCGGGTCAAGACCACCAAGGAAATCCTCATCGACCGTGGCGCCGCAAGCTTCAGCCTGCGCGCACCGCAACGCTTCAGCGCAGTCGGCGACAAAGTTGCATTCCGCTACGTGAACGAAGGCGGCAGCGAGCAAAGCAAAGCCGTCACCCCGAGCAGCTACAGCTGGGTGCGTCTGGAAGACCAGACCACCGGCGACGGCAAACTCACGGCGAAAGACAAAGGCTTCAGCCTCGCGTTCGACCGCCCGGGCACCTACAACCTGACGTTGAAGGATGACCATGGCCGCGTGGTCGGTGCGACCGGGCATTCGGTTACCGGCGAAGGCGTCAAAGCCGTGCCGGGCACCGTGGAAATCGTCCTCGACAAACCCGAGTACAAGGCCGGCGACGAAGCCATGGCGTTGATCACTTTCCCGGAACCGATCAGCGATGCGCTGCTGTCCCTGGAGCGTGACAAGGTCGAGGCCACGGCGCTGCTGTCCAAGGGCGCTGACTGGCTGAAGATGGAAAAACTCAGCGAAACCCAATACCGCGCACGGATTGCGGTGAAGGATAACTTCGCGCCGAACCTGACGTTCTCGGTGTTGTACACCAAGGGCGGTCAGTACAGCTTCCAGAACGCCGGCATCAAGGTGATTACGCCGCAGATCGACGTGGCGATTGCCACGGACAAAGAGTCGTATCAGCCGGGCGATACCGTGTCGGTTGACCTGAGCACCCAGTTCGCCGGCAAGCCGATTCCGGCGCACCTGACGGTCAGCGTCGTCGACGAAATGATCTACGCGCTGCAACCTGAAGTCGCGCCGACCATCGACCAGTTCTTCTACCACCCGCGCCGCAATAACGTGCGCACCAGCGCCAGCCTGTCGTTCATCAGCTACGACGTGGCGTTGCCGGGCAGCCCAGGCGCGCCGGGCAAAGCCAATCGCAGCGAGCGGGGCGTGAAAGTGCTGGAGCGGCCGCGTCGTGAAGACGTCGACACCGCCGCGTGGCAGCCGGAATTGATCACTGATGCCAACGGCAAAACCCGCTTCACCTTCAAGATGCCTGACTCGCTGACCCGCTGGCGCATCACTGCCCGGGCCATCGCCGATGACGGTCAGGTCGGGCAGAAAAAGCAATTCGTGCGTTCGGAAAAACCGCTGTACCTGAAGTGGAGCGGCCCGACTAAATTCCGCACCGGCGACAAACCGAATCTGGGTGTGTTCGCCTTCAGCCAGGCCGACAAACCGGTCAAGGCTGAGCTGGTAATTCATTACGGCGGCACCGAGCAGCGTGTGCCGGTGACCTTGAACAACGGCATCAACTACATCGCATTGCCGTCGTTCGCACTCGCGAGTGGCGACTGGACGGCCGAACTGGTGCAGGACGGTAAAACCGCGGATGCCCTGGCCGTGCGCCTGACCGCGACCGGCGAAGGCTGGCAGGTCACGCAAAGCCAAAGCCTGGACGGGGCCAGTGGTGATACGCCGCTGACCTTGCCGGCGGACGCCACGGATATTCGCCTGCGTCTGGATGACAGTCCGCAAGCGCTGTTCCGTTCGGCCCTCGATGATTTGCTGAGCTATCCGTACGGTGGCGTCGAGCAGACTGCCAGCCGTTTGCTGCCGCTGAGCATCGCCTATCCATCGCTGTCGTCGAATCCACAGATCCGCGATCGCTTGCGCCTGATCATGCAAAACAGCCGTCTGCGCCTGGTGCAAATGGCCGGGCCTTCGGCGAGTTTCACCTGGTGGGGCATGGACGGCGAGCCCGACGCGTTCCTCACCGCCTACGCTTATTACGCCGACTGGTACGCCAGCAAAGCGCTGGAACTCAGCCTGCCGCCGGAGCATTGGCAGCGGGTGCTGGAGGTGTATTCCAAGCAAGCGAAGAACACGCCGCTGTTGCAACGGGCGCTGATCCTGTCGTTCGCCAAGCAGATGCAATTGCCGGTGAACACCTTGCTCAGCGGTTTGATGGATGACTTGGCGAAGGCCGGCGACGGCAACGCGGTGAACCTGATGGACGATGGCGAAGACAGTCTGGTCATGAGCGATCCGGATTCGGCACTGGGCCTGGCGGCGGCGCGTGCGCTGACCGCTTCGTTGGCCAAGCAGTCCAAAGTGACGCTGCCGGAGGCGTTCAATCGTCAACTGCCGGATGCGCAACAACGTCTGGCGGTGAGTTCGCAGCCGTTTGCCGAAGCGTTGAACCTGTCGCTGCAAGCCTTCGATCAGGCTCACGCGCAACAGTTGTTGCAACGTCTGCTGCCACAGCAATCGACCCTGGAACGCGCCTTGGCCCTGAGCTGGTTGCAACACAGCATCGAGCAGGCTTCGCCGACCATTGCACTGGCGCCGGGTGAAGGCTGGAAGAAACGCTACGGCGATACCGGCGAGATGTATTGGACGTGGCAGGGCGCTACGCCTGTTCCGCCAGTGTTGTCGCTGGCCGGGACCCAGGAACGCCCGCTGCGCGCCGCGTTGAGCTACCAGACCAAGCAACCGCCAATCGACCCGATGGCCGTGACCATCACCCGTCGCCTGTCGCGTCTGGTGCCAGGTGACGAAGCGTTCGAATTCAAACTCGAAGCGGTCGGCACTAAGCCGTTGTCCAGCGACAGCCTGTACCTCGACGAAGTGATCATCACCAGCAAAGCCGCGAAACCGTTGCGCTACGGCATGATCGAAGTGCCGCTGCCGCCGGGCGCCGATGTCGAACGCACGACGTGGGGCATCAAGTTGATGGGCAAGGCTGGCACCGAACCGACCGCGCTGGAGAAGGCGCGTTTCGAACCGGGGCAACTGGCTTATGCGATTCCGGTGGACGCCTTGAGCGGCGAATTGCGCGTGCGGCATCTGGTGCGCTTCTCGCAGAAAGGCCAGTTCAATTTGCCGCCGGTGCGTTTCACTCAGGTCTACGCGCCACAGCATCAGGCCCAGGAACAGAAACCGGCGCTCGGCCAGGTCACGGTCAACTGACATGACCCGACCTCTGGTCTGGTTGCTGCTGTGTTTGCTCCCTGCGCTGGCGACAGCGCAGGACGAACCGCTGCGGCTGGGCTTCAAGGGTGAGTTGATTTCGTTGAGCCCGACTCAGGTGATTTCACGCGAGCCGTTGCCTTCAGATCTGCAGACGCCGTTAGGCAGTTTGTGGAAGTTGTTTGTCTACGGCTGGCTGGTGGATACCGGTGCGCGGGAACCGGCGTACGAATGTCGCGGGCAATCGAAGGAAGAAGTTTATTGCTGCACAGCGGGCGGCAAGATTGGCCGTGATCAGGCGTTGGTGAAGTCCTGCGGGTTGTACTTCGAGCCTGCGCGGCTTGGCATTGTGGGCGCTGATTGGCGTCAGTATTGGCAGGCTCGGCAGGCGCCGGAATGGTTGCTGAATTTGCCGTCACTACAGCCTTCGACGCGGGTTTCAGTTGTTGAGTTGTTGAAGGCGCTGGCCGTAATGCCGGCGCAGGATCAAGCGCGGCGCGTGTTGCTGGATGTGGTGCTGAACGCCGCTGACGGCAATGTCGTCGGTGAACTCGGTGGCCGGTTGCGGGTGAAAACCTGGAGCTGGCTGGGGGATCAGGATCCGGCGTCGCGTCAGGGCGGGTTTGCCGGTTGGACGCTGGATGGCACGCCGATCTGGGCCGGAGGGCGCGGGACCAGTCAGATGGTGCTTCGGCATTATGGTGCGGCGCTGGCTGCGGTGGTACCGGTGGATTGGCCCGTGGATGCTGGGCGTTGTGTCGAAGTCGGGCTGTTTTCACGCTATCCGGTGGGTCGCGTTCTGGCAGGTGATCGGGTGGTTTCCGATGGGCCGTTGCAGGGCGACTATCGCGTTGAGTTCGCCAATGGCAATCAACTCGATATCCACAGCGACGGCGAACTGTTTCTGCTCAAGGACAAACTCGTCGCCCGTCTGGACCGCGAAGAATACGTCGCCCGCGTCCTGCAACGGGAAGCCAAAGCCGAACCTTTAGAGGCTGCCAAGGCTCTGGCCGTCGCTATCCGCACCTATCTTCTACAAAACGCCACCCGTAACGGTGACTGCCTGAGCATTGACGACAGCAGCAGCCGTCAGCGCGTTGCCCCGCGCCCGGCCACCGCTGAATCGCGCAACATCGCCGCGTGGACCAGCGACCTGGTCCTGGCCGGCAGCACCGTCACCTATCACTCCGACCAACCCGGGCCGGACAAACTCTCCTGGCAACAAGCCGTCGAACAAGCCAACGCCGGCCAACGTTACGACGCGATCCTGCTGCACGCCTACCCGCGCGCCAGCCTCAGCCGCTGGGACAACCCCGTCGCCTCCTGCGAAGCATTGCCCGCCGCGCAAGACTGGCTGCAAACCCAACGCCGCGGCTGGCGCCAACGCCTCGAAAACAAAGTCGGCTACAACGAAGTCAACACCTTCGCCGTCTGCCGCCTGACCTTCGGCCGCCCCTATGTCGACCGCGAACGCCAGCGCATTTATGTGCGCGGCGTGCTGTCCCTCCAGGACCGCCTCGACCTGACCCACGAATACCTGCACCTGGCCTTCGAAGCACACCCGAATGGCCAGGATGAAACCTACATCGAAGGGCTCGCCCGCCACCTCTTGCTGGAATAGGCCATGAAACTCCGTTATCCACAGGTCTTCCTGTTCCTCTGTACCTTTTGCGCACTGCCGACGACCTACGCCGCCGCAGTCGATCTCGATACCCCCGTGGGCGGTTGGCGAACCGGTGCCGTTGAAGGCGAAGGCGAAAACTACCGCCAGCCCGTCAACTACCCCGCATCCTCGGTCAACACCCCGGTCGGCCAAGCCAACACCGCGCGCATCAGCGGCCAGATCAAAGCCACACCGAAGTCGGGCGAGCCTGGCCGATTGATCGTCAACGGCATCAGCATGCCGCTGAAAATCGACGCTGCCGGACGCTTTGATCGCCCGTACTCGTTCCCCAACGGCAGCAACAGCGTCGAAGTCCGCAGCCCGGATGGCCAGCAGCGGCATCGCACGCAATTTCTTCACACCAGCGGTGGGGCTACGCCGGCCAAGTTGCGGGTGTTGTTGTCGTGGGACAGCGACAACACGGACCTGGATTTGCACTTGGTGACGCCCGACGGCGCACACATCTGGTATGGCGATCGCGTTGCACCGAACGGCGCGGCGCTGGATGTTGACGTAACCACGGGGTATGGCCCGGAGATCTTCTCCATGCCGGCGCCGATCAAGGGGCAGTATTTGGTTTACGTGAACTACTTCGGTGGTGGGTATCGGAGTGATGAGGATGGGCAGGAAGACGCGGTGCAGGCGCTGACGACCGCGCAGGTGACGGTGATTACGGAGGAAGGCACGCCGAACGAGAAGATGGAGACTTTTCTGGTGCCGATGCGGGCGGTGGGGGAGTTGACGTTGGTTAAGGGGTTTAGTTATCCGTGATGAGGGGATTGTGCAATCAGCTCTTGCACAATTGAATTGGGCAGCAGCTTGCTGCCCAATTGCGTCGAGTCGAAAAAATCCACTGCCGTGTTAGTTTTTCAGCGATGCCATGGTGCTCACGGAGATGGCGGCTCCGATCTCTCAGAAACATTCAAATAAGGATTTAACCCTTGCCTATCAAAACAGACGTCTGGACCGTCGGTCATTCGCCTAACAAACTAGCCCCTAGCCGATTGGTAAGCGAAAAAGTGCTGGAGGACATGATTATTCAGTCTCCCAGTATCCTATCGGATGAATGGATGCTGATAGGCAAACAGGAAAACACCGGTACAGGTGGTCGCATCGATTTATTGGCCATTGCACCTGATGGTGCTTTGATTCTGATCGAACTCAAACGTGATCGCACCCCTCGTGAGGTTGTCGCTCAAACCCTCGACTACGGTGCTTGGGTCGAGGGTTTACGTGGCGACGAGATCGCAGCGATCTACAAGAGGTTCCGACCGGGATACAGCCTGGACGTAGATTTCCTGGCTCGTTTTGGGCGTGTGCTGGATGACGATGAGCTGAACAAAAGCCATCAGTTAATCATCGTCGCTACGGAGTTGGATTCGAGCAGTGAGCGAATCGTTGAATACCTCAGTAAACGAGATATTCCGATCAACGTGCTCTGCTTTCAGATTTTTCAGGTGGGCGACCAACAGCTGTTAAGCCGATCCTGGTTGCTGGACCCGGTACAAACTCAAGTGAACGCTGTGTCGACAAGCGAAGGGCATAGCGAGCCTTGGAACGGTGAGTTCTACTGTTCGTTCGGCGACTCCGTTTCCCGTTCGTGGGTTGATGCTGTGGAGTTCGGCTTCATAGCCGGTGGCGGCGGTGCGTGGTACAGCAAGACTTTGCAGTTACTATCCCCAGGGGATCGAGTCTGGGTCAATATTCCTCAGAAAGGCTACGTTGGCGTCGGGCGCGTTCTTGGTTCAGCCATGCCTGCAATAGAATTTACAGTCATGCAGGATGGCGTTGAGCGCCCTGTATTAGAGGTCGCGACTCGAGCCAAATATCACGCGGAGTTTGTGGGTGATCCGGAGCGTTGCGAATACTTCGTTCCAATCCAATGGCTGGAAACCGTTCCGGTGGAGCGGGCCGTGCGAGAAATTGGAATGTTTGGGAACCAAAATACGATTTGCCGACCGACTGCAGCTAAGTGGCGGTGGACGATTGAGCGGCTGAAGCAGCGCTTTCCCCACTATGAAGCTGTGCCGGTAACTGAAGAACCTAACGTTTAGACGGTTGGGGGCTCGCCAGATCACCAACAGGCCGATGCGCTGAATGTGGCATTCGGCGTAGCACTGCGGCGACACATCAAATTAGTCAGCAGGCTGCTGACCGATTCGCTCCTGCGCATCTTGGTAAGCGGCTTCACGTTCGCGCTTTCCGATGGCGACCACGAAAACCACCACCTCCTGATCGAGCACCTGATAGATCAGTCGATAGCCGGCGCTGCGCAATTTGAGTTTGTAGCAGTCAGGCAGTTGGCGAAGACGATTGGCTTCAATGCGAGGGTTCTCGAGTACTTCTGCAAGTTTCTTCTTGAACTGTTGGCGCAACGTGTCGCCCAGTTTGTTCCACTCTTTCAACGCGCGACGATCAAATTCAAGGCTATAGGTCATCCAGGCTTACCTTGACTCGCTGAGGGGCGGCAAGACGTTCGGTGACCACGGCGATGAGGGCTTCATCCTCTTCGCTGAGTAGTGCAGCTTTGAAAGGCAATTTGCCGCGTTCGGCGACGTATTGCAGGGTTTGACGCAGCAGTTCGGAAGGCGTAACCCCGAGCTTTTCCAGCTCCGCGAATGAACGCTGCTTCAGATCATCGTCGATACGAATGTTGATGGAGGCCATGGTGAGAAACCTGTAATGACGTTTGTCGTTACGGTAGCAATTACGGCGCTGGCTCCACAACCCCTTATGTAGGGTTTTCAGATGGTAGGTATGCTTTCTTTCAGGCATTAAAAAGCCGGCTTGTGGCCGGCTTCTATTATTTATATATTATTGATTTATATGAATTTTATTTCTGATCTCTGTTTTGACCCACTCTTTAACCCACACTGCTGAATCGATATGGATCTAACTATTTTTGCTGGCCTTAGCTGGGCTTGAACAATCACTCGCTCTGACGAGTCAGCACATGCCTGATCGCCGTCGCGTACGGCAAATGCGCGGTGTCGCGTACCTCCCGCTCCAACTCCTCAACCCAACTATCATCGTCGGGATAAGCTTCGGCGTAGTCTGCAAAAATCTCCATGGTCTGAATATAGCCGCAGAGCTGCGCGCGACGAATCTGATTTAAGGCACCGTCCAACACAAGAATGCGGATGGTTTCTGTGGCACGAAGATGGTTGTTTGCCGTCAGCCCCGCACGTGGCCGCACGGTGCCGCCGGGCGTGAAAAGCAAGAATACGTCAGGATCTTCGATATCAGGCTTGATCAGCGTTTCTGGGGAATAAGCTCCACACTGGTCCTTGGCCATTCCGCAAGTTCCGGCACGGTTGCAGGAGCCAAACAGATTGCTCCAATCAAACGTACCTTGGGGGTATCTCCCGCGCTGGCGGAAATGTTCGATATGACGATTTCCATCACCCATTGGCCCATCGCAGTAAGCACATCGAGGCCCTTGCATTAAGTCCAGCGACAGCCAGATAGCCATGCGCTCTTCGGGTGTTACAGCACTCCAGGCATCCCGGCCATGCCGGTAACGTCTCAGGCCCGCCGGAGGTTCGTCTTGTCTATTCAGACGCCGCACCTCAACGCTCCCTGTTGCCAAGTTCGCGGGGCAGGCGCTGCTTGATTCCCTGTAAACGAACCAGTCGATCAAGTTCGTGCACAACTGGATGTTCAGCCCCGAAATGGGCTTCCAGCCTGTCTCTCAATATACGTCCCTCAGGCTGCTCATGAAGGTTCTGTTGAATCAGTGCCTGGTAATCAGAAACCCAGATTGCCTCAGGCACATGAGGTACCGGATCGACGCCCATGATACGGGCCAACAGGTCGGAGCTGGCGACGCCGCGGGTTTGCCATTGTGGCTCGCTGACGGTGGTGACCCGGCTGGTGGTCTCGGGAACGATTTCGCTGCGCAGGATTCGCACACTGTCCGATGAGACCGTACTCAACACCTGAGGACTGTGGGTTGTCACGATAAGCTGCATGGCCGGGAACGCCTGGGCCAGGTTGAGCAGCACTACTTGTTGCCATTCCGGATGCAGGTGCATGTCGACTTCGTCGATAAGCAGCAGGCCTGGTGTCTTTTGCGCCGCTTGCGCACCAAGGTGGCCGTTGAGTTTGGTTGCGCGAAATGCGATATCGGCCACCATGCCTATCATGTTGCGAATACCGTCGCTGAGCCACTCGACTGGTAGTTCGCCTAATTGCTCATGTCGGGCAACCAGCGTGTCGCGGGTGAAGGAGTACTCGATACCGCTCCAGCCTGCCGGTTGAATGCACACGTTCACGGCTCGACTAACTGACTGGATGTAGGTGTCGAATTCGGTTTTGGCAATGCTGACCCCTGCTTCAAGCGCCTTGAGTTGGGCTTCTTTGGCATTCAGGCTCCAGTAGCGAAACCATTGCACGAACGATTTATAGCTGGATGCCGGATCGAGGCAGTCGGTGTAGCCGACGGTTCTTGAGGTGCGTTGGATGTTCTTCGCATCTGTCAGTTTTTTTTGCTGCCACAGACGTCCAGTGCCGTAGTACGCGATCAGTGGCAGAACGACCTCAGTGTCGGGCGTGCGCGAAGCTTCTTGCATGCGCTTGCCATAGGCAACCAATTCCTTGGCGTCTTTGACCGATGTCTTGGTCTTGGTCGCGCTGGAAAGGTGACGGCGCCAAATAGTGGGCAGTAGATCATCGGACAGCCGATCGAGCAGACTGCCGGGAACGAATCCCGTAGCCTCGAGCCTAGCCCCTTGAGGGGCGTATTCCATTTCGTTTGTAGTGGTTTGTCTGGCACGAAACTGGCGAATATCACTAGGCTCAAAATGCTTGCCCACCGCCTCGTCAAATGCCCCTATATAAGGACCAAAGGCGATGGCGATGGCGTCGAGAATGGACGTTTTACCCGTACCATTGGCCGCAACCAATACGGTCAACTGCGGGTGGAAGTCGATATCGATCGATTCAAAGCAGCGGAAATCACGCAGTCGCAACTGGGAAAGCCGCAGCGAATTTTTTCCGGCACTCGTCATGTTTTCCTGGGTGCCCATGCGAAACTCCAGCCGACGCTTAAAACGCTAGTCTACCTGTTGACCTGCTTCCAGCGCAGCCTCTTGGAGGAACTGAAAAATCGTCCTGATGTTGACGAAGTGCCTCACGTTCTCCCCTTCAAATTTCTTGTCTGGTGAGAGGGGGTGCACCTGGAATTCAATGCTGCTTTGATGCAGTGCTCTAGGGAGGGGCGCTATTGATTTTTCTAGGTGCTCTCGATCAAATACAATCCCAGATCTAGTGTGCGGAAGCTGAAGCTAAATCGTGACAAGATTTAAATGACACAAGTTCATCGTGGATGTAAGTGTCTTAAAAAAGACGAGTAATGATCGACATATGGTTGGGTTGCCTGTGCAAAGCTAGAACCAAGTCATTTTACTCGTCTGGCGTATTAGTCCTATCCTTCGATAAGGTACTAAGTGATAAATCGAAGAGCTCTGCCTGAACTCTAGCTTGTAAGGGGTGGCCCCCCAGCCGAGGGAGAGCTCAATTGGCGTTGGTGCTATTTTTTATGAGGTTTTAAGCAATTGTGCTGTCCTGATTTTTTCGGGTACGTGATCGTTCTTTTCTGCTTCCATTTCTATCAGTATCTCTAAGAGTCTTGCTCGACTAACTTCATAGCGGCTTGCCAGTTTCTCGAGGCTTACAATTGCTTTGTCCGAAAGTACGAAGTTGTACTGAGCCTTTCCTTTAAGATTTTCTCTATATTTTTTTTGAGTCCATCCTTTTTTGATTTTTCCTATATAAAGCTCTTTTTGTTCTCGTGAGTAATTCGCTTTGTCAAAAAAAATCAAGATGTCTTCGAATGTTTCGAAGGGGGCTGACCCCAGTGTGACGACGAAGGAGTTCTTTTCTAGCCAGTCCCAAGCGAATTGGCTTTTCTGGTCGTCATCTTTAAACCAAGCATACACTCTGTCGTTTGCTTTGTGGCTTTTCCATCTTTGTTCAAGATCTCTAAGTAGGTTTGCTTTTTGAGTTATGTCTCTTTGCCATACGTCGAGGATCGCGATAGGTAGATCTTTTTCTTTTAGGTCGAAGTAATTCTTGAGTTGGCTATGTCCGGTCGAGTTTTGAATTTCTTTTGTCATCCACTCTGCTACACGGCGGTCTTCCGTTATCCACTCAATATCTCTTTTATGGACAAGTTGTTTGCGTCTTTCTTTAAGTAGTTCGTCGACTCTCCAAGTCCTGGTCTGAAGATACCTGGCCATTTTGTCTCTCATGCCAGTATCTGAGTAGTCATTTGGGTTAAATCTAGTTTCGTAGAATAAAAGTGTGTACCACAGCCATATATCGTGGCGATTGCTGTATTCCGTTTCGCCGAGAACTTGGGAGAGAGCATCTTCAAGGTGTAGTGCCACTATAGTGTCCTTCTAGCGTGGATCAAGTAATTATGTAGATTTACTCTAACATGATTCAAGTGTCAATCAAGATTGTCTCTAGTAGATATAATATCGCGGTTGCTCAGTCTTTACTGGGGTGATGAACCTTTTTAAGCAGCGATCTGGCGAAGTGGAGCAACCTCCAATTCACGAGCAATTTTTGCGTTTGGTTACCATTAGGTGCGCTGCTTTGCCAAGTTTGCCTCGCCAGGTTCCTCCTCTGGGTGAGGGGTAGAGTCTGTAGCACGTTAATTTTTACTGGGCTTGCCAATCCTCTGGACGAATACAGGAGCTGCGTTCATGAGGATAATTCGATTGAAAGAGGTCATGGATCTAACGGGCCTTGCTAGATCTACGATTTACAAGTTTATTTCGGGGGATTCATTTCCCAAACCTATTTCCTTGGGGGACCGTTGTGTAGGTTGGCTGGAAAGTGAAGTTCACGCTTGGATACTAAGTAAAGTTAAAGAGCGGGATCAGTTGGTGAAGAATGATGCTTGAGGATCTGCTGCGTTTGCCTTTGTGAATTTCACTGGCTCGGTTCTAGTTAACACCATGAAGGAACTTATCCTTCATGGTGTTTTTCCAGAGTTGTTGTGTCTCTGTAATGTATCTTTTTAACAGGGCTTGTGGGTGGTTTATCTAGTGTTGTGCCGTCAGAAAGTTTCGGTATTGGTACTATGCTTATACAGTATCTCTATTGTGAGTTTGGCTTGTCTGTACTGATTAGGTGTGGGAGGTGTGTCGGAGGGAAGATAGGTGCTCTAAGCAGAGCAGTATTGTGCTCTACCTTCTTAGGTGTAAGTAAAAATGTACTAGCGGGCCTGACTATATGAAACTAAATACTCGGAGCTCAATCATGGCTAGATATCCAGGCAACACGAACTTAACCCTTCATTACGAAGGTTCTTATCAAGGCCTGACCGTGCAAGTGGATAAGGGACCCTTCATCCAAGAGTACCTAAACCGTCTTCATCAGACGGTATCTCGAGCGCTTAATCAGTACCCTCGTGTGTTCGCATTCAGGTTTGACCTGCGGCTACCAGCTAACAATCAATTGCCCGATTACGCTTTCACGAACGAAGTTATTGACCGCTTCATCGAATCCTTTAAAGCCAAAATCAAGCACAATCGCCAAATGGCGAAACTTGTGAATAAGTACGCGCACGACACCAAGGTGCGTTACGTCTGGGCTAGGGAGCAAGGGCAGCACGCGCGACCACATCATCACTTTGCGATCTTGCTGAACTACGATGCATTCAATGCGCTGGGTAAGCTCGAATCAGGCAGAGACAACATGTTTAATCGCTTGGAAGGAGCGTGGGCAAGCGCTTTAGGGTTATCAGTAGAGGCTGTCAGGGGATTGGTCGAGATTCCACAAAATCCTTACTATCACATGTATCGCGACGAGATAGTCGGACAGGCAGCCTTCTTCCATCGTGCGAGCTACCTGTGTAAGTCGAGCACAAAGGTTTTTGGGGATGGTTCCCATGGTTTCGGGTGCAGCAGAAGCTGAGCACAACGCTGAATCACAAAAAAAATAGAAGGACACCGTGCCGACGACCACCCTGGCAGTGCCAAAGGCGGTCCATCGGACGGTGTGTACATTGGAGTTAAAGGTAACCTCGTTCAACCAGAGATACGCAGCCTTCATGACCTACAACGATGTGATCCAACGTCTGGGTGCCAATCATGCTGAGGGCGCTCTTGAGCGCCAGGGTTAGCGTGCGATCGGCTTGACTAGGTTCAGGATCACCGGATGGGTGGTTATGTACCAGAATTACCGCTGCAGCATTGAGCTCCAATGCAATCTTGACCACTTCTCGCGGGTACACGCTGGCACCATCCAGCGTGCCTCTGAATAGCTCCCTGAAGGCAATCACTCGATGTTTGCTGTCGAGCAGTAGTAGCGCAAAGACCTCGTGCTCGTGGTACTGCAGCAGTGTTTGCAGGTGGCTAAAAACCTGCTTTGGCTCCGTTAATGCCCGGCCTTTAGACAGACGGCTCATTGCCAATTGTTGTGCCATCTGCAGGATGTCAGCCTCGGTAACCGGGGATTCCATGACATAGGTACCGATTGTTTCACCGGCTATCAGCTTGTGATATTTCATTCGGGTATTCCTGAGCGAATAGGGAAGAACGCAGAAGAGTTGATGGCTACTGAACCGAAGACCTGCTTTTGTGCTGCGAGGCTCGCGATTCCAGCTTCTGGGCAAGTGAGGGTTTGGCAGGCGCTGCCGGTGGAGGGGGTTGAGTTCTATACGGCTGGGCTGATCTTCAATGACAGGGAAGAACTCCTCGACGATGGCACCTGTGTCCTCCACGGTGTCCTCAAAGGCCCCATTGTTAAAACCCTGCCGTGCCGCTTGATCCAAGGCGCTCTGGTCAAAGCCTGCGGCTTGACGGGTCTCCTCCAATTGCTTGGCTGCAAGTAAGGCATCTTCCATGCCCAGACCGCTGCGTACCGTGATGTCTACGTAGAAAATCGGTACACCGTGGCTTTGGCGAGTGGACTTACCGCGAAGACGCAACTCCAGCGGCAGGCAGGCCAGTCGATCGCCGGAGATGGCTTGCAGATAGTGCAGTCGCGCTGCCAGGGTGCGGATGCTGTTGTAGCCTGTGGTGCGAAAGACAAAGCTGCCAAGTGGATCGTCATCGCCAATCACAACGTTGAGCCGGCCGTAAGGTTTGCAGGCATTGCCTTGAGCCAGTGAACAGCCATCCGGTGAAGGGCAGGGCAACGACTGAATACCATCCTTGGTCAGACGCTTGCAGGTCTCACCATTGCCGACGCACAGCGGCCGGCCAGTATTACGGTCGAACAGGCTGTAGTCAGCCCGAAAGTTGAGGTCCGGCTCGTTGAACAGCAGCCGGATCGGAATGCTGCGCAGCTTGCCGTCCTTACCATTGCGCAGTTCTTCGTTAAGGGGATGCAGCAACCAGCCGTCACGGTTATGTAATTGGGAGGTGAGGGTAAATTGATCGTCCTTTTCTGGCAGACGCTTACCGTTCTTTTCGACGACTTTGCCGATGGAAATTCGGCCTAAAACCGGCGGTGTGATGGCTAAACCTTTGAGCATGGGAGTTCTCCTGTCACTGAAATAAAAACGCCACCGAGACCGCGTGAGCGACCAGGGTGGCATTGAAGGGAAAGGGCACGGGGATAAGGGAGGAGCGAACGATCGTTTAAGCCAGCAGAAAACGTCGACTACCGGCTTTGGTGGTCGAGTAGCGAACTTGCAGATGAGGCTTTTCTTTTAGCAGGCGGGGGATATCCAGAGCCAAGTTGTCTTTGGCTTTCTTCCACGTGATGCTGCCGGTTGCGAAGGTCGCCCGACTGGCATCGCCTATGGCCTGTTGCAGTGTTTGCTTAAGTTGAGCTTCCTGCGCCTCCTGCAGAGCAATCGACTTGCGCACGTTCTGCAGCTCGGTAAAGGCCGTGCAGAGCAGTGTGTCCTGGCTAAAGTCTAGGGTTTGTCCATTGTCGTGCGGATACAGACAGCGCAAAGCTTGCTCCGCTGAGGCCGAACCGTCTGCCGGCGGTGGGGTGTCACTGACGACGTAATCCCAGAAGAGCCGTTCCAGGTCGATCAGCCGAGCTATCAGTGACTCATCGCGCTCAATGCGATGGATTTCCAGGTGCTGACCTCCGAGCAGTACCGCCACATCCGCCGCCTGCTTGCCAGTCACGGCCAACTGGTGAATGACCTGCAACTGCACATACTCGGGCACGCCTTCTTTCCAGAGACGTGCGCCGTTTATGCCGGCGGTTTTGCATTCGAGAATCTGCACTTCTGACGCACCGATAACCTCACGGTCGATATTGGCCAGCATCCAGGCCAGTTTGGGATCAGGATGCTGCAGAACCGCATTGACCCGGCGGACCCGATGACCGCTGCGCCGGGTGTAATGGGATGCGACAATCGGCTCCAGGATGTTGCCCCAGTACGCGGGGCTTTCCTCATCCTGCGGATCGAGCATGGTTAGTAAGGTGTCACGCCCGGTTTTTTCCATCCACAGTTCCAGCTGTGATTTATAAGGGTTCAGGCCCACAGCGGCGGCGGCATCTGAACTGCCGATGCCTTGCTTGCGCACGGTCAACCAGTCCTCACGCGGCAGTTGTTTGGTGCCGACCAAGCGTAAGGCAGGACTGGGTTTAGTTCTGAGATGTAGTAGGGATTGAGAGCTCATAATCATTTCCTTGAGGCATAAAAACGCCCAACCAGCACGAAGCTGATCAGGCGTTTAGGGAGTGGAAGAACAGAATGGGGAAGGGGTTTATGAGGACAGTGAAAACTAGGCCTAAGCTGCAAGTTGTAGCGCCGCCTCCAGCGCCCGTTGCTTGAGCTGTGCTCCTTGCCCGAACCAGGCAGAGTCCATACGGTACTCGATGCTTCTCGCACGGCGTTCGTGGTCGACGTACTCCGTCACGGCGTTGAGCAGGCCCCAGGCGGTTCCTTGAGCTGACTCCAGGGTTGACCCGCGGCCCTGACCTTCATACAGGCATTGCACCTTGCGTAGCGCCCGCTCGTTGGGAAGTACTGCCGGTAGTGGCATGTTCGGATTGGCATCACACAGCACGTTCATGAAGAATCCCATGGCTTCATGCCACTGAACTTTGCGTTCAGATAGCATTCGCATCCGGTGCATGAAGTTGTCCCATTGCGAGACGGCGATACCGAGTTGCTTTTTAACTGCCTGTGGATCGAAACGCGTGCTGTGCGGCACCTTGATCGCTTTGGCCGAACCGTCCAGCGCAATAGTCAACGTGTTATTGCAAACTACCCGCACAGTTGTAGGTGTGGCCGTGGTAGCCAAGGTACCGTCACAGGAGGTGGCCAGCAGGAGATAACCATTGACCTGATCGTTGCCTCTCAAGGTCGTACCTTGGCCAGTGCGGGCCAGCGCCCAAAACTTGCGACCGCCTTTGAGTACGCCGGCCGTTTCCAGCTCGAAGCCCGATACTTCAGTGAGGTCCCGATAGAACTCCAAGACCTCGCGCGGCTGCACGACCTGGTAGCGCTGAGAAACCACGGACAACGGGGCCTTAGTATCGGAGCGGTAGAGAACCTTCTGGTCAGGGAAGGTGTGAATTGAGCCAAGTGCACCGATGCTATCGGATTTGAAATGCACCGGGCTGTCCTGGATCTTCCAGTCCATACCCGCTTCGCGCTGCCAGATTTCGATGGGTTGTTTCGGAGAAAGGCGACTACCCAGACCGTGCCAGGGAGTTGCGCCAACATAAGCCATTTGTTCAATGAGATGAGCCATGGGAATAGGTCCTTTGACAAAGGGGAGCCCCTGTTTGCATGAGAAACAGGGGCTGACTCGATGAGTTAGCGATTAGCGCTGAAGCTGTAACCGCACTCTAGGCATTGATAGTTATTCAGTACCTTGTCATCGATCTGTTCACCGAGCGTGGCCCCGGCGATACTGCCAGCGACCCCTCCAAACACCCCCCTAAAATCGCCCCAGCGACGCTCCCGATCGCGATGCCTATTGGGCCTCCGGCGACACCTAAAACAGCTCCAGCTTCGGCGCCGTACAGAGCGCCAGCTGTACCACTGGCGGCGCCGCCTGCGGCACCGATCAAACCGCCTGCTTGTTTCCCAATATTTTTCGTGACGATGCGTCCAGAGTTACAACTTGGGCAAGGGCTATACATACGCAGATCCTCTCAAATGATGAGCGTGCTAAGCGAAGTGCAGGCACGCCAAAATCCCAACTGCAGTCGATACAGGTGGGCGTTCATAGAGGTGATATAGGTCTCAAATTTTTTTGAATGTGGTCGCATTTGACAATAAGTGTCGATTTGGACGCAGTCATGGCGATAGGGGTGGCACCCGCTGGTATTTCTAAGGGGTTGGCTCGTAACGCGGTCTACACGCTGTTGATGGATTTTGGGTTCAGGGATGCGAGGACACCTTTTGCCGAAGTACTGGATCGCACGCTGAACGAACCACTTCATCCTGGATGTTATCGCGATGACTGTTCCAGGTCGTCTGTTCGGCGGCGCCGTCTGCTGCGAAGTCGATGGCAGCGCTTGGTATGAGTTGCTGATAATCCGCAGCGTACGCATTGGCGTAAACCGCACCTGGGTTCCGGGCACGTCACGCCTGCTTCAGCACCCTTGCGTAACGGACTTTCCCGTGCCGTTTCCGCCTTACACGATGGTGAGACCATGCGGCTGGAAATTCAGAGACTGGTTGTTCGGGATCTTCCCCACATTAGTAAGTGAATGCAGGGACTGCAATTCGATGGTGCGGTCCTGATTCGCCTCGGCGGGGAAATGGTCTCGGCGAATAGGACTGGCTGAAGAACCGGCAAGAATGCGCTTCGCGGCCCATGGTGTTGCTTTGCGAGATCGAGAATTTCGGCAAGATCCTGATCGCTCCAGCCAGCCTGCCGAAATTCGGCTTGCGTGTGTGGCGACATTACTTACATCTGGGCGCAAGGGACATTACCTGATTCGAGCTTCCGCCCGCTGATTTCATAGGCAATTCTCGCGACTCTCAGTTTTCGAGGTATTTAGTGCCTTTTCACACAGCCTCGACCTTAAGTGGACATCACTGAACATCTGCCTATCTTCCTGGGGCGACACCTCAAGCCAATGTCTTGAGGTAACTATTCGCCGATCCTACGATGGTCGCGCTGGCAACATTAGAAGTACACCAGTGCTTCGACGGTTCCGGTCAGTTGGTTCCGCGCATCACCCTGGCCGAAAGGACGTGCATCGTCGCGACCGTCGAACCAGTCGTAGCGCAGTTCCGGACGTAGTGACAGGTATTTGTTGAAGTCATACCGCAGCCCCGTGGTCAGCGCATTGAAGGCGCCACGAGCGGTGGAAGAGGGGAAAAGAACGTAGCCATCCGGATCGTCGAAATGTTCGGCTCGCACCGAAAACGACAAGTCTTTGCGTTGCTGGTAGGTCAACACGAGGTTCGCTCCCCACCAGTGCGCGCCATCGAAACCAGGGCCGGTGACGATGTCCACGGTCGACGCTTTGCCATCGCCCGATTGACGGCCGTAGAGCACTTCACCGCCCATTGACCACTCTTCGTTGAATTTGTGCCAGCCATTGAGCGAGTGCTGCTGCTTGAACTGGCCATCAGTCGAAATCAGTCGGCCACGCGGTGTTTGAATGTCGTTGCGACTGTCGTTTTGGGAGTCTCCGACGAGAAACTCATAATCGATCCAAGTGTTCATGTCGGGCGTTCGCCAGCGCAGTGCGCCAAGCAGCGACTTACTGTCATTGTTGTCGCGCAGGTTGCCTTGACCCTGGATCACGCCCAGTTCGGCACCGAGCAACATGCTGGAGTTGTTGACCAAGCGTTTGCCCAGCAAGAAGCCGGAGACGGCGCCGGACTCGGTCATGAAGGCATAAGAACGGCTGGCAAACGGGTTACGTGCGGCGCGGATGTTCGGCGGGATTTCGTAGCCGAGCGCCGGGCCGAAAATGCCGGCGATGGCGGTAAAGCCGCCAGCATAAGGTAGGTAAGCAGTGGCGGCGATGTTGGGCACGGCGAGGAAGTTTTGCTTATCGCGTCGGGCTTTGTCCGGGTCATCGTCACCCGGTGAATTGATTCCCCAATGCATGTCCCAGCCGTAGGTGCGGGCTTGCTGGGCGTTGCGACCGTAGGCGGTTTCGAATGTGAAGCCGAACGACGCCTCTGTGGGCGCCGGTCCCGGCAACGGGGTCACACGCGGGATGAAATTGGCCTTTAACGCCTTGTCGGCAAACAGGTGAAGGGTGGCGAGCTCGAAGCCTTCATCGCCGAACCCGGCGACGGGGGTGTTGGTTTGCCCTGACTCGCGGTCTGCGTGGGATGAGTTGTTGTTAAGGGAGTAACCGGCGTCCAGCAAGCCAGACACCTTGATGCCGTAATCGCGCTCCAGCGAATCGCCGAAAACGCCACGAAACACAGTACCTTCGCCGACGTCAGCCGGCTGGCCCGCCAAGCAATGACCCGTCGCGAGGGCGAGCAAAACCGCAACAAACGATTGAACGTTGATGTTCTTCATGGGGTTTCTCTTGTTTTTATTGGTGGGCGGCCATCCACTGGCCGCGGTGTCGGGCGTTTATTGGGTAACTGGAATAGCCGTCGTACGGTTCAGGCGCCAGAAGCCAATGACGCCGATGGCGGTGATGCTGGCGGGAATGGCGGCGGCCACCAGTAGGTCACTCGTCGACCATTGCAGCGACAGCAGCAGCGCGCCGATAAAGGGGCCGCAGATCCCTCCCAGACGCCCGATCCCCAGGGTCCAGCCGGTGCCGGTGGCACGCAGCGCCGTCGGGTAAAAAGTCGCAGTCATGGCGTTCAGTGCAGCCTGACCACCGAGGATGCCAAAGCCGGCGACGGCAATGCTCAGGTAGGCCAGATTGATCGAGGTGTAGAAGTGGCTGAAGAGGACGATGGCCACCGCGGAGACGATAAACGTCGGCACCAGTACCGCGCCAAAACCCCGACGGTCGACAAACCAGCCCAGTAGCCAGCCGCCCGCCAAGCCGCCCAGCCACATGGACGTGCCCGCCAGTACAGCCTGCGAAGGTGAATGGCCCGCGCCACTCATTAGCACCGGCGTCCACGACGCGAGGAAATACACGCAGAGCATGTTCATGAAGTTGATCAGCCAAAGCAGCAGAGTGCCAGGCAGCCTGCCATCGGCAAACAAGTGAGCGAGCGACAGGCCTTTCTTGCGCGGTTCACCGATCACCAGGGTTGTTTGTTCGCTGATTTGAAGGCCGGGCTCTATACGGGTAAGGATGGCTATTACGCGGTCGAGTTGGCGACCGCGCAGAACGCACCACTGCAGTGATTCGGGGAGTGCGAAAAGCATCAGCAGACCTAGGCACAGCGGTGCGACGGCACCCAGGTAGAAGACCGCATGCCAGCCGTACAGTGGAATCAGCGCGGCGGCAATGGCTCCGCCGACCAGCCCTCCGACCACCATCCCCGACGAGACCAGCGTCAAAAGCATCACCCGGTTATGGCGAGGGGCGTACTCCGTGACCAGTGTGGCGACGTTGGGCACGATGGCACCCATGGCGATGCCGGTAAAAAAGCGCAGGGCGAGCAGGCCGTCCACTGTCGTGGCCTTTGCCGTAAAGTACATCAGGATGGCCATGATCAGGGAGGCGGTCACCAGCACCGGCCGGCGACCGACGCGGTCTGCCACCGAGCCCAGGGCGAGTGAGCCGATCAACATGCCGAGCATGCTGATGCTGAATACCGGGCCGAGGTTGGCTTTCGCAATGCCCCATTCGGCGATGAGGCTGGGGGCGGCGTATGCCATGGCTTGAATGTCAAAGCCATCGACGACCATGCACAGGAAGCATTGGACAAGCACAAGCATCTGAAAGGCGCCCAAGCGACTCCTTTCGACGATCTCGCAGATGTCGAGTTGATTGTTCACAAGCGAATACCTCTGTTGTAATTATTTTCGGTAAGTGTTGGACGCAAGATCAAAGCAGTGGTCGGGTATTGAAAGTCTCTTTTGTGTAGGTGGGCGAAGGTGATTGATCAGGCCGCGAGCCAGGTGCTGGCCTCGGCGCGCATAGCCTGCTCCAGCTCGCTGCCACGGGTGGCAAAAACCCGTTCAAGCGGGAAGCCACTTTTATCCAACAGGTAGGCCAGCGGGGCGTATTCCCGTGGGTAGCGCGCCGCGGTTTCACGATCGATCTCTACCAGGCCCTGGGGGAACGTGAAGCTGCCCATGTCGTAGATGCTCTGACGCTTGATCAGCTTCCAGAGGCCCTGGCGTTTTTCGACCAAGTCATAGAAGCGGTTGTGCACGCTGCAACCCAGGTTCAGCCGGACGTTGTCGGCAACGATCACCGCATTGGTTTCCACCACGGCCTTGTTGCCATTGAAACTGACCACAGGTGTGCCGATCAGGTGTTTGGTGCGCAAGTCGGATTTGCCCATGCGCTTGGAGCCTTCGACGAACTCGGCGAACGGGCCTTCAAACCAGGTGATTTCAATAACCCCGTCCGGGTGCGCGAGGTTGGCCAGTTGCTCCCATTGACCCAGGTCGCGGTGCATCCATCCAGTAATCAGATCGGTGATTTGAAGTCTGTCTTCCAGGTAACTCTGCATGATTGTTCTCGGCAGGGGTGTGTTGTTGAATTCAGCATCTGCTGCTGGACAGATAACTACAAATAGATTGATATGAATGATCGATCATTAAATCTGATGGAGTTGGATGCCCATGGATCTGCGTCATTTGCGGTATTTCCTCGCGGTTGCCGAGGAAGGCCACTTCGGCCGGGCAGCCCAGCGGTTGCATATTGTTCAGTCGGCGCTGAGCATGCAGATCCGAGCTTTGGAAGAGGAGCTCGGCGGCCCGCTATTCTTGCGCACCAGTCGTCGCGTTGAGCTCACTGAAGCCGGGATTCTGTTGCGTGCCGAAGCGCAGCGCACCCTTGACCAAGCCGCGCATGCCCAGCGTGTGGTGCAGCGATCCTTGCGGGGCGAGATGGGCACGGTGCGTATCGGCTTTGCCGGCAATGCGGTATTCAGTGGTCGGTTAATGGCTGACGTCCGCGCTTTTCGTGCGGCTTATCCGGATGCTGAAGTCATCCTGCGCGAGCTGGCGCCGCAGTTGCAGGTCGAAGCCATTCAGAACGGTCAGCTGGACCTAGGTTATGCGCCCAGTCATGGCGGCCAGGCCCACGACAGAGATCTGTTGTTTGAGCGCATCGGGACATGGCCGCTGGTCGTCGCCTTACCGGAGGACCATCCCCTGGCGACCCACAAAACCTTGCGCGTGCCGATGCTCGGCGCCGAGTCGTTGATCATCTACGCCGCACACGGCGCCGACGAATACATGCTGGCTGGGTTGCGCAGGGCGCTGGGACGCGAACCCAAAGTGCAACGGACCACCAGCACCTTGAGCGTGCTGGCGCTGGTTGCCGCCGGCATGGGGGTCGCGATGGTTCCGGCGCCGTTGATGCAGGTCAAGATTCCGGGCCTGACCTACCGCTCGTTCGACGACGTGGAGCCGCACACCGACTTGCTACTCATCAGCCGCGCCAAAGAAATCGGCGGTGCAGTGCGTGCGTTTCTGCGGGTTGCCCACCAAGGTGGCGTGGCGTCTGCGGCAAACTAAAGCCTCAATCGTGCCAGCAGCGATACCAGCCGTTTTTCTCGCTGATGTGCAACGGGGTCTGGTAGAGCTCCGACAGATGTTCGCTGGTCAATAGTTCCGATTTAGGGCCGTCCGCGAAAATCTGTCCCTGCCTGATCAACACCACTCGCTCGATTTCCGGAATTATCTCGTCAACATGGTGGGTGGTGATGAGCAATGACCGGCCCTCACTGCAAAAACTTTGTAGCAGCGTCAGCATGGCCATGCTTGCACCCATGTCGAGGCCGTTGGCCGGCTCATCGAAGATCAGCGCCTGGGGCTGATGCACCAGGGCGCGAGCCAGCAACAGACGCCTTTTCTGCCCGGTGGAAAGGCGCTGGAACATGCAGGATTCATCTTGCGAAATCCCGAGACTAGCCATCATTACACGTGCCTGCTCAACCTGAAGGTCGGTCGGTTGCAGATGTTCATGAATGCCGATGGCACCGAAAAAACCAGAAACCACAACGTCCAGTGCACGGGTGTAGGGCGTGTAGTCCTCTTGTAGGTCCTGGGACACGAAGCCGATCCTGTTGCGCAGTTGCCACAGGTTCAGGGTCTCGCTGCCGAACAGCTTCAGGTAACTGCCGTCCTGAGCGACGGGATAGAGTTCCCTGTTGATCAGTTTCAGCAGGGTACTTTTACCCGCGCCATTGGGGCCCAGAATGGCCACGCGCTCCTGCGGTCCGATCTTCAGGCTCAACTGGTCGAGCACTCGGGTCTGATGCTGATATGCAGTGACTTGATGGAACTCGATCATTTGAAAAACCTTGCAGAAAAAAACGCAGAAATAGTCGGGCTAGATGCGAAATCTGTCGATAAGTCCGCGCAGACCTGCGGCCAGCTGTGACAACTCTTCGCTAGTCGAGTGTATCTGTACTGCGCTGGCCGAGGTGTGTACGGACAGATTCTGGATGTTGACCAGGCTGCGGTCGATTTCCCGAGAGGCAAGAGCCTGTTGTTCTGAAGCGCTGGCGATGACCACGTTCATCTGGCTAATCGTCTCCACAGCCACGGTCACTTCTTGCAAGGCCGACTCTGCTTCCTGGGCAATGCCTAGGGTCGAATGGACACGATCGGTGCTCAGTTGCATGGACGATAGCGCGTGTGTCGCCACGTTATGCACTGAGCTGACCATCTGCTCGATTTCCCCGGTTGATTGCTGCGTCCTGAACGCCAACGCTCTAACTTCCTCGGCGACGACGGCGAATCCGCGACCCGCTTCGCCAGCCCGGGCGGCTTCAATGGCCGCATTGAGTGCCAACAGGTTGGTCTGCTCGGCAATCGACCGTATCACCTCAAGCACCCGGTTGATCCCGGACACACTGCCTGCAAGCTCCTGGACTCGAGCCGCTGTAATCGAGATGCCCTGAGTCAATGCCGAGAGCGACTCGAGGGTCTGCATGACCCGGGCCTTTGCGGTTTGCGCCGCTGCATCCGTGGTTCCTGAGGCAAGCGCCGTTGCCGATGCGTGCCTCGCCACTTCATCAACGGCTGCGGTCATTTCGTTGACTGCCGCGGCGGCCTGTTCTATTTCCTTGTTCTGCTCCTGAAGTCCGCTGGTCGTTGTCGCGATCACGCCATGAAACTGCTGCGAAGACAGCGCCAGTTGGGTGGACGAACCGGTTATGCGCAAAACAGTGTCGTGAAGATGAAGCTGCATGGTCTTCAACGCTTGAAGCAATAAGGCCGGTTCGTCGTTCCCCGTATCGTTGATAGCGGATGTCAGGTCACCGCGCGCGATATTCTGCGCGACCTTGAGAGCCTCGAGCAGTGGCTGGTTGATACTTCGGGTGTAGAGCGTCGCCAATATGACCGTCAACAGCGCAGCGAGGGCAATAGCCGCGATGACGCCCGTCACCACGCGCTGGCGGGTTTGTTGTTCGAGCTCGGCCACCTGTTGGTATTGCTGCAGGTAAAAATCCAGCAATTGACCGGAGCGTGCGCCCAGTTCAATGGCAAATTTGTCGATAGGGCCATTGAGAATATCAGTGGCTGCCTGACGCTGACCTTCGCCTGCCAGCCGGATGACCTCGAGCTGTTCATGACGGAACGCCGTCGAAGCGTCCAAATAGCGTTGAAAAATCTCCCGCTCCGACGATTGGCGAAGATGCGCGGTAAACGCATCTTGCTGCTGGCGAACATTTTCGAGTACTTGCATCAGCGAATTCTGGTTGGCTGTCAGGGCCGCTGGGTCCCGCAGGGCGACCATTCGGAAGGTCATGATTCCGGCTCGATCTTCCGCATTGTTCAGCGCCGCCAACCGGATGATTCCAGGAACCCAGACCTCTCTAATCGCGTCGGACTCCACACTCATTTGCTTGACCATGCTCAACGAGAACAATCCGAGCAGCAAAACGACCAGGCCACACAGGCCAAAGCCAAAAATCGAGCGCGGTGCCAACTTCATTTTTCTGAAAAACAACGGATTTTCCTCAAAGAAGGAATGATTCGGCGCCAGCTTGTGGCCAGCGCCGTTATTTCAATGAAGCTCTATCGGGATAAATCAGTGCCGAGTGATCGTGGCACTCGGCACCGGCATGCACACCTTGTGCATGACGGGACGTGTCGCTTTATGCAGACACGCCATTCCGACATCCTGTCGCTCCCCGGGAGGAGTGAATGTATTAAACGCTGTCGATGCCCTCGGCGGCAGTTGCAGAAACTTTGGTCGGGGCGGTTTCGCGCAAACAGGTCGCGACGAGCAGCCCGACCAGCACAGCGCCGAGTGCCAGATACATAGTGTTTTCGATGCCGTGATGCTGGGCGATATACCCCGCGATAGCCGGCGCTACGCCGCCACCAAAAATCTCACCGATGCCTACCACCAGACCGGTGGCGGTGGAGGTCAGTGCTGCTGGAACGGACTCGCTGGTGAGCGGCCCTACGGTCATGCAGATCATGCTGAAGTTGAAAAAGATCGTCAGGAACAGCAACGCGAACAATTTCACCGGCTCAGCGCCCGTGCCCATCAGCAACCATAGAAAAACCCCGGTAGCTACGAACGAGATGAGCACCACCGGTTTGCGGCCGATACGGTCCGATACCGCCGGCATGATCAACTGTCCGAGAAAACCACCGAGGCCGATGGCCGACATCACAAACCCCATCTGCTGCACTTGCAGGTGCAAATAGTCCATCAGATAGTTGGGCATCATCACGCTGATGACGAACAGACAGGTAAGCATGCAAAACATGCCGACGATGTTCAGCCATACATTGCGAAAGCGCAGGGCATCCAGCCAGCCCGAGTGATCGGCGCCTGTGCGTCTTTCGACTTTTGGCGGCGGCACGGCGCGGGTTTCCCGCAAGTGTCGATACATCGCCAGGGCCAACAGGAAGCCCGGCAACGACACAATCACAAAGACCCAGCGCCAGGACGGCACCACCTGCAGTAGCTGGGTGGCCAGAATTGGCGCGAGGCCCAGACCCAGGATCGGGAAAAACGCCTGCTGGATGCCGATGTTCATGCCGCGCCGGGCAGGGTGCGATGACTCTGCCGTGGCCGCCAGTGCCGTCGGCGTGAAGGCGCCTTCGGAGATGCCCATGATTGCGCGAATAAGCATCAGCCCGCCGATACCGGTTGCCAGGCCGGAAAGCCCTGCGAGTAACGAGAACACCAGAACGGCCGGGATCAGGACTTTGCGCCGGCCGATTCGATCGGACAGCCGTCCCATGAAAATCGAAGAAATGCCCCAGGCCAGCCCCAGGACCGCAGTCACATTGCCGAGGTCCTGATAGTCCAGGCCGAGGTCTTTCATCATCACCGGGAACAGCGGCAGGATGATGAACCGATCCAGGCCCACCAGGCCGAAACCCAGTGCCAGCAGGGCCACCGCTTTGAACTCGTAGCGAACATCCCACGCATGCTTATTGTTGTTCATGGTTGTTACTCGGATGGAGTTAATGGAGGCAGCCACATCAGCAACCCGGCTGCCAGAGCCTTAGAAATAAACCAGCGCTTCGACCAGTCCGGTCAGTTGCGTGCGGTCACGCCCAGCGCCGAACGGGTGGTCGTCGGCATTGCCATCGAACACGTCGTAACGCACTTCGGGACGCAGCGAGATGTACTTGTTCAGGTCATAACGCAGGCCGGCGGTGACAGCGTTGAAATTGCCGCGCGCTGTGGAGGCGGGCAGCAGGACGAAGCCGTCAGGGTCGGCAAAATGCTCGGCGCGTACCGAATACGAAAGGTCCGGTCGTTGCTGGTAAGTGAGCACGGCGTTGGCACCCCACCAATGCGCCCCATCAAAACCGGGACCGTTGATGATGTCGACTGTGGTGGCTTTGCCGTCGCCGTCCTGATGGCCATAGACCACTTCGGCGCCCATCGACCAGTTCGAGTCGAAGCGGTGCCAGCCGTTAAGCGAGTGCTGCTGTTTGAATTGACCGTCTGCCGAGACTAGGCGTGACGTCGGCGCCTGCACATCGCTGAAACTGTCGTTCTGTTCATTGCCGAGAATGAATTCATAGTCGATCCAGGTCTGCATGTCGGCGGTGCGCCAACGCACGGCCCCCATCAGCGACTTGCTGTCGTTGTTGTCGCGCAGGTTGTTCCAGCCCTGCACCACCCCCAGTTCTACACCGAGAATTCCTGATTCGCCGTTGTACAGGCGAGTGCCAGCTGGACACCGCCGACCGTACCGGGCTCGCTGACGAAGGCGTAGGTCTTGCTGGCGAACGGGTTGCGCGCGGCACGGATGTTCGGCGGGATTTCATAGCCGAGAGCCGGGCCGAAAACACCGGCCATGGCAGTGATGCCGGGACCGTAAGGTAAGTAAGCCGTCGCGGCGATGTTGGGAATGGCGAGGAATTTCTGCTTGTCTCGCTGAGCTTTCGCCGGGTCATCATCGCCCGGTGAGTTGACGTCCCAATGCATGTCCCAGCCTTGGGTGCGGGCGAATTGCGCGTTACGGCCGTAGTTCATTTCGAAGGTGAAACCGAAGGACGCTTCGGTCGGCGCCGGGCCGGGCAGTGGAGTGATGCGCGGAATCATATCGCCCTTGAGCGCCTTGTCGACAAACAGGTGCAGGCCGCCCCATTCCAGGCCTTCATCGGCGAAGCCCACCAGCGGCAAATTGCTCAAGCCATCCTGACGCTCGTCATGGGTCGAGCGGTTGTTGCGTGAATAACCGACGTCAAACAAACCGGAGACGGTGATTCCGTAGTCCTTTTCCAGCGTGTCACCGAACAGGCTGCGAAACAGCGTACCTTCACCCGTCTCAGCGGGCGAAGCGGGTTCAGCGGCGTGGGTATTAAGCGTCGCGAAGGCGGCTAGAACCGCACCAAGCGTTTTTACCTTGATGTTGTGCATTGTCTGTCTCTTGTTTTTGTTGTCAGAACTTGAAAAAGGGGGGGCGTCCCTGCCCATTAGAAAAAGCAGAAATCAGGCGTTACAAGTCCTGGCGCCATTAGCAACGGGCTGTTGACCTGCATTCTGTTGCAATTGCTGACGTAACGAATTGAGCAGTTTCGGCAGTGCCGAGAGCTCACCCACACCGCCGTAGCAGTAGTAGTCAGGGCGCACGATGACTGCTTTGAGTCCAGCTTCAGCCATGAACTGCAAATATTTACCGGAGACGTCGCGGTAGATCCCTTTGGCGCTATCCGCTTGCGGCGCAAGTCGCACAACTTGCAGGCCGTAGTCGCGAATAAACGCCTGCTGCTGCGCGTCGAGCACCGCCAACGGGTCTTCTTCACCGCGCACCAACAGGTGGAAACCGCGCTGAATCACTTCGTCGTAGCGATTCACCTGTCCATCGATTTCAATCGATCCGTGTACCCCAAGGATGCCGCGCAATTGGCTTTCCTCCTGCAACAGGCCGTCGGTCAAACCCGGGAATGGTGGCAACGGCGCCACATTGCCGCTCAAGTACGCGGCGTCACGCTCGGCAGCCTCTACCGGGTCCGAGACGCACACCACTTTGCCCATTGCCATGGACGCTTCGATCACCGCACGAATCTGCGGTTTGCGTTCCAGCGTGTAGCTGTCCAGCAAACTATTGTCTGCCAGCCCACGCAATAGCAGGTCTAGGCGCCAAGACAGGTTCCACGCATCGCGGATCCCCGAACACATGCCTTGGCCCATGAACGGCGGCATCACGTGGGCCGCATCGCCAGCCAACATCACCCGGCCGCTGTGCCAGTTGTCGGCAATGCGCGAGCGGAATTGATAGACCGCGTGGCGCACCAGATCGGCGGTGTCCGGCGTGACCCAGCGCGATAGCAGCGACCAGACCTTGTCAGTGTCTTGCAGGTCCTCGATGGTTTCGTGGGGCAGGCGCATGAATTCCCAGCGGCGATAACCTGGGCCGCCGGGAACCATGGTGGTCGGACGCTCTGGGTTGCACCATTGGCCGATGTCCGGCACATCCAGTTCTACGCCCGGTTTCGGTTGCAGGTCGACCACCAGCCAATCTTCCTGGAAGCCCAGATCCTGCCATTCAATACCCAAGGACTGGCGCACGAAGCTGTTGGCACCGTCGGCACCAATCACATAACGCGCACGAACGCTTTGCTGCTCTTCGCCCAAGGAAAACTTGCCGTCTTCGCGAATCACCCGGTTGAGCACCATGTCGCAGCCATTGGCATCTTGCTTGAGCGCGGTAGCTTCCCAGCCCTGATGAACCTGCACGCTATTGATGCTTTTGGCTTTACGATCCAGCGCCGCCTCTAGCGACGGCTGATTGAACAGGTAGCCGAAGGGGCCGTCGCTGATCGATTCGGCCGACCAGTCGATCTCCACCAGCACTTTCCAGTCGGCGTTGAACCATTGATAACGCGCTGAGGGTTGGGAGATTTTTGCCAGCTCTTCACCCAGCCCCATTGACAGGAATATCCGCCGAATTTCATGGTCGTAAAAAACCGCGCGAGGCAATGGATAAAGCGCTGGCCAGCGTTCGAATACGGCGACCGAATAACCCATTTGCCCCAAGAGAATGGCGATTGTCTGGCCGACTGGGCCGTAACCAGCGATGGCGACATCGACTGTGGTGTGCTTATTCATGACTGTGCCTCGTTTACTTCGCAGTGTATGTCCAGGCATGGCACGGCCGTCGCGCGATCGGGAAGACTCGCGCCATGCAGGAATATCAGGTCAATGGCTGTGCGACAGGGAGACTCAGGCGGGGGCCGGGGTGTCCGCTTCAGTGTTAAAAATGAAGTTGTCCGGGACGGACGGGCCCCAGAGGTACAGGGAGTTTTCCGGCGGGTAATCGCCGGCGGGCCATTGACTGCCTTCGCCGATGTAATCCATGTCTGCCGAGTATTCGCAGAACGAGCCCCACGGATCCTGTACATAGTGGAAGTAGTTCGAGCCCAGGCAATGGCGCCCGGTCCCCCAGCCTTTGCTGTGGCCAGCAGCGGCCATTTGAGCGGCGCCAGTGCCGACTTCATCGATGCTGTCGACTTCCCACGCCGCATGGTGCCAGCCTTTAGCGCTGCTTTTGGCGAACGCCACAAGGTGATGATCGCAGCCGTGCGGGGCGTGACTGAAGGCGATGATGTCCAGCGACTTGTCCGAAAGTTTCAGGCCTAGCGCTTGCTCGTAAAAATGCAGAGCACCGAGCACATCTGGGGTGAACAACAGAACATGAGACAAGCGACGAGGGCGAACTTGCGGGAGCCCGTCCCGCGTCGTTGCGCCGCGATGGTCGGCAGGCGTGCTGGTGTTGCAATGAGCTGACTTCTGGTCGGGCATGGTTTTCTCACCGACCTTGACCTGCAACAAGTTGCCGTCCGGATCGCGGAACCAGATGCCGGCTTCTTGACGGTCTTCAAAGCGACCGCCGGCGAGCTCGATTTGCTGGCGCAGCGCGTCGAAGTCCTGTTCGTAGCAATTGAAACTCAGATACGCCAGTGACTTGGAGGCGGCAGGGAGGATTTTCGCCCATGCATGGCCGTCCGCTGCTCGCAGAAGGAGTTGCTGCGGTTGACGTTCAACTTGCAGACCAAAGCTTTCGAAGAATTGGCAGGCTTCGTCCAGCGAGGGAACGTTCAGCGCGTAATGATCAATCGAATGCACACCATGGGACATGCTCATGATTGCCTCCATTGTTAATTATTGTAGTTATTGCACGCAGGGTGTGAGGACAGCCCTGCGCAGAGTTTGAAGCGTGCGGGGTCAGGCTTCGTCAACCACCGGGTTTACCAGTTTGCCGATGCCTTCAATGGACACCTCGACGATATCGCCAGCCTTTAAATACACTTTCGGATTCATCCCAAAACCAACACCTGCCGGGGTGCCGCTGACAATCACGTCGCCAGCTTCCAGCGTTACCGCCTCAGAGAGTGTCGATATGATGGTGGCCACGTCAAACAGCATGTCGTCGGTGTTCGCAGATTGTACGACCTTGCCATTAACACGAGTTTCCAGCAGCAGACCTTTACCGCCGGCGGGCAATTCATCAGCGGTCACCAGTACCGGGCCAAACGCGCCCGTGTCATCGAAGTTCTTGCCGACCGTCCACTGGGGCGAGATGAACTGGTAATCGCGCACCGAACCTTCGTTGAACAGCGCATAACCGGCGACGTGTTCAAGCGCATCTTCCTTGCGAATGTGGCGACCACCGCTCTTGAGCACTACGGCCATCTCACCTTCGTAGTCGAGGGTGTCGGAGATGCGTGGGCGAATCAGCGGTTGATTATGCGCCGTCAGGCTGGAGTTCCAGCGCGGGAACAGGGTCGGATAGGTCGGTTGGGCGTAAGGCGATTCTTTGGTGTGGTCGGCGTAATTTAGGCCGACGCAGACGATTTTTGTCGGGTGGGCCATCAATGGCAGATAAGCGTCTTCGGCAATCTCCATCAGGGCGCCGTTGGCTTGGGCGCCGTGAGTGGTCAGGTCGACACCACGGGCTAGCAGCGACTCAAGAGATTCGGCACCCAACACGCGTACACCTTCGGCAGTGACGACACCCAGGACTGGTTGGCCTTGATTGAGGAAGCGGACGTAGCGCATGTCGGTATCTCTTGTAGGTATTTAGGGTTCGGTCGTGAACAGGCCGACCGTCTGGTCATAAAGCTAAAGCCAAAAAAATATACGGTCAATAGAAAAATATATATTTATGTGAATGTGAGAAATTTTAGAGTCTGTGTATGATTCTTTAGAACATAGCGACATAGGAGTCGACCGTGAATTCCCCCCTGATCAATTGGCAATCCGTTGAGACCACGGAAAAACGTACGATGGCCTCGCAACTCGAAGCACGGATTCGCCAGGACATCATCAATGGTCAACTGGCTCCGGGCATCCGTTTGCGGCTTAAGGAGCTGGCTGAGGCCTACGCTGTGGGCGTGATTCCTCTGCGCGAAGCGTTATCGCGTTTGGCTAGTAGTGGGTTCGTTTCGGCGGCGGATCAAAAGGGGTTCAGCGTCGGCCGAATTTCTGCTGCCGAAATCTCCGACATCACCGCCGTACGCTTGCATGTCGAAAGCAAGGCGTTAGCAGACTCTATTAATCATGGTGACGTTGAATGGGAAAGCAGGGTGATCGCTGCTCATCACAGGCTCGATCGTCTGTCTATCGTTGAAGGTCCGGAGCGTCTGCTCAAGCCTGAGTGGGAAAACGCTCACGAAAACTTTCATCAAGCACTGATCTCCAGCTGCAATTCTCCAACCTTGCTGCGCTTGTGTTCGTCACTGCGTGACCAGACGGCGCGTTATCGATTCTTGTCGATGCACTACGCCGAGAGCAGCCATCGCGATGTGCCCCATGAACACCGCCAACTGATGGATGCCGCATTGGCCAAGGACATTGGCAAAGCGTGTGAGTTGCTCTCCCGACATTATCAAACCACCACTGATTCAGTGCTCAAGCATGCGCTTCTGAATGAGGTTTGATGCTTGCCCATTAAAGGCGAGCACAAGGCTTCGATCATGGAGGGAATATGCTTGAGGTCAACTTCGGCCTGATTGAGCAGCCATTCGTAAATCGATCCAGTCAGGAGTGTTTTGACGGATGTCGCGATGGCCGGAATTTGCTTACAAGGCGAGCCGTCGGCCTCCTTGAAGCGCATGCTCAATGCTGCAACCACGTAGGTCTTGATGCGGTTCAAGATGCGCGTTAGCCGGCAATACACCAGATAATTTTCGTGGACCAGTTCTGTGCGATGCAACAGGATCAGGGTGGTCCGGTGCAGTCGGGGATCACTAACGATTTGCTGTAATCCAGCGCCCAATGTCATCGACAATTGCTTGACCGTCGGTGCCTGCCGCAAGCCGTTGAAGTGCGCGGGTAGTTGATCCCAAGGCAGTGGAGCACGGTGCAGCACTGCGTCGAGCAACGCCTCCTTGTCTTTGAAGTGCCAATAGATTGCGCCCCTCGTCAATCCAGCCTGTTCGGCGATCTCTTGAAAAGTTGCTTGGGCGTAGCCGCGGCGGCTGAAGACTTCTTCAGCAGCATCCAGCAGCAAGCCGAGTGTGATCTCGACGTCTTCTTTACGTTTTCTGACCATCATCGTTTCCCTTCAGTACTCACCTGCGAGCTTGGAGATGGAGGCTTTACATGCCTCCAATGCTTGCCGAAATTCGTTGGCGCGCATCTCGAAGCGTGATGTCGGCGCGACGACCGCAACAGCATGCGGCCCCATGAATGTCGGAATCAGAATGCTGCATGCGCTAATGCCGACGGTATGTTCCTGATTGTCGATCGCGAAACCGCTTTGGCGTATTTGCTCCATCTCTTCGAGCAGGGACTGGATGCCGTGAGTGGAATCCGTCAGCTTTTCCGGTGATTGGCCCAGTACTTCAAGAATCTGCTCATCGCTCAGAGTCGACAACAGCGCCTTGCCATCGGCCGTCGCGTGCATCGGCATTGAACGGCCCATGGGAAACACAACGCGCAACTCGCGCTCAGCAATGACTCGGTCGATGACGTTGGTTTGCTGCCCACTGATGCAGGACAGAGTGACGCTTTCGTTTAGCTGTTCCGACATCTCTTCAAGCGACTTGCGCGCGATCGAGATGATGTCGGTGTGGGTTTGGTGAATGAGTTGGGCCAATGCCGGGCCGAGACGGAATCCGCTGCCTGGTCGAATCGGCTCGACCATCGATTCGGATTCCAGGGCACTGACGATGCGTTGCACGGTTGAACGCGCTAGCCCCACTTCCTGAGCGATTGCTCCCAGGCTCAAGCCTCGCGGGTGGCTACCGAGCACGCGCATGACCGAGCAGGCACGGGCGATGACCTGAATCCCGCCACTGCGACTTTCGTCCATTTCGTTTTTTTCTTTCGACTCACTCATGTGCTTTCTCGGTACCGACATGTCAGGTGGCTGGACGGGAACAAGGTGTCAGTTTACAGGCTTGAGGGCTCTGTACCGCAATGCGGATGCTTGCACCGCATTGCGGATCGCACTACGATACACCGCATCGCATTGCGGGTCACTTGTTATGTGATCAGTCCCATTTTGAACACCCATAGCCTTTCTGCCGGGCGTCCAGCAATTCAATGCAGCGCGCCCAATGAGCTTTCAAAGGAGCATCAAATGAACTTCAGACCCACCCGGCGTCTCGCTTGCGCGGTGCCGTTGGCTGCGTTGATCCTCTCGGGATGCCAGGAACCGCGGGAGCCCGTGGCACCCAAAGTTCCCGACGTCGGAGTAGTGACCCTGCACAATGAAGACGTTCTGCTCAGCAGTGACTTGCCGGGACGTACCAGCGCCTATCGTGTGGCCGAGGTTAGGCCGCAGGTTGGCGGGATCATCCAGAAGCGACTTTTCAGTGAAGGTGGGCAGGTTAAGCAAGGTCAGCAGCTGTATCAGATTGATCCGGCCAGTTATCAAGCCGCCTTCGAAAAGGCCCAGGCAAACCTCGATACCACGCGCAATCTGGCCGAGCGCTACCAGCGCCTGGTCGAGAGCAAAGCGATCAGTCGTCAACAGTTCGACGATGCCGAGGCCAATTTCAAACAGGCCCAGGCGGATCTGAAAATGGCTCGGATCAATCTCGACTACACCCGCGTCCTGGCCCCGATCAGCGGGCGCATCAGCCGCTCGAACATTACTGAAGGTGCATTGGTGACTACGGGTCAGACCGAGGCGCTGGCGTCGATCAATCAGCTCGATCCGATCTACGTCGATGTCACGCAGGCCTCTACCGAAATGCTCAAATTGCGACGCGAAATGGCATCGGGGCGTTTGACCATGGCCGGGCCGGATCAGGTGCAGATTCAACTTACGCTTGAGGATGGCTCGGCTTACGCACTTCCAGGCGCATTGAAATTTTCCGAAGTCACCGTCGACCCAAGTACCGGAGCGGTGACCTTGCGAGCAGCGTTTCCCAACCCCGACGGCATTTTACTGCCGGGTATGTTCGTCCATGCACGTCTGACCGAGGGCATGCGTCAGCAGGCGATTCTGGTGCCCCAGCAAGGCGTCACTCGCGACCTGAAGGGTCAGGCCACCGCATTAGTGGTCAACGCTGAAAACAAGGCGGAACTGCGCGAAGTCAAAACGTTGCGCACCTTGGGCAACAAGTGGCTGGTCGAGTCCGGTCTGAAGGCGGGGGATCGGGTGATCACTGAGGGGGTGCAACTTGCCAGACCCGGCATGCCGATCAATCCCGTGCCGGCGACTAATACCGATGCCAACTCCGCTGTGGTCAGCGCCACCGAGTAGCGCTTGCGCTGCACACGTTCAAGGTAATACCTATGGCTAACTTCTTTATCAACCGGCCGATTTTCGCCTGGGTGATCGCTATCGTGATCATGCTCGCCGGCGCGCTGTCGATTCTCAAACTGCCGGTCAATCAGTACCCGAACATTGCTGCCCCGGCAGTCATCATCACTGTGACTTACCCGGGCGCATCGGCGCAGACAGTGCAGGACACTGTGGTGCAGGTGATCGAGCAGCAACTGAACAACCTCGACGGCTTGCGCTATATCTCGTCCGAGAGCAACAGCGATGGCAGCACCAACATCATCGTCACCTTCGATCAAGGTACGAATGCCGACATTGCTCAGGTGCAGGTGCAGAACAAACTGCAGTTGGCGACACCGCTGCTGCCGCAAGAGGTACAGAAGCAGGGCCTGCGGGTTGCCAAATATCAGGTCAATTTCATGCTGATCGTCGGGCTGTATTCCGAAGACGGTTCCATGGATGACTTCGACATCGGCAACTACATCGTCTCGAATATGAAGGATCCCATCACCCGCTCTAAAGGTGTCGGGGACTTCCTTATGCTGGGCGCGCAGTACGCGATGCGTATTTGGGTCGATCCACAAAAGCTGAATAGTTTTCAATTGACATCCCAGGATGTCATTGATGCCGTGCAAGCGGAAAACGTTCAAATTTCATCTGGCTCACTCGGTGGTTTGCCAACCCATAAGGGCGTGCAACTGAACGCGACGATCCTCGGCAAATCGCGGATGAAAACTGCGGAGGAGTTCCGAGAAATTCTGCTCAAGGTCAATCCGGACGGTTCACAAGTACGGATCAAAGACGTTGCGCAAGTAGGGCTGGGCGCCGAAAACTTCTCGATCTCCGGTACCTACAACGGCAAGCCCGCCGCCGCGCTGGCATTACGCCTGGCCACCGGTGCAAACCTGCTCGACACGGTTAAAGGCGTTCGACAAACCGTTGCTGAACTGGAGCCCTATTTTCCTAAAGGTTTGAAGGTGGTGTTTCCCTATGACACCTCACCCGTCGTGGGAGCTTCGATTCACGAGGTGGTGAAAACGCTGTTCGAAGGCATCCTGCTGGTGTTCCTAGTGATGTATCTGTTTATGCAGAACATCCGTGCCACGCTGATTCCGACGCTAGCGGTGCCGGTGGTGTTGTTGGGGACTTTCGGAATCCTTGCGGCGTTTGGCTTCACGATCAACAGCCTGACGATGTTTGGCATGGTGTTGGCGATCGGGCTGTTGGTGGACGATGCCATTGTTGTAGTGGAGAACGTCGAGCGGGTCATGTCGGAGGATGGCTCTTCGCCTAAGGAAGCCACGCGTAAATCCATGGTGCAGATTCAGGGTGCGCTGGTGGGCATTGCTTTGGTGCTCAGCGCGGTGTTTGTGCCCATGGCCTTTTTTGGCGGGGCGACCGGCATCATCTATCGACAGTTTTCGGTAACGATAGTGTCGGCCATGGCCCTGTCGGTGCTGGTAGCGCTGGTGTTCACCCCAGCATTGTGCGCGACGATTCTCAAACCCATCGATGCCAACCATCATCATAAGAAAGGCTTCTTCGGCTGGTTCAACCGCACGTTCGACCGAGGTGCAGATAAGTACAAAAGCGGTGTGGCGACCATCGCAAAGCGCAAAGGCTTGTTCCTGCTGATTTACCTAGGGATCGTTGCCGGCATGGCTTGGTTGTTTCCGCAGATTCCCACGGCATTCTTGCCGGACGAGGATCAGGGCACCATGGTCGTTCAGGTGCAAATGCCGCCTAACACCAGCGCTGGCCGAACCCAAGTTGTACTGGATGAAATTCGTGGTTATCTGATGGAGCAGGAAGGCGACGTTCTCGAGTCCGCTTATACGGTCAACGGCTTTAACTTTGCCGGACGCGGGCAAAACTCCGGCATGTTGTTCATCGGCCTGAAACCGTGGGAGGAGCGCAAGGGCGACGACACCTCGATTTTCTCTTTCACCCAACGTCTGCAGGCTCGTATCTCGCAAATCAAGGACGGAACGGCCATCGCTATCGTACCGCCCGCCATTCTTGAAATGGGTAATGCCAAAGGCTTCGACATGTTCCTTCAGGATCGCACGGGCCTTGGCCATGAGGCGCTGATGGCAGCGCGAAACCAGTTCCTGCAACTGGCAGCAAAGGACCCCGTACTAATGAACGTGCGCCCTAACGGCTTGAGCGATGAGCCCCAGTATCAGGTCGTCATCGACAACGAAAAGGCGCGGGCGTTGCAGGTCAGTATCAGCGACATCAACAACACCATGAGTACGGCGTGGGGGTCTGCGTATGTGAACGACTTCATTGATCGGGGCCGGGTCAAAAAGGTCTACGTGCAAGGTGAAATCAGTGCGCGAATTTCCCCTGAAGATTTCGAAAAATGGTATGTGCGCAATGCGCGTGGCGAGATGGTGAAATTTTCGACATTCGCCAGCGGTTACTGGACGTTCGGCTCGCCGAAACTGGAGCGATACAACGGTACTCCTGCGGTCGAAATCATGGGTGAACCGGCGAGCGGTTACAGCTCGGGCGATGCCATGCAAGCGGTGGAGCGCATCGTCAAGCAACTGCCCGACGGCATCGGTGTGCAATTCACCGGTATTTCCTACGAGGAGCGACTGTCCGGATCGCAAGCGCCGGCGTTGTACGCTATCTCCGTGTTGATCGTCTTTCTATGTCTGGCCGCGCTCTATGAGAGTTGGTCGGTACCGGTCTCGGTGATCATGGTGGTGCCGTTGGGTGTCATCGGTGCGGTGTTGGCCACCTTGATGCGGGGGCTGTCCAATGACGTGTTCTTTCAGGTGGGGTTACTGACCACGGTGGGCCTGTCGGCTAAGAACGCAATTTTGATTGTCGAATTCGCCAAGGCGTTGCACGAGGAACATGGCAAGCCTTTGGTGGAAGCAGCGATAGAAGCAGCGCGGCTGCGTTTACGTCCAATCATCATGACTTCTCTGGCTTTCATGCTCGGCGTGTTGCCGTTGGCTATTTCCAATGGCGCCGGTTCGGGCAGTCAGCATTCCATTGGTACCGGGGTGATCGGCGGAATGATTACTGCGACGTTCCTGGCGATTTTCTTTGTACCGATGTTTTACGTGGTGATCTGCCGATTGTTCGCGAAAAAAACAGCGATCCCGACCGCGCAAATCGCGGAGGAACAGCAATGAAGAACCTCGTTATGAATGCCGCGCTGGCGTTCGTCCTGATGAGTGTGAACGGTTGTTCACTGATTCCGCAGTACCAGCGTCCGCAGGCGCCGATGGATAATAACTGGGCAGCGCCTGTCGATTCCTCGACGACGGGTGCTGATCGGGTAAGCTGGCAAGCGTTTTTCCACGATGAAGCGTTGCGCCAACTGATTGGCCAAGCCTTGGAAAGCAATCGTGATTTGCAGGTGGCTACTCTGAATATCGAAAAGGCCAGAGCCGAGTACCGAATCACCCGGTCGGATCTGCTGCCCTCTATCGATGCGTCAGGTTCAGGAAATGCTGCGCGTTTGCCGGGTGACGTTGCACCGAGCGGAGTGACCGGTACGACCCATCAGTACAGCGTTGGTGTTGGCTTTACCGCCTACGAGCTGGATCTGTTTGGTCGCGTTCGGAGCCTCAATCAGCAGGCACTGGAAAGCTACTTCGCTACCTTCGAAGTGCGGCGCGGTGTCCGACTGGCGTTGATTGCTGAAGTCGCCTCGTCGTACTACCAACTGCAAGCCGACCAGCAACTGTTGGCGATTGCCGGCCAGACGTTGACGAGCCAGCGTGACAGCTACGAGCTGGTGCATAACCGCTACAGCCTGGACGTCGCTACCGAGCTGGACTTGAGTCAGGCCGAAAGCACTGTGCGCATTGCCGAGGCCAGTGAGGCGCGTTACAGCCGTGCAGTTGAGCAGGACAAAAACGCATTGGTGTTACTGGTTGGCAAGCCTTTGCCCGCGCAGTCGTTCAAAGCGATTGAGCTGGACGCGCTAAGCGTCGAGGAAAGCTTGCAGCCAGGCTTACCCTCGGCGCTATTGGCTTATCGTCCAGATATTTTGGCGGCTGAACATGCCTTGAAAGCGGCCAACGCCAATATCGGCGCGGCCAGGGCGGCATTCTTTCCGAATATCAGCCTAACCGCGTCGGCCGGCTCAGCAAGTTCTGAGCTCGATCAATTGTTTGCCGGAGGGCAGGGCGCATGGACCTTCATCCCCTCGGTCAGCCTGCCGATTTTTAACTGGGGACGCAATCAGGCCAACCTTGACGTTGCCAAGGTCAATACGTCAATCGAGGTCGCCAATTACCAAAAGGTTATCCAGGTTGCGTTCCGGGAGGTGTCTGACGCATTGGTGGCTCGAGCGTCACTCGACGCGCAGTTGAAAGCAGAAAGTCTGTTGGTTGAGGCAAATGAGCGAAGCTATCGAATGGCCGAAAATCGTTATGAAGAAGGTGTCGACACTTACCTCAATTCCCTGGATGCCCAGCGCAGTCTTTATAACGTTCAGCAGGCCGTAGTCCAAACGAAGCTATCGCGCATTAATAACTTGGTTTCACTGTACAAAGCACTGGGTGGGGGTGACGGCTTGGGGGGGCTGCCTCTGTAGTCACCTAGAAAATAACCTTTTCCTCCCTTGGCCCATGAAGCTATTTTCTCATGGGCCTTTTTTGTTATAGAACACTGAGTATGCTTTTCTAGCATTATCCGAGGATTCGTACTCAATTGATCCACTGGTATTTACTGTCACAGCCACTAGATCCAGAACACCAAGAGAGGCTAGGTACCATTCACCACGGATGAACTATACCGACCGACTGACTCTCTCTTGGGGCATCGTTACGCGAACCCTTTGACCTGTTATGCGCCTGGTCACTGGATCATGGTGAGTAGGTCAAAAACGCACAGGCTTCCTACGACCTTGCGAAAGACGTGACGTTGGCGGGCAGAGTTACCTAGAAAAACGTATGCCTCCGACACCGGGCCTTGCGTGATCTGAAACGGCTGCTATTTATGCGCAAGTAGCTGCTCGATGCCAGTTTGATTATGTGAAAGTGCGCTTTCGTGGGCTGATGAAAAATACGGCCCAATTGACCACGCTGTTCGCCCTGTCATACCTGTGGATAGCTCGAAAACAGCTGATGGATACGGGCGAGTTACGCGCTCAATACGAGAGGCCGGTCGAAAGCGCGCTCAACATACAGTTCATCGGTCGCCTTTCAGCCGGTATCCGGCCGCTAGATAGCGATGCTTCTGTTCTTCCCTTGCCGCCACGGTCGTAAGGTAGGTCGTGGCCGACGCTTTCGCAAATGACGGGGCACTCGGCGGCCCTGAAGATTCGAAATCGATAGCACTGCAGAAATGCGTAGCGTCGTCTGTTTCAGCCGTGCTTTGTAAGCATCTGGCGGACACACCTTGGTGATAGTTAAACTGCTACCTTTCGTTTTTGGGTGATGGAGCCTACTTACAGGGGGAGGCTCCACCCGTTCTGATGTCCTACGATTCGACGACGCTATCTAGTAGCGTCGTCCCATAGGAGTTGTCCACTACGCATAGCCACTTTTCCGAGATTTGTCGAAACACGTAGTTCGCCCTGCGCGAAATCTCAGCGTCTTTCCAGGCTGCCGTTATACGTTATGCAGGGCATATCACGCTAAGGCTGCTGGCTACGCTGGTACAACTCAGCGATCCAGGGCGAATGATGATTTTTTTGGTAGACGAGACATAACTCCTTTCGTGGCCGCGTCACCCCAACGTAAAAAAGACGTCGCGCCTCGCGAAGGGCCAGCGGGCTCTTTTTGTCTCTCCAGTTAGGTATGTCGTCACTATTAATACCGAACAAAATTACAGCATCGAACTCTCGCCCTTTAGCACTGTGTAGGGTGCTTAAGGTAACGCGACCAGTACCGTCTATTCGGCCAGAGAGTATCGTGAGCAGCATGTCATTGTTATCCCTTGGGTCAGTCCGCTTTATCATCTCGAGGCAAACCTCCCATTCTTGATGAGCATTGCGGCTGATTGATTGCCAAGGAGTGATCAATTCTTGCTGAAAACGCTGTAACCAAACATGAGTTGTCTCGCTTGAGTCAATGCTACCGCGTAGGAATGCCATCAACTGTTGAGACAGTGCTTGTTCTTCGAACTCTGTAACTCGCCCACCATAGACAAGGCCGATTGCTTGACCAACCAGGCGTTCATAGGGTGGATCTGCGACTTGCCATCCGCCAGTTACCCAGCCAGCGCAAGCCTCAATGAAGCGAGCAAGGCGTGAACTGCGTTTAACCAGCGCATTGCTGTCTGTTCGTATATAAGTAATGTTGGAACGTTCTAGCGAATCGACCACCTTATCGCCGAGCCAAGCCGCGCGATAGAGGATGGCAATCTGTTCAGACCGTAGGCCTCGACTGAGCAGAGCTGGCAGCACAGTCTTCGCGATATGCTGCGCCTGTAGCTCATGGCCACCCTCTACCGGCCAGAAAGTCAGCTCGCCCTCGGAAGCACCTTCCACACCGCGATAGTCGCGCTCCTCACCAAGTGCGCCCAAGGATGCTCGGATGATCTTTCCCCCGGAGCGGTAGTTGAAGCGCAGACGAATTGTTCTGACATCATCTCGTTTGGTTAGTCTTTGCAGCAGTTCGGGATTGGCACCCGTGAAACCGTAGATGGACTGATCCGCGTCTCCGACCGCGAACAGACGGAGGCCGCCTTCAAAGCAGAGCAGCAAGACCAGCTCGTGAAGTGCCTGACCCAGATCCTGGTACTCGTCAACGAACAAAACTGGGAAACGGGCTCGCAGCGCGTTTCGGATCCAGGGATGATCCTTGATCATGCGGAAAGCGATTAGCGGCATATCGTCGAAGTCAATGAGCCCACTATGACGTAGCTCATCCTCATAAGCTTCGATGAAGTCAGCTAACTCGTGGTTGCTCCCCCTCCAGGACGGTAAGTTACGATCGACATCGCGGCGGCGCTTCTCTTCAGCAAAGCGCCAGCGGTCGTGTGGGTTCCCCGCATCGTTGAAGACTTTTTCATAGGCGATCTCGATTGCGTCGCGACTTTCACTGCGCGTCGCGACGCGAAAATCATCAGGAAGTAGGCCTACAATGCAACGGGCATAGGGACCAATGACTTGCGTAAGCGCAAAGCTGTGGACGGTGCCAATAAAACTCCGATCACTACTCTTGATGCCCAACTTCGCGAGTCGCATCTCAAGCTCAATCGCGCATTCGTTGTTGTAAGTGATGCAAGCAACGCCGCGCGGATCGATGACATCTTCTATCAGTGTGCGCGCCATCGCAGTGGTCAGGGTTTTAGTCTTACCACTGCCGGGACCGGCAAGGACGACACAATGGCCGTGTTCGCATGCGGCATTGTATTGCTCTGGATTACCTTGAAGATCTGCTAGCGCTCGTATAAGCGCGAGATGGTTAGACACGAGACGCCACAAACTGGATAGCCGAAGCGATATAGGCGGGTGGAGTTAGCCCGGGCAGCCTCCTCGCTAGTTTTCCGCTGAGACGACCTTTTCCAATATCAGAGATCATGGCGAGTAACTGGTCCGGATCGACGGGTGTGCCGGCGCGCCAAGCTGTTATGCGCGCGGTGCGTACGGAGCCAAAACCTTGTTCGGCGAGGATGTCGAGCAGCGCCCCGATTAGGCTAGGCGTGTTCGCCACGGCGACCTCGAAGGTCTGGTTGTTCAGGAAGATGCCTGCAGGCTCCCAACCCTTGCTGAATTCGGTAAAGTCGGTTGCCTCCCACGTTGCGCGATTTTCAGGTGTCAAAGGAGTAGTTCCGGAAACAGCGCAAAAGGCATCCCAGATCCCGAGCGTCCGAGCCTTGCCAAGCGGTGGCTTGGTACCATCGAGTGGGTCCCAGTCGGTGACAACCGCAAACGGCAAGCCAAGGCTGCCAGCGAGCTTTACGTATGGGGCAAAGTTGGTGCCCGCGACATTGCAGATAGTGATTCCGAGTCGGTCAAGGTTTTTGCCCAGTGCGTCGGCGAAGCCAGGTAGCAGCGCTTCCTCGGCATCGCCCTCTACAAAGATGACTCCCCGGGCGAAAAGTAATTCGGATCGCGAGGCGGTCAAATATCGTTCTATGTCGTCGATCTCATCAGTATTCACTGGCAACGCGGCAAGCGAGTAGGCTCGGGACGCCCCTCTAACCGATCGTAAGGTCACGATTGATCGCAGCGGTGTAACTGCAGCGAGGGTCGGGGAGTGGCTAGTCACAATCAGCGCTTGGGCGGGGTCTGTATTTTGAAAAAGCTTGTCGAAGACCGTTCGCTGGAGTTGCGGGTGAAGATGAGCCTCTGGTTCCTCAATGCAAAGCAGCGAATAATTTCGCTCGTTCTTTGCCCGCCGCCAGGCAAACTCGGCCAGCTTTAACGCGATTAGCGCTACGTTTGCAGAGCCCAAACTTGCTTCTGCGATGCCACGCTTTCCTTCGTCTATATACATCGCGATCGAGCGAAACAGTCGGAGCGGATCGGTCGGCCCAAATCGTAACCTCGCGCCAATGTCATGCGTACTGCCAGCTAGATTTAAAATGCCAGAGCGCAACGACTCCTCGAGTAGTTTTACCGAGGGGAAATCTTCCATCTTCTTATTTGCAGCCTCGAGGTCAGCAGCGACGCCTTCCAGATCGCTCCGACTCACCGAAGCGACTGCATCTTCGAGCAGCGGCCTAAGTGGAGAGTAGCGCCAAGACGCGAGTTGTCCTTCGGCATCACGCAAGGCATCGAGCATATCGAGGGCAATCCTACGGCGCACCCGGCTCGATATCGGGCGGGACTCGTCGCCGCCGCCGTAGGTGATAAACTCGCAATCCTCGCCCGATTGTGGCGCTCCGCCGACCTCTGGCTTCTTACGGAATACATAGCTCAGTCTCGCGACCTTCGGATTGCCAGCGGTGCGAAAGTCGGTTAGCAAAGCGAGCAACCCATCGTCACTTTCAAAGTCGGCAAAATCGAGATGCACTTCAATTTGTGGGTTCTGCGTCAGGTCGCAACCATCCCAGAAATCTGAAAGCTTCAACTGCCGCGCAGAATCCGAAAGGGTTGGGTCAAAAACTAGCCGGATGGCGAAGAGTAGATTGCTTTTGCCGACCCGGTTTTCACCTAGCAGCACGACATTGCCGGCTAGCGGAATATTTACCATTTCAAAATTGCGAAAGTTTCGAATACTCAAATTTGCTAAGCGCACGCCGTTCCCTCTCTCATGCGGATCTTGTCTGTCAGCTTGTACGAGCGACAGGCCCGAAATCGGAAATTCGCCAGTAGCCTGCCACTTTAGTAGACGAAGCGTATTAGTGCGAACTGGATGCAGCCTGTTGAGCCGAGAGTTGACAGGACCGTGCGACCCCTTGTCCATTCGTCTACGGCGTCCTACCACCCTCTACGTCACAGCTTGTGAGGAGTGATGATAAAACGCTACTATGAGCATTCTCGCGGTGTTCCCATTTTGGGAATTTGTATGGTTGACGCCTGCTCGAAAGGGATTTATATTGATCCCAAATTGGGAACATTTTTATGCATTTGGTTGGTAAGGACATTCTCGGTGGTTTGAAAGGGCGGACCCCAGAGACCGATACGTGGGTCAGTGCTTGGGTTGCTGAGCTTGAGCACGCAATCTGGACGCACAAAGCAGATCTGATAGATCAGTTTCCCTCGGTAAGAGAACGGTACGCCGGGATTTATATTTTTGAAGTAGGTTTAGCGAAGTGTTGGCTAGAAGTGAGAATAGTGTTTCCTCAAAAAATCGCTCGCATAATCGCAATATTAGGTGCAGAAGAAATTGACGGACACTAAGGTCATAAAAACCGAGGAGCAGCACCAGTCTTATTTGGCCGAAGTCGACAGACTAATGTCAATGATGCCGAATCCTGGTTCTTTAGAAAGTAATCGGCTAGAAGTTCTGATTCTTCTGATTGAGGATTATGAGAGTAAAAAACACCCTATTGATGCCCCGGACCCTATAGATGCAATTCTGTTCAGGATGCATGAGAGAAGCCTCAAACAGGCTGATCTAATCCCGTATTTTGGCACCAGAAGCAGGGTGTCAGAGGTTCTAGGGCGTAAGCGTCCGCTTACGGTTCCAATGATCAAAGCCCTTTCTGTTGGGTTGGGAATCTCTGCTGAGACTTTGCTCGGGATAACTCATGCGGACGAGACACAATCTAAAGAGGAAGTGGATTGGTCTCGGTTTCCAATCAAAGAAATGGTGGCCCGGGGGTGGATCAATAAAGCGGTAGGTAAGGCGGCAAAAACTACTGAAGAGACACTGCGGGAGTTTGTATCGCTTATAGGGTGGCAGTTCGGCGAGGCTGCATTTAGGCGAACTCCATTGGGTGATGCATATTCGCCTACGACTAAGTACTCGTTGTATGTATGGCTGTTAAGGGTGATTCAGCGCGCTAGAGAAAATCGTGAGATGTTAGGTGAGTTCGATCAAAGCAAGCTATCAAGCTCATTTTTACGAGAGTTGGCCCAGCTTAGTTGGTTTGAAAACGGCCCACTGCTTGCTATCGAATTTCTTAATAAGCATGGTATAGCGGTAATTGTCGAGCCACATTTGAAAGGTACTATGCTAGATGGTGCCGCGTTAAAGGATGTAGACGGTACACCGATCATCGGATTAACACTTCGCTATGATCGACTGGATAATTTTTGGTTTACGTTGCTTCATGAAGTTGCTCATATATGGAAGCATATAGGAGCTGAAGAGGCTTTTCTTGACGATTTAGATGCATCTTCTGAGGATAGGAGAGAGGCTGAAGCTAATCGCATCGCTAGAGAAGCATGCATACCGAGAGTGGCTTGGAAGCGTTCAGGCGCTCATCTAGATCCTAATAAAGAAAATATAGACAAGTTGTCTAGAGAATTGAAAGTACATCCTGCCATAATCGCAGGGAGAATTCAGCGCGAAAAAGAAAACTATCAAATTTTCTCTGATTTGCTAGGGCGTGGAGAAGTTAGAAGTCTAATTGGTAATCATCCCTATGGTGAGCTATGACAGCCGTTTATGTTCCAATTCTCAAGGCTAAAGCCGGAGAGCTTGCAGCGCTTATGCATTTAAAGGACGTTGCTGTTGAGCAAATAATACCCTGGTTTGACATATCCCCAATAAATGACGAAAAACTTGAGAAGCTCAATGGTCAGCTTTTCCCACCGGTTGAATCCTATTTGAGTGGCGTCGCAGCGGAAATTTCAACGGTATGGAAAAGTCGAAAGATATTTCTCGACATGCCGAAGTGGGCAACTAATGCTCAAACTGAGGGCGGCGAGCACGTAATTCCATTTTTACGGAATCAATTAGCTTCGTTTCGTGTTAGTGCCGATCTGGTAGTTGATTATGTCAGATGGGATGATCCAGTTTACGCTAATGCGCTTCGTGGAGCACGAGTCACTGGTGACTGTAATTTTGCTCTGCGTCTCGTAATGGACTCTGATACGGTAGAGGAATTGTCCGAGGAAGAGTTTTTTCTGGAGAGGCTGGCTGATATATCGGACACTTTAGATTTTGATCCTGCCCTTGTTATGGTCATGATAGATTTTGGGGACATATCTAACGAAAAGCACACAATGCCTGATTTGGTATCCAAGTCGGAAAGGGCGATTGATATTTTAAAGAAAGCTGGGTTTAAAATATTTAGATTGGCGGGGTGTTCACTCCCGGCTTTTATATCGCAATCGATCAAAAAGCAGAATAGCACTGGGCTTGTTGTTAGGAAGGAAATGGGGGCGTGGCGGACGTTAATAGTGCAGCCAGGTCTTGAATTACTAGGGTTTAGTGATTACGGTATACGTGGTCCTAATGCAAAAGAAACAGGTGGGGCTTCAAATGCTAACGGAAAAATTCGTTATACAATTGAAAAGGAAATATTCATTGCTCGAGGGTATCCTTTAACCGAAGGTTTGAAAGGCGCCCAGCATCAGGAACTCGCGCGTTTAGTCATTAAGTCTGGATCTTGGGCCGGCGAAAAATTCAGCTGGGGAGACAAAGAAATTCTTCGGTGCAGCGAAGGAGCGTTTTCAGGAAACTCTTCAGATTGGATAGCAATAGATACAAATCACCACATTCATTCGGTAGTACGTGAGGTCATTGAGTATAGAGAGTTGGTAGCCGCTAAAGCTGCCAGGCAACCTATCAAAGTCTGAGTGGAAGAGAAATTCCTGTTTGCTTTCGACCCAAGAGAGAGGCGGCCCCACCTAGACACGTCTTGACGAGTTTGTCTTAGGGCGGTGGCGTGAGCCAAGCGCCCCTGTCGACGGTTGCGGTGGAGCTTTTACCAGCGTTTGGTGTCCGGGAGAACTAGATTCCACCCAAGGATTACGTTGCTCTGGTGATGACATCCATCTCAATCTCGATCCACCCACAATCTGGAAGGCTGTTAACGCCAACCGCGGTTCGAGCTGGCAGGGTTAGACCAGGGAACGCGGTATATAGAACATAGGACGCTGCATCCACCACTGATGTATGACGCGTAAAGTATTCGGTCGAGCGAACAAGGCCGCATAGCCGAACGATATGAGTAATGCGACTAAGGCCGCTATCGCACGTAGAGCTAAGCGCCGCCAGACAATTCAGCATGGCAATCTGGGCGGCTTTTTGCGCCTCCTCAAGCCCCTAGCCCTTAGAACGGGTACCCGTCGTCCGTACCGCGACCGATTATGAAGGATTCGCCTAGTTTGCGGCCAAGCAAAATCTAGCCCATTCGGCCATCAGCGTTCTCCGCTTCTCCAAAAAATCTGAACGAGAGTACGCTGCTTCAGTCTGATCCCTCTCATCATGAGCAAGCGCCAGTTCACATAGGTCTCGCGGGTATTGAGTGCAGTCGTTTGCCCAGTCGCGAAAAGTAGAACGAAATCCATGACGCGTAATGTCGGTATGACCCAATTTATGCAGCAGAGTACGCACTGCATTGGCGTGAATGACACCGCTTTTTCCTTGGCCGGGGAACACATAAGAGGAGTCACCGCGGGCTATACCTTTCAGCATTTCTATCGCTTCAGCGGGCAGTGGAACGCTGAACTGCTTCTTCATCTTCATTCGCTCCCCTGGGAGCGTCCATGTTTCTTTGTCAAAATCAAATTCAGACCATTGAGCAAACCGCACCATGTGGGATCTAGCGCCAGTCAAAATGAGTAGGCGGGCGGCTATGGCATCTCTTTTGGGGATTGCTGCTAGTTTGACCATCAGCGCAGGTAAGTCCTGCCAGTGCATGGCTGGAAAATGCTGACGTTGCCGGGCTTTTTTCTTTTCCGCTTTGCTAAGAAGATTATCCAGATGGCCGCGCCAACGAGCAGGATTATCACCCTCTCGCAAGCGGCGACTCTTGGCTGCATCCAGCACTTGTTCGATCTGGCCACGCACTTCATCGGCTGTGCGCGTTTTGGTCGCCCATATAGGGCGCAGGACGTTCACAACGTGATCGGTCTGGATGGCGTCAGCCGATAACTTGCCGATGATTGGGAATGCATAGAGCTCAAGCTTACGTAGCCACCCTTTGCGCCACTTGTCTGACCAACCAGCCCCATGTGCATGCTGGTGTTGAATTGCAAGGTCTTCGAAGGTGATGCGACGCGCAGTGGCCTCGCGCTCTGCTTCACGCTTCGCCTCTCTCTGTGCGTCACGGGCAGCCAACGGGTCAGCGCCTGTATTGAGGACTTTGCGTTGGTCCGCTGCAAATTGGCGGGCTGCACTGAGGGTCACTGTAGGGAAGGGGCCAAGTCCCATTTCCCGACTTCGGCCGTCCAGCTTGTAGCGAAAAATCCAGCTCGCGGCACCGCCTTTTGATATCTGGAAATAGAGGCCATCGCCGTCGTTGGTTTTTCCAGGCGTTGAGGTTTTGGCCAGTGACTCCACTGTCTTGCTCGTTAGCTTACCCACGCTGAACCCCGCATCTGACCCACACTTTGACCCACACTTTGGCGACGGATTTTACAGGATGTCCGTGGATCTCCTGAGACAGATAATACGTCTTGAGCCCTGATATTAGTAGGGTTTGTGGATCTTAGTGGATTTCTATAGGCAATAAAAAAGCCGGCTTGTGGCCGGCTTCTCGGGGACTGGCTTGGTTCATTTTTGGTAAACCGCGCCAGCCTTCAAAACGTACACCCGGATCTTGCGTCCGGCTGTGGGACTTGGCGAGAAAATCATCTGCCTTGCCAGTGCGATCAGAGCCGCGGGGCGGGGTGATGCGCAAATGTGGGGCGCAGCATACTGATTTTTTTGGGGAATTCCCAGTAGGAAGTGCCGGGTAGAGCGATTGCGCAGATGTGTAGCAGCTGCCGAAGGCTGCGTTCGGCTGCGTAGCAGTCGTAAATCCGGCAATCGCGGTCTTCCTTGGGTACCGCAAATTATGGTTTGCGACTGCGCAGCCGAACGCAGGCTTCGCCAGCTGCTACAGGGGCGTGCCTCACAAGAACGGCACCGGCGGCCGTCGCTTGTTCAGCGTCGAGCACCAGAACACCCACCCCAACACCCGAATGTTCTGCTCCTCAATCTGCGCAGCCCTGAACACTTCATCCGGATATTCCGCGCTGTTGTGGCTGCGCAATCGCAACCCATTCCCCGGCATACGGTGCAGGTATTTGATGCGCAGCATGCCGTCATGCTCGATCGCATAAATCTCCCCGTCAACAATCTGGGTCAGGCCGCGATCGATGGCGATGGTGGAGCCGTCTGCAATCTTCTCGGCCATGCTGTTGCCGACCATGTAGGCGCAGATAGCGTCTTTGTGGTTGATTTCCAGGGAGTCGAGGTGGCCGCGTGGCAGGCGGATGGGTTGGCTGATGTCTTCGATGACGTGGGTTTTGCTGGAGCCTGGGGCGATGGGTGTTTCTTTGTAGAAGGGCAGTTCGACGTCGTTGGGTTCGATGACGGTATAGACGCCGCGGATGGCCTGGGTGTTGTAGGTGTTGCCGGTTTCGTCGAACAGACACAGATCTTTCGGGCCTTCGGCGGCTTTCAGCCAGGTGCTGTGGACGGAGAGTTTTCGCGCGACTTCTTCCATGCAGTGAGCGGGCACGCCACGGGTGTACCAGTTGTGGACGTTTTGCGGCGACGTATCCAGGAATTCGGCAAATCCTGTTGTCGTAATGTTCGCTGCTTTGAGCAGCGCTTTGAACCGTGGACCGCTAGTGTTCTTTTTCATGAACGCGAGTTTACGGGCGCGGGGCAGGGCTTTGAATAAACGAACTGTTCAAATTGCGCGGGAATTTTAAGACCGGATGTAAGACGTCTTACGCCAGTTTTAAACAAGAAAAAACCGAGCGCCAAAATCGTTAAACGCAACGTTTAAAGCCCATTATCAGCGTCCATAAAAAACCCCGGATCAACCGGGGTTTTCTTGAAGCTTAAAGCTTGCAGCTTGAAGCTGGCTTTAGCCCTTGTAAGCAGCAACCGACTTCATGATCTCGGTGCGAGCGGCTTCGGAGTCGCCCCAACCTTCGATCTTCACCCATTTGCCTTTTTCGAGGTCTTTGTAGTTTGCGAAGAAGTGCTCGATCTGCTGGATCAGCAGTTGTGGCAGGTCGCTGCATTCCTTCACGTCGACGTACAGCTGGGACAGCTTGTCGTGTGGGACTGCGATGACTTTGGCATCGCCGCCGCCGTCGTCGGTCATGTGCAGGATGCCGATTGGACGGGCGCGGATAACCGAACCTGGAGCAACCGGGTAAGGGGTTACGACCAGCACGTCGAGGGGATCACCGTCGTCAGCCAGGGTGTTCGGGATGAAACCGTAGTTGGCCGGGTAGAACATCGGGGTGGCCATGAAACGGTCAACGAACAGGCAATCGCTGTCTTTGTCGATTTCGTACTTGATCGGCGCGTGGTTGGCCGGGATCTCGATCGCGACGTAGATGTCGTTCGGCAGGTCTTTGCCAGCCGGAATCTTGCTGTAGCTCATTGGGCGGTGCCCCCGTTAGTTGACCAAAAACACTTGGCCGGATTGACCAAAAAGTGGCGGCGATTATAGGCATATTCCGCCGCCGATGCCATGCGCCTTGGGTCGTGTAGACCTTAGTCGTGTCCCTGATAGACAGGGCTAGACGCCTGAAGTTGCCGCAGCCGGGACAATGGATCTTGCCGATAAAACAGCTTTAGCTGCTCGTAGACCTGTGGATAAGCCGCGTGCAGCAAATCCGGAGCGCTGAAGAAGTATTCGCTGGTGACGGCAAAGAATTCGGCCGGGTTCTCGGCGGCGTAGGGGTCGATGGCGGTTTCGGCGTCGGGGTTGCGGTCCAGATGGCGGTTGAGGTCATCGTAGGCGTGTTGCATGACCCTGGCCCAGTCGCTGACGCGCATGTCCGGATGCAGCGGCGGCAGGCCGTTGGCGTCGCCATTGAGCATGTCGAGCTTGTGCGCCAGTTCGTGGATCACCAGGTTGTAGCCTTCCCAGCCGCCGCTGGCCATGACGCCGGGCCAGGCGAGGATGATCGGGCCTTGTTGCCAGGCTTCGCCGCTGTGTTCGCCGTCCCATTCGTGCTCGACGCCGCTGGCATCGCGATGGCGCTGGGGGCTGAGGAAGTCGTCGGGGTAGAGGACGATCTCGTGGAAGCCTTGATACCAGTTCAAATCGCCGAGGTTCATCAGCGGCAATTGCGCCTGGGCGGCGAGCAGCAGGCGTTGCTCCTGGTGGAGTTCGACGCCGGGCAGGGCGGTCAGGTGTTTGTCTTCCAGAAACAACACGCTGGCTTCACGCAGCCACTGGTCTTCAGCGGCGCTGATGCCGTCCAGGAAGCTCAAGTGATGGCGCACCCGCTGCCACATGTCATCGGCAATCGGATGCCTGGCCAGGATGCGCCGGCGACGCCAGGCGCTCAGGGACCACATGGGCGCTCAGCGGGTTTCGGCTTTGGAGCTCGAACCGCCGAAGCGGCTGCGCACGACGCCGATGATCATCGGTACCAGCGACAGCAGGATGATGCCCACTACCAACAGCGACAGGTTTTTCTTGATGAACGGTACGTTGCCGAAGAAGTAACCGAGGGTTACCAGGCCACCGACCCACAGGATCGTGCCGAGCACGCTAAAGAAGAAGAAACGCGGGTACGGCATCCGGGCGATGCCGGCGACGAACGGTGCAAACGTGCGGATGATCGGCAGGAAGCGCGCCATGGTCACGGTTTTGCCGCCGTGCTTGTCGTAGAAATCGTGGGTTTGTTGCAGGTAGTCGCGGCGGAAGATTTTCGAGTTCGGGTTGCTGAAGAGCTTCTCGCCCGTCGTTCGTCCGATCACGTAGTTGGTGCTGTCTCCGAGGATCGCCGCCAGCATCAGCAAGCCGCCCAGCAGCACCGGGTCCATGCCGCCACCGGCCGCAACGGCACCGGCGATGAAAAGCAGAGAATCGCCCGGCAGGAATGGCATCACCACCAGGCCGGTTTCGCAGAAGATCACCAGAAACAGGATGGCGTAGATCCATGGCCCGTAGTTGTTTACCAGCATGTCGAGGTACACATCGAGATGCAGGACAAGGTCGATCGGGTTGAAATCCATGGGGGGCACCTGTGGTGACGGTCCGACTCAGCAGACCTGTGCGTATGACTTCATGTAAGCCTACAAGCGGATGTAGTTTTTCTTACAAGCCGGGAAGCTCGGGATTATACGGGGTGAAAAGTGAAAAGCGCGTGGAGTTTGTAGCGGGGGATGTCGCGGGTAATCAGCGTCCGACAGGCTGTACACAAATCCCTGTGGCGAGGGAGCTTGCTGTGGCGAGGGGGCTTGCCCCCGTTGGGTCGCGAAGCGGCCCCAGCAATTCATGCAGTTACACCGTGTTGCCTGGTTTTACGACTGCTTCGCAGCCGAACGGGGGCAAGCCCCCTCGCCACAAAAGCCACCCGCTACACGCGCTCGCCACATCGCGAAATTGTTATAACTCGTCGCTAATCGGCAACACGTAGTTCTTGAATTCGGTGTCTTCCTTGAACCCGATCGACTCGTAAGTCTTCTGCGCCACTTCGTTATTGCTGCTGGTGGACACACGCATGCGCACGGCGTTGGTTTCCTTGGCCATTTTCTTCGCGGTGCGGATCAGATTGTCGGCGACCAGTTGGCGGCGGGCGTCTTCGGCGACGTAGATGTCGTTGAGGATCCACACACGTTTGAGCGACAGCGATGAAAAGCTCGGGTACAGCTGACAGAAACCCATCAGTTTGTTGTTGTCGTCATCGGACAGTGCCAGGTAGATCACCGATTCCTTGCGACGCAGGCGTTTTTCGAGGAACGCCCGGGACGAGTCCGGATACGGCAGGGAGCCATAAAACTCGCGATATTTGACGAACAACGGGGTCAGCAGGTCCAGGTGTTCGAGGGTCGCTTGAATAATCCGCATGGTAGGTCTCGCTTCAAGTGGCTGTCATACGTGCGTGACGGCGATGGGAAACCCCTGGCGGCCGTGCGTCGATCCTGCCTGAAACCGAGTCGTAAACGCAATGCGGAAACGGTTCAGGCATCCGGCGGACTGAGTAGGAAATTTCCTTTCATGTCCGCTCCAGTTTCCGACTCCAATGTCTGAACCTGGGCTTCGTCCTTCAGATTGACCCCCGACAACTGCCGCCGACAGGCTTCGCGCATCAGGTACAGCAAGCGGTGCGCTGCCATCCCGTAGCTGAGACCTTCGAGCCGGACGTTGGAGATGCAGTTGCGATAGGCATCCGTGAGACCAATCTTGGGATTGTAGGTGAAATATAAACCCAGACTATCAGGAGAGCTGAGACCCGGGCGTTCACCAATCAGGATCACCACCATTTTCGCGCCCAACAGTTCGCCGATCTCGTCGGCCACGGCCACGCGACCCTGTTCGACCAATATCACCGGGGCCAAAGACCAACCATCCGCCGCCGACTGTTCCTCCATGCGAGTCAAAAACGGCAGGGTATGCCGATGAACGGCCAATGCCGACAAACCATCGGCGACCACAATCACCAAATCCACGCCGCCGGGATGGGTCGAGGCGTAATCACGCAGGGTCTGCGCCGACTCATCGCTCAACTTGCGTCCCAGATCCGGGCGCTGCAAATAACTGTTCCGGTCCGTCGCGGCGCTGTGCAGCAGCAAACTCTCGCGCCCGCGCTCGGCCAGTTGCGCGCTGAGCCCGGCATGGTCGAACGGCAAATGCACTGCGTCCCGAGCCTGGGCGTGGGCGTACTGGAAATCCAGTTGCGCGCTGGTGGGCAGGCTGGTGCCGGTGCGGCCCAGGGCAATCCGCGCCGGGGTCAGGCGCCGCAGTTCCAGCCACGGGTTCTGTGGATCAACGGGTGGTTTATCCATATCAACACTCATCCCAGTTGCGCCAAAGCCTGGCGGAAGGCCGGCGGCAGGTTGTTACCAAAGTGAATCTTGCCGTCCGCCTGGGTGAAAATCCCCATCTTCGCCAGCCACTGTTCGAACTCCGGCGCCGGCTTCAAACCCAGGGTTTGCCGGGCGTAGAGGGCGTCGTGGAACGAGGTGGTCTGGTAGTTGAGCATGATGTCGTCGGAGCCGGGGATGCCCATGATGAAGTTGATCCCGGCCACACCCAACAGGGTCAGCAAGGTGTCCATGTCGTCCTGGTCGGCTTCGGCGTGGTTGGTGTAGCAAATGTCGCAACCCATCGGCACGCCCAGCAACTTGCCGCAGAAGTGGTCTTCGAGGCCGGCGCGGATGATCTGTTTGCCGTTGTAGAGGTATTCCGGACCGATAAATCCTACGACGGTGTTCACCAGGAACGGTTTGAAATGTCGCGCCACCGCGTAGGCCCGTGTCTCGCAGGTCTGTTGATCGATGCCGTGGTGGGCGTTGGCCGACAGGGCGCTGCCCTGGCCGGTTTCGAAATACATCAGGTTCTGGCCGAGGGTGCCGCGATTCAGGCTCAAACCAGCGTCATAGCCTTCCTGCAGCACGTTCAGGTTGATGCCGAAACTGGCGTTGGCCGCTTCGGTACCGGCGATCGACTGGAACACCAGGTCCAGCGGAACCCCGCGATTGACCGCTTCGATAGACGTTGTGACGTGGGTTAAAACGCACGCTTGTGTAGGAATTTCGTAGCGCTGGATGATCGCGTCGAGCATTTCCAGCATGGCGCAGATCGAGGCGATGCTGTCGGTGGCGGGGTTGATGCCGATCATTGCGTCGCCGTTGCCGTACAGCAGGCCGTCGAGAATGCTCGCGGCGATGCCGGCGGGTTCGTCGGTCGGGTGGTTGGGTTGCAGGCGTGTGGATAAGCGGCCGCGCAAACCCATGGTGCCGCGAAACTGCGTGATCACGCGGATCTTCTGCGCGACCAGCACCAAGTCCTGCACGCGCATGATCTTCGACACGGCGGCGGCCATTTCCGGGGTCAGGCCGGGGGCGAGGGCGCGCAGGCTCTGTTCGTCGGCGGCGTCGCTGAGCAGCCAGTCGCGAAAACCGCCAACGGTGAGATGGCTGACCACCGCGAAGGCTTGTTTGTCGTGCGTGTCGATGATCAGCCGGGTGACTTCATCGGACTCGTAGGGAATCAGTACTTCCTGTAGGAAGTGAGTCAACGGAATGTCGGCCAACGCCATTTGCGCAGCCACGCGCTCGCCATCGTTGAGCGCGGCGACACCGGCCAGGAAATCCCCGGAACGCGCCGGGCTGGCCTTGGCCATGACTTCCTTGAGGCTCTCGAAGCGGTAGGTCTGGGCGCCGACGGAATGGGCAAATGCGGCCATGGGACGGAGTTCTCCTGATGCTGTAAATCACTCAAAAACACCCCCGAAACCCTGTGGGAGCGGGCTTGCTCGCGAAAGCGGTGTATCAGTCGACATCAATGGTGCATGTCAGTCCGCCTTCGCGAGCAAGCCCGCTCCCACATGGGATTTCGGTGCACTTCAATATGGCAGGCGCCGAGCATTGAGCCCGGCGCCGGTGCAACTCAGATACCTGTGAGCATAGCGTCCGCCGGTGCGGCGAGGCGTTGCTTGGCGGTCAGTTGGAAATACAGGTAACCGGCGACCATGAAACCCAGGAACACCAGGCCGATCACCGTGTTGAACCACGCCATCGCCACCAGGCACACCACCGCCAGGAATAGCGCAATCCCCGGCACGATCGGATAACCCGGCGCGCGGAAGGTGCGTTCCAGGTTTGGCTCGGTTTTGCGCAGTTTGAACAGGCTGAGCATGCTGATGATGTACATCACGATGGCGCCGAACACCGACATGGTGATCATCGCCGCCGTCAGGGTCATGCCTTGCAGATTGACCAGGCCGTCGCTGTAGATCGCCGCAATGCCGATCACGCCGCCGGCCAGGATCGCCCGGTGCGGAGTCTGGAAGCGCGAGAGTTTGGCCAGGCCTTTAGGCAGGTAACCGGCGCGGGCCAAGGCGAAGAACTGCCGCGAGTAACCCAGGATGATCCCGTGGAAACTCGCCACAAGACCGAACAGGCCGATCCAGACCAGCATGTGCATCCAGCTCGAATTGTTGCCGACCACGGCTTTCATCGCCTGGGGCAGCGGGTCGTTGATGTTCGACAGTTGGCGCCAGTCGCCAACACCGCCGGCCATCACCATCACACCGATAGCCAGGAACACCAGGGTCAGAATGCCGCTGACGTAGGCCTTGGGAATCGTGCGCTTCGGGTCCTTGGCTTCTTCGGCTGCCATCGCCGCGCCTTCAATTGCCAGGAAGAACCAGATTGCAAACGGGATCGCCGCAAAGATCCCCGGGATCGAGGCCATGGTGAACTCGTTGGAACCCGACCAGCCGTTGAGTACGAAGTTACTGAAGCTGAAGCCCGGCGCCACCACGCCCATGAACACCAGCAATTCGGCGACCGCGAGCACGGTGACCACCAGTTCAAAAGTCGCGGCGATGCTGACGCCGAGGATGTTCAGGGTCATGAACACAAAGTACGCGCCGACCGCCGCAATCTTCGGGTCCAGTTCCGGGTACTGCACGTTGAGATAGGCGCCGATGGCCATGGCAATTGCCGGCGGCGCAAAGACGAATTCGATCAGGGTGGCGATGCCGGCGATCAATCCGCCTTTCTCGCCAAACGCCCGTCGGCTGTAGGCAAACGGCCCGCCCGCGTGGGGAATTGCGGTGGTCAGTTCGGTGAAACTGAAGATGAAGCAGGTGTACATCGTCGCCACCATCAGCGCGGTGACGAGGAAGCCCAGCGTGCCTGCGGTGCCCCAGCCGTAACTCCAGCCGAAGTACTCGCCGGAAATCACCAGGCCGACGGCAATGCCCCATAAGTGCAGGGTGCCGAGTGTGGGTTTGAGCTGTGTCGTAGAAGTCATAAGTCCTCTCTGTTTTTTATTGTTTGATCGGTTGGACTTTCGGGTGTGGCGGTTACAGCGGGCACGCAAAGCCCGTGCCAGAGGGGCAGGGCGATGTTTGGTGGGTCATTGAGGGCGCCATCGCGAGCAAGCTTTGCTCCTACGGGTACAACGCAATCCTGTAGGAGCGAGGCTTGCCCGCGAAAGCCGTTACGCAGTCACGCGTCGAGTTAGAAGAAGCCCAACGGATTGATGTCGTAGCTCACCAGCAGGTTTTTGGTCTGCTGATAGTGATCGAGCATCATTTTGTGGGTTTCACGCCCGACGCCGGACTTTTTGTAACCACCGAACGCGGCGTGCGCCGGGTACAGGTGATAGCAGTTGGTCCACACACGACCGGCCTTGATGGCGCGGCCCATGCGGTAGGCGCGGTTGATGTCGCGGGTCCAGAGGCCGGCGCCCAGGCCGAACTCGGTGTCGTTGGCGATGGCCAGGGCTTCGGCTTCGTCCTTGAACGTGGTGATGCTCACCACCGGGCCAAAGATTTCTTCCTGGAACACGCGCATTTTGTTGGTGCCCTTGAGCAAGGTCGGCTGGATGTAATACCCAGTCGCCAGGTTGCCCTCGAGTTTTTCCACCTTGCCGCCAGTCAGCAGCTCGGCGCCTTCGCCCTTGGCGATTTCCAGGTACGAAAGGATTTTGTCGAATTGCTGCTCGGACGCCTGGGCGCCGACCATGGTGTCGGTGTCCAGCGGGTCGCCACGTTTGATCGACAGGACTTTTTTCATCACGACTTTCATGAAGTCGTCGTAGATCGATTCCTGTACCAGTGCGCGAGACGGGCAGGTGCAGACTTCGCCCTGGTTGAAGAACGCCAGCACCAGGCCTTCGGCGGCTTTTTCGATGAAGGTTTCTTCGGCTTGCATGATGTCGGCGAAGAAGATGTTCGGCGACTTGCCACCCAGCTCCACGGTGGACGGAATAATGTTTTCGGCGGCGGCATGCATGATGTGCGAGCCGACCGGGGTCGATCCAGTGAAGGCGATCTTGGCGATGCGCTTGCTGGTGGCCAGCGCTTCGCCGGCTTCTTTGCCGAACCCTTGCACCACGTTGAGCACGCCGGGCGGCAGCAGGTCGCCGATCAATTCCATCAGCACGGTGATGCCCAGCGGGGTTTGCTCGGCAGGCTTGAGCACCACGCAGTTACCGGCAGCCAGGGCCGGGGCGAGTTTCCACGCGGCCATCAGGATCGGGAAGTTCCACGGGATGATCTGACCGACCACTCCCAGCGGTTCATGGATGTGATAAGCCACGGTGTTGCCGTCGATTTCGGCAGCGCTGCCTTCCTGGGCGCGGATGCAACCGGCGAAGTAGCGGAAGTGATCCGCCGCCAGCGGGATGTCGGCGTTGAGGGTTTCACGCACGGCTTTGCCGTTGTCCCAGGATTCGGTGATGGCCAGGAGTTCCAGGTTCTGCTCGATGCGGTCGGCGATTTTCAGCAGCACCAGCGAGCGCGCCTGGGCGGACGTGGCGCCCCAGGCATCGGCAGCGGCGTGGGCAGCGTCCAGGGCTTTGTCGATATCTTCGGCCGTGGAGCGCGGGAATTCGGCAATCGGTTGGCCATTCACTGGCGAGGTATTGGTGAAGTACTGACCTTTGACAGGCGCGACGAACTCGCCGCCGATGTAGTTACCGTATTTGCTCTTGAACGAAACGATAGCGCCTTCAGTACCGGGGTGAGCGTAACGCATGGTGATTTCTCCTTGGCTTGTTGTACTTATAAGAGAGACGCGCATGAGCGCTTGCTATAAGCGTAGAGCAAAGGTTGGGCCACTGCCTTGCAGGGCAGGTAAATCAAGGCGTTGCGCGGTTTTTGTCGGACAAGCGGGGGTTGTCTGTGACGGTTTCGGTACAGCCTGGGTGACAGTTTGTACCGCTTGTGGCACAGGTTGTGACTGGGTGGTCTTGCCAGCATTGCAAAGCGCGCTGGCGTGGAGGATGCTCGCTGTTCATATGACTACGTCATTGGGCTGCACACCTTTGATGGCTGCCGCATAACCCCTGTAGGAGCTGTCGAGTGAAACGAGGCTGCGATCTTTTGATTGTGCTTTTTGAGAGACAAGGTCAAAAGATCGCAGCCTCGTTTCACTCGACAGCTCCTACGTGGGAAGTGTTAGCGGCTCGGGGAGAATAATAAGAAATGCACGACAACCATTTGAGTCGCCATGCCCAGCAAGTCCTGACGGTTACCCAGGGCAAATCGCACCTGCACGGCCCTGGCAGCGATCCGTCGATTGCCCGCTCCTGGCTGCGTTGTCTTGAGGATTATCACCTCGACCCGGCCCTGACCATGGCGCCAACGGTGCTGGAACATGGTCGCGTACTCGAAAGCCGCGAGCGCCTGCAGCAAGTGCTGCACATCGCCGGCAACGAAATGACCAGCCTGCATCAGCAACTGTCCGGTGCCGGCCACGCGGTGCTGCTGACCGACGCCCGTGGGGTGATCCTCAATTGCGTCACCGCCCCTGCCGAACGCAAGATCTTCGAGCGCGCCGGGCTCTGGCTTGGCGCCGACTGGAGTGAAGCCTGCGAAGGCACCAACGGCATCGGCACCTGCCTGGTGGAGCGCCAGGCCCTGACCATTCATCAGGACGAACACTTTCGCGGCCGTCACACCGGCCTGACCTGTTCGGCGAGCCCAGTGTTCGACCCGCATGGCGAACTGCTGGCGGTGCTCGACGTGTCCTCGGCGCGGCATGAAGTCTCGCGGCAGAGCCAGTTCCACACCATGGCCCTGGTCAATCTCTCGGCGAAGATGATCGAGAGCTGCTATTTCCTGCGCTACTTCGACAATCAATGGTTGCTACGTTTTCACCTTCAGGCGGAATCCGTCGGGCTGTTCAGCGAAGGGCTGCTGGCGTTCGATGGCGAAGGGCGGATCAGTGCGGTCAACCAGAGTGCGCTGAACCTGCTCGGGCACATTCGCGGCGGCTTGTTGGGTAAACCGGTGGAAGCGTTTTTCGATTGCACGTTGGATGAGTTACTCGGCCGCGCCAGCGTGAATGCCAGCGCCAGTTGGCCGCTGCGCACCCGTGACGGGCGCAGCCTGTTTGCTCTGTTGCGTGGCCAGCCGCGCAGTATTCCAGTGCCGGTGGTGCAAAGTCCGGTGATTACCGAGCGCCCGCGCCTGTCCGGCATTTGCCTGGGCGATACCGCGTTGCAGGAGGATTTTCGCAAGGCCCTGCGTGTGTTCGAGCGGGATGTGCCGCTGTTGATCAATGGCGAAACCGGGTCCGGTAAAGAGGCTTTCGCCAAAGCTGTACACCAGGCCAGTCAACGGGCGGAAAAGTCTTTTGTCGCCCTCAACTGCGCAGCCATCCCGGAAAGCCTGATCGAAAGCGAACTGTTCGGCTATCGCGGCGGCAGTTTCACTGGTGCGCGCAAGGAGGGTATGCGCGGCAAACTGCAACAGGCGGATGGCGGCACGTTGTTCCTCGACGAGATCGGCGACATGCCCCTGGCGTTGCAGACTCGTTTGCTGCGAGTGCTGGAAGACCGCCAAGTCGTCCCGATTGGCGGCGAACCGGAATCGGTGAACGTGAGAATTATCAGCGCCACCCACCGGAATTTGCTGGATCGGGTGCATCACGGCAGCTTCCGCGAGGATTTGTACTACCGGCTTAATGGTCTGGAAGTCGCGTTGCCTGCGCTGCGTGATCGCACTGATAAATCCCAGTTGCTCGACTTCCTGCTGGCCGAAGAGGCGGGCGGGGAGACGGTGCTGATTGATCAACCGGCGCGGCAGGCGTTACTCGGTTTTGCCTGGCCGGGGAATGTGCGGCAGTTACGCAATGTGCTGCGTACCTTGGCGGCGTTGTGTGATGGCGGGCGGGTTGGGCTGGAGGATTTGCCGGCGATGATTCGTCAGGCGCGGCCGGTGGTTGCGGCGGCGGTGGAAGAGCCTTCCGAATTCCCGCTCGACGATGCCGAGCGCTTGGCGTTGCTCAATGCGCTGGAGCAGCAGCGCTGGCATATGACGCATACGGCGGAACAACTCGGTGTCAGCCGTAACACCCTCTATAGAAAACTACGCAAACACGGAATCGCCAGGAACCTGTAGGAGCGAGGCTTGCCCGCGAAGAACGGTAACGCGGTGTATCAGACAGACCGCGTTGTGGCCTTCGCGGGCAAGCCTCGCTCCTACGGGTTGTGCGATCGACCCGAAACAAAGGTGCGATTTTCCCCACCCTACGCTAACCTGCGGCCATGTTTTACGAGGTCGACTATGCACATTCATATTCTTGGTATCTGCGGCACTTTCATGGGTTCGATGGCGGTTCTGGCCAAAGAGCTGGGCCATCACGTGACGGGCTCCGATGCCAACGTCTATCCGCCGATGAGCACTCAGCTTGAGGCTCAGGGCATTCAGTTGACCCAGGGTTACGACCCGGCGCAGCTCGATCCGGCCCCGGACCTGGTGGTGATCGGCAATGCCATGTCCCGTGGCAATCCCGCCGTCGAATACGTCCTGAACAAAGGCCTGCCTTACGTTTCCGGCCCGCAATGGCTGGCGGATCACGTGTTGCGGGGTCGCTGGGTGCTGGCCGTCGCCGGCACTCACGGCAAGACCACCACCAGCAGCATGCTCGCCTGGGTGCTGGAACACGCGGGCATGAGCCCGGGTTTCCTGATCGGCGGCGTGCCGCAGAATTTCTCGGTGTCCGCTCGCCTGGGTGGCACACCGTTCTTCGTGATCGAAGCCGACGAATACGACAGCGCGTTTTTCGACAAGCGCTCCAAGTTCGTCCACTACGGCCCGCGCACGGCGATCCTGAACAATCTTGAGTTCGATCACGCCGATATCTTCCCCGATCTTCCAGCTATCGAGCGGCAATTTCACCATTTGGTGCGGACCATTCCGAGCGAAGGCCTGGTGATCCATCCGACCACCGAACCTGCTTTGCAGCGCGTGATCGGCATGGGTTGCTGGACCCCGGTGCAAACCACCGGTGCCGGCGGTCAGTGGCAGGTCAAGCTGTTGAGCGAAGACGGCTCGAAGTTTGAAGTGATGTTCGAAGGCGTCGCCCAAGGCGTGGTCGAGTGGGACATGACCGGTCAGCACAACGTTGCCAACGCCTTGGCCACCCTGGCGGCCGCGCGTCATGTCGGCGTAGTACCGTCGCTGGGTATTGCCGCGTTGAGCGCGTTCAAAAGCGTGAAGCGCCGGATGGAGAAAGTCGCGGAAGTGCGTGGCATCACCATCTACGACGACTTCGCCCACCACCCGACCGCCATCGCCACCACCCTCGATGGTTTGCGCAAAAAGATTGGCGACGCGCCGTTGATCGCGATCATCGAGCCGCGCTCCAACTCCATGAAGCTCGGCGCGCACCGTGATGGTCTGCCGGAAAGCGTGGTCGATGCCGATCAGGTGATCTGGTACGCGCCAGCCAACCTCGGCTGGGATCTGGCGGGCACGGCGGCGCTGTGCACCGTGCCGTCGATTGTCAGCGATTCCCTCGAAGGCATCATCGAGCGTGTGAAGAGCCAAGCCCAGCCCGGCACCCACGTGGTGATCATGAGCAACGGCGGCTTCGGCGGCCTGCACGGCAAACTCGCCGAGGCGCTGCAATGAACAACGGCCCGGAACGCATCACGCTGGCGATGACCGGCGCTTCGGGCGCCCAGTACGGTTTGCGCCTGCTGGATTGCCTGATTCGCGAAGACCGCGAGGTGCACTTCCTGATCTCCAAGGCCGCGCAACTGGTGATGGCCACCGAGACGGACGTGACGCTGCCGCCGAAACCGCAAACCATGCAGGCCTTTCTCACCGAATACACCGGGGCAGCCGCCGGGCAAATCAAGGTGTATGGCAAGGAAGACTGGATGTCGCCGGTTGCTTCGGGCTCCGGCGCGCCAGCGGCGATGGTGGTGGTGCCGTGTTCGACCGGGACCTTGTCGGCGATCGCGACCGGGGCCTGCAACAACCTGATCGAACGGGCCGCCGATGTGACGTTGAAGGAGCGCCGCCAGTTGATTCTGGTACCGCGTGAAGCGCCGTATTCGAGCATTCATCTGGAGCACATGCTCAAGTTGTCGAACATGGGCGTGACGATTCTGCCGGCCTCGCCGGGTTTCTATCACCAGCCACAGACCATCGACGACTTGATCGACTTCGTCGTCGCACGGATCCTCAATCTGCTGAACATTCCCCAGGACATGCTGCCGCGTTGGGGCGAGCATCATTTGAGCAGCGATGAATAAACTGCTGATGGTCCTGCTGGCGCTGCAACTGGCCGGTTGCGCCACGGCGCGCACCCTCGATGCCGCCAAACCCGGGGCGCCGGTGGTGTATTCGGGGACGCGCCTGGATTTGTATGCGATGAATGGCGGTTGCTGTGCCATGGATCGTTTTGGAGCGGAGGCCCCGAGCTATCCCGGTGTGGATCTGCCGGCTAGCGCGTTGCTCGATACGTTGTTATTGCCGTTGTCGGTGTTGACGGTGATTGGCGTGAGTTTTCAGGCGACGGGCGGGTTGTAAGAGCGATCGCGGTTCTTGTGGCGAGGGAGCTTGCTCCCGCTGGGCCGCGAAGCGGTCCCAAAAACAAGGGATTGCTGCGCAATCCAACGGGAGCAAGCTCCCTCGCCACAGGTCGGCGGGTTATTTACCTAACTTCCGCAACTCATCCGACTCAACCACCCGCACGCCATCTTGCTCTTCCAAAGCCAGTCGCCACATCGCCCGCGCCAGTTGGCAGGCTTCGATGCCGTGGTATTTGCCCGGGATCAAGCGCGACAGCGGCCCAGCAAACTGCTCGGCCATGCGCGGTTCGAGACGTTCGCCAAGCAACAACGAAGGTCGGCAAATGGTCAGTTGCGGCCAGTTCTGCGCGCGCAATGCGTATTCCATCTCGCCTTTGACCCGGTTGTAGAAAACCGAGGACCGGCGATCTGCCCCCAAGGCGCTGATCACGATCAAGTGCCGTGCGCCCATTTCCCGGGCACGTTTGGCGAACGCCACCACCATGTCCAGGTCTACAGCGCGAAACGCCTCCTCGGAGCCGGCCTGTTTGATCGTGGTGCCGAGGCAGCAGTAGGCGATGTCGACGCGACCGTTCAATTGCGGCAGGAATACGGCAGGGTCGCCGACGGGGTTTTCCAGATGGGGATGCTTGGCCAGTGGCCGGCGTGAAGGTGCCAATACCCGCGTAATCGTTGGCTCATTGAGCAGGCGATCAAGCAAATGTTCGCCGGTTAATCCGGTAGCTCCGGCAAGCAATACATGCTGAGGCGTCAAGTACATAGTGTTTCCCCCTTGATACTGTTCAGCTTAGTTGCTCTTGGCGTCCTTGCTGCTGATAGCAGCACTTTGTAATGCTTTTCGGGCTTGTTGCTTGCGCAACAGCTGCCAGTGGGAGAGCACGGTTTTCGGTGCCCAGATCTGCGGTTCAGACGCTTCGAAGTTATCCGCCAGCTCGCGCTCGGCCACGGTGGCCTTGGCCAGTTTGAAGGCCTGCTCCAAATCGTCGGTCTGGTTCAGCGCCTGGGCGAACAGCGCGTCGCCGAAGTAGGTGAAATTGGCTTCCTCCGAGCAACCGAACGACACCCGGTCCGCCCGCGAGGCGGTCATGATCAATGTGCGCTCGTCTTTCAGTGCTGGGATGAAACCACCGGAATAGCAGGAAGAGATGACAATAATCTTGTCGCGATTCTTCAGCGGAGCGAGCACCGCTGCCAATTCGTCGGCCGGCAGGTCAGCCAGTTCCATACGTGGCTGATCGAGCACCAGTTCGTGTTCGCTGGTGCCGTGGCTGGTCAGGTAGATAAACAGCAAGTCTTCCGGGCCACTGCGTTCGGCCAGGGTCTGGGCGGCGCGGCGCAGGTTTTCCCGGGTGGCCATCGGCCGGTCGGCGAGGTGGTCACGGTGGTTGACCAGGCGAATCTGCCCATAGGCGCCGAAACGGCTGGCGAGCATGTTGGCGACGTAGTCGGATTCGCGCAGGAACACGCTCTGCTTGCCGTCGCCGCCAAGGGTCAGGGTGTACAACTCGACCGCCGGGGTCGAGGCGGGGACATTGGCCAGCGCTTCGTCGAGCAAGCGGCCCTGGGCCAGCAAACCGGATTCCAGCGTGTCGGGCAGCAACTTGCCGTCGGCGTCGCGCACACGTTGGCCGTTGATCCAGGTGCCGCTCATCACGGTGCCATCGGTCAGCACCAGGGTGCCGCGACCCGAATAGCTGTCGCTGTCAAAGCCGCCGACGTAGAAACTGCCGTCGGCCAGGTTCAGGCGGCCTGGCCCGGTGAAGCGCCAGTCGCTGAACTGGCCGATGTAATGGCTGCCGTCGGCGCCGATCAATTCGCCCTTGCCGGTGAGCGCGCCTTCCTTGAACTGGCCGATCCACACATCGCCATCGGCGTTCTCGTAGCGGCCCTTGCCGTGGAGTTGGTTGTCCTTGAAGCCGCCGACGTAGATATCACCGTCGGCGCTGTTGAATGTGCCGTTGCCTTCCAGTTGCCCGTCGACGAAATGCCCGCTGAACTGATTGCCGCTGGCATCGCCGCGCTGGCCTTCGCCATTGGGTTTGCCGTGGGCGAACTGGCCTTGATAGGTGCTGCCGTCGTCGAGTTCGAGACGACCGAGCCCGGAATACTGATCGGACTTGAACTCACCACGGTAAGTCATGCCGTTTTCTTTGAGGGTGCCTTCGCCGTCGCGCCGACCGAGCTTGAAGCCACCGGTGTAACTGCTGCCGTTGGTGGTCAGCGTGCCCTGGCCGTCGAACAACCCTTGCTGGAACTGCCCGCGATAGACCTCGCCATTGCTGCCATGCCATTCCCCCTGGCCATGCCATTGGCCTTTGTCGAACTCCCCGGCGTACCAACTTCCGTTCGGGTAGTCGATGCGGCCCTGGCCCTGCAACAACCCGTTGACCAGATCCCCTCGATAGCGTCCGCCGTCCGGCAGGCGGGCGTCAGGGGACAACAGCGATTCACCATCGCCGCAAGCGGTGAGCATCAGGGTCAAAGCGAGGAGTGCAAGTGAGCGCATAGCGGGATCCGGGCAATTAGGCGACCGAGTATGCCGCAGCTATGCGTCGCATATATAGAGAAGGTCGCGAAACAGCGTGCGCTGCTTCGCATTCGGGATGGTTTACACGAAACAGAGGGACAGCGGTTCAGCGATGTACGCCGGTTTGTCCGAGCCTTCTATCTCAAGGGTGGCGGTGGCCTTGAGCAACCACTGGCCGGGTTTCTTCTCGGTGACGTCGGTCAGGTCGACCTTGAGCCGTACTTTCGAGTTGACCTTGACCGGCTGAATGAAACGCACGCTGTCGAGGCCGTAATTGACCACCATCTTCAAGCCTTCCGGCAGGATCAGGATGTCTTCCATCAGTTTTGGGATCAGCGACAGCGACAGGAAACCGTGGGCGATGGTGCTGCCAAATGGCGTTTGCGCGGCTTTGACCGGGTCGACGTGAATGAACTGATAATCCCCGGTGGCTTCGGCGAACAGGTTGATGCGCTCCTGATCGATGGTGAGCCATTCGGAACGTCCAAGTTCCTTGCCGACATAATCTTTGAGCTCTGCAACGGGAACATAGGGCATTGAGACTCTCCTTGGGTTCATCGGTTTTATAGTTTTGAGGTGGGGGGATTTGACCTCCCGGATTACCACTTTAGATCAACATGGCAAATTGCTCCGGTCAACTGACCATGCTTTTGGCGAATGCCGGTGTATAGCGTCGGCATGCTTATAATGCTCGGCCCCTTTTTGATGGGGAAAAGCGTGGGAGATGCTGGATGTTGTTACGTGGCCTGACCTGGCTGGTGCTGTTCCAATTGCTGGGCACAGCCATCAACCACCTGTTTTTGCCGGTGCTGCCGGGGCCGATTGTCGGCCTGCTGCTGTTACTGGTGTTTCTGATTTGTCGTGGCGAGGTCGGTGAGCCGCTGAACCTGGCCGCCAGCAGTTTGCTGCGCTACCTGCCATTGCTGCTGGTGCCGCCGGCGGTGGGCGTGATGGTTTACGCCAAGGATATTGCGGCGGACTTCTGGGCGATCACCGGGGCGCTGGTGCTGTCGCTGCTGTTATCCATGGCCTTCGCCGGGGTGTTGATGCAGCGTCTGGTCAAGCGCCACGCGCATCGTGGGGATCGCCCATGATCCTTGACTGGCAAGGCGCGCTGGATTCGGTGATCCATCATCCGCTGTTCGGCATCGGCATTACCCTCGGCGCCTATCAACTGGTGCTCGCGGCGTTCGAGAAAACCCGCTGGATCTTCCTGCAACCGGTGCTGGTGTCGATGGTGCTGGTGATTGGCGTGTTGGTGAGCTGCGGCCTGACCTACGCCGAGTATCGCAAGAGCACCGAGATCCTCAGTATCCTGCTGGGCCCCGCGACTGTTGCGTTGGCGGTGCCGCTGTACTTGAACCTGCGACGGATTCGACAGTTATTCTGGCCGATATTTACTACGCTGGTGATAGGCGGCGTGGTCGCCACGGGCATGGGCGTGTTGCTGGGCTGGTGGTTCGGTGCCGAACACATGATCCTGATGACCATGGCGCCGAAATCCGTAACTTCGCCGATTGCGATGTTGGTGGCCGAACAGATTGGTGGTGTCGCGGCGCTGGCAGCGGTGTTCGTGTTGATTACCGGCGTGATTGGTGCGATTTTCGGCCCGAGCCTGTTGACCCGTCTCGGTGTCCACAGCCCCGAGGCGCGCGGAATGGCGTTAGGGATGACCGCCCATGCGGTCGGCACTTCGGTGGCCTTGCAGGAAAGTGAAGAGTGCGGCGCCTTTGCGGCGCTGGCGATGAGTCTGATGGGCGTGGCGACGGCGGTGTTCCTGCCGTTGGCCGTGTCGATGGTGGTGTAAGGAAATGTCTATGAGCTTGCCGCTTTTCCCGCTGAACACGGTGCTGTTCCCCGGTTGCATCCTCGATTTGCAGATTTTCGAGGCGCGCTACCTGGACATGATCAGCCGCTGCATGAAACAAGGCAGCGGCTTCGGCGTGGTGTGCATCCTTGATGGCGAAGAAGTCGGCATCGCCCCGGCGGGTTATGCGCTGGTGGGCTGCGAAGCCCTGATCACCGACTTCAAACAGCAGGACAACGGCTTGCTGGGGATTCGGGTGCAGGGTGGGCGACGTTTCCACGTATTGCGCTCCGAAGTGCAGCGCGATCACCTGACCATTGCCGACGTCGAGTGGCTGGAAGACGAACCGGAACAACCGTTGCAGGATGAGGACGCCGACCTGGTCGCCTTGCTCAAAGCGCTGGCCGAACACCCGATGGTCGAAGCGCTGAACATGGGCACCGAAGCAACCGGGCAACAATCATTGGCCAATCAACTGGCCTACCTGCTGCCATTTGCCGAGGTCGACAAGATCGACCTGCTGCAACTCGACGATCCGCAGCAACGGCTGGATGCGATTCAGGCGTTGCTGGATGAGTTGCAAGGCGAACTGTTCGCCTGAGATCCCCCGTAGCAGCTGCCGAGCCCGCGAGGCTGCGTTTGAGGACGAAGTCCTCGCAAAACCTGAGTATGCGGTGTGTCTGATTGGCGACTGCTACGCAGCCGAACGCAGCCTCGCGGGCTCGGCAGCTGCTACAGGGCTGCGGTAAATCCGGTCTTCAATACGCGTAGCGCAACATCATGTGCGGCAGATGCCGCAACGCGAAAAAGGCAAACAACGCCAGCAACGACGGCAGCACCAGCCACCAGACCTTCGGCGGCATGGCGTTGAGCGGCGTCTGGCGTTGACTCAGCCACAGGCTCGCCGCACAGACACCCGCCGCCAGCATCGCGCCGGCCAGCACGTCCGTTGGCCAGTGCGCGCCCAAATACACCCGCGACAACGCAATCGCCAGCGCCGGCAGGCAACCCAATAGCAGCCAGGTCAGGCGCATGCGTGGCGGTTGTCCGCGCCCGGCAAGTACGGCGATGGCCAGGAACAGCGCGAAAGCCCCCGAGGCGTGACCGCTGGGCATGCTGTAACTGGTCAGCGGGTCGCTCAACACTTCCGGGCGCATCCGGGCGAAAAAATGCTTGGTCACGGTGTTGCCCAGCGCGGTAAACAGCAGCGCGCCGCCCGCGAAAATCGCCTGGCGCCATTGTCGGGTGAGTAACAGCAAACCGGTCAGCAGAGCGCTGAACATCAGCATGTTGCGGAATTCACCGATCAGCGTGAACGTCACGGCCACTTCATCGAGCATCGGGCTGCGGTGTTCCTGCACCAAAGTCATCACGCCCTGGTCGAGGGCGGTCAGGTGCGGATAGCCGATAAACAGCCCGATCAGAATCACCAGCCCCAGGCCGGCAATATAAGCGGTGGCGTGACGATGACGACGCATGCTGCTGGTGACGCTCAGGCCGATCATCAGCGCGATGCTGCCGGCGACAATCCCCGCTTCCGGCCAGAAGCCGTCCGGTAATGGCAGGCGAATCGCCGCTCCCGTGGCCCAGCCCGGCAGCAGGTAAGCGATGCTCCAGCCGGCGGCGGCCAACAGACTGACGGCGGCGAAGCGCGGGAAGGGCATGTCGAACATCCCGGCGACCATTGGCAGCATCGGTCGCAACGGGCCGATGAAACGTCCTACCAACAGGCTCGCGATCCCGTAGCGCTGGAAGTAGGACTCGGCCCCGGCAATCCATTCCGGGTGATGGCGCAAACCGGGCAGGCGGCGGATGTTCTGGTGGAAATGTCGCCCCAGGAAGTAGGAAACCACGTCACCCAGCAAACCACCGAGAAACCCCAGCAACAGCGTTTCGCCCAGCGACAACGCACCACTGCCGGCCAACACCGCCACGGCAAACAGCAAAACGGTGCCCGGCACGATCAACCCGGCAATCGCCAGGCATTCCACGCACGCCACTACGAACACCGCGGCGGCCAGCCACTGTGGATTGACCGTCAACCAGCCAGTGATGCTATCGAGCCATGGGCCCATACCTGCAACTCCATAGAAATGTTATCGGTCCCTGGGGACGCATCCAATCTGCAAAACACCACAAACTTATTGTGGGAGCGAGCCTGCTCGCGAAGGCGTTGGTTCAATCAACATTGATGTCGGCTGACACTCCCTCATTCGCGAGCAGGCTCGCTCCCACAGGGATCAGTTGTGATTCAGGACAACAAAAAATAATCGCGACCTTCGACCTGTCCCCGGCGCAGCGGGTTCCGCGTGCAGTACGGCGCATACGCCGCATCCACAAAGCGATACATCAAGTGTTCGTCACGCCCATGGGGAATCCCCAGGCGAGTGGTTTGGATAATGTGGGCGGGCGCCGGACCGACGTCTTGCACCAGCAGCACTTCATGATCAAAACGCTTGGCGTCCCAGACCGGCACCTTCAAACCCAGCGCTTTGCACAGCAGCGTCTGGCCGGCGCAGAGTTTTTGCGAGGGGCGAGGGCGGCCCTGGGCATCGGGATTGTTCAGCAGCATTTGCGCCAGGCTCGCCGGCCCGCTCAATTCATCGACCCACGGATAGGCGGATTTGATCAGCACCGCGTTGCCCGGTCCTTGGGCGCTGAAGTTAAGCGAATCACCGCCCCGGGCGTAATACATATAGATGTGTCCGCCATCCAGAAACAAAGCCTTACGCTTTTCTGTGTAGCCAAGGGACGCGTGGCTGCCTTTTTCTTCGCAGTAATAGGCTTCGGTCTCGATGATTCGGGCGCTGAGCCACAGGTCGCCGACCCGGTGACGGATGACTTTGCCCAGTAGTTCTCGGGCCAGAACTTGCGCGTCACGGTCGAAAAAAGCGTCCGGCAGCGCCGTGGGCAGGGCCGCAAGGGCGGCGCGAACAGTCAGGTTGGACATGATGAACGGCGTTTATCAGGGCTGAATGAGCGGTGATGATAACAATTTGCAGCTTAATCACGGCTGAACGTCGGCAAATTGCCCTCCATTTCGACCATCCGCCCGTCACCGCTGTTAGTCCTAGGACGCGACAGCTATAATCTGCCGCTTTCATCTTTGCCAAGACCCCATCAGACATGACTGAGTCCGTCCTCGACTACATGACCCGCCTGGGTCGCGCTGCCCGCCAGGCGTCGCGCATCATCGGCCGTGCCAGCACTGCGCAGAAAAACCGCGCCTTGCAGGCTGCGGCCAATGCGCTGGACGCTGCGCGCGCCGAGTTGACGGCTGCCAATGAGCTGGACCTGGCCGCTGGTCGGGCCAATGGTCTTGAGCCGGCCTTGCTGGAACGACTTGCGCTGACCCCGGCGCGCATCGACGGCATGATCGTCGGTCTGCGCCAGGTTGCGGCCCTACCGGACCCGGTCGGCGCGATCCGCGACATGAGCTTTCGCCCGTCGGGCATTCAGGTCGGCAAGATGCGCGTGCCGTTGGGCGTGATCGGGATCATCTACGAATCCCGCCCGAACGTGACCATCGATGCTGCCAGTCTGTGCTTGAAGTCGGGCAACGCGACCATCCTGCGTGGCGGTTCCGAAGCGATTCATTCCAACCGTGCCATTGCCGCCTGCATCCAGCGCGGTCTGGCCGAGGCCGATCTGCCGGCCGCCGTGGTGCAAGTGGTCGAAACCACCGACCGTGCCGCCGTCGGCGCGCTGATCACCATGCCTGAATACGTGGACGTCATCGTTCCTCGTGGCGGCCGTGGCCTGATTGAGCGAGTCAGCCGCGACGCTCGTGTGCCGGTGATCAAACACTTGGACGGCATTTGCCACGTCTACGTCAGCGAACACGCCGACCTGCCGAAAGCCCAGCGCATTGCCTTTAACGCCAAGACTTACCGTTATGGCATCTGCGGCGCGATGGAAACCTTGCTGGTGGATCAAAGCGTTGCCAAAGATTTCCTGCCATCGATGGCGGGCCAGTTCCGCGAGAAAGGCGTCGAACTGCGCGGTTGCGAGCGCACCCGGGCGATCATCGAGGCCGTTGCGGCCACCGAAGACGACTGGAGCACCGAATACCTGGCGCCGATCCTGTCGATCCGCGTGGTCGACGGACTGGACCAGGCCATCGAGCACATCAACCAGTACGGCTCCCATCACACCGATTCGATCGTCAGTGAAAACCTGGCCGATACCCGGCGTTTCGTCGCGGAAGTCGACTCGTCGTCGGTGATGATCAACACCCCAACCTGCTTCGCCGATGGCTTTGAATACGGATTGGGTGCCGAGATTGGCATTTCTACTGATAAGCTGCACGCCCGCGGCCCGGTGGGCCTCGAAGGTCTGACCTGCGAGAAGTACATCGTGGTCGGTGACGGCCAGTTGCGCGGACAGGAGTCGGTCTGACTTGGGCGACCTCGACCCGTCAGCCCCGGTCATTGCCGGCGAGGCTGGGCCTCGACGCATAGGCGTGCTGGGCGGAACGTTTGACCCGGTGCACATCGGCCATTTGCGCGGTGCACTGGAAGTGGCCGAGTCCTTGGGCCTCGATGAGCTGCGACTGACACCCAGTGCCAGGCCGCCCCATCGGGACACGCCGCAGGTCTCGGCGCAGGACCGTCTGGCGATGGTCGAGTGCGCGGTGGCCGGTGTGGCGCCGTTGGTGGTGGACGCCCGCGAATTGCAGCGGGACAAACCGTCCTACACTATCGATACCCTGGAATTGATGCGCGCCGAAATGGCCGCGGATACCCAGGTTTTTCTACTTTTGGGCTGGGACGCATTTTGCGGCCTGCCCACTTGGCACCGCTGGGAAGAGTTGCTCCAGCATTGCCACATCCTGGTGCTGCAACGCCCGGATGCCGACAGCGAACCGCCGGATGCCTTGCGCAATCTGTTGGCGGCACGCTCGGTGAGCGACCCGCTGGCCCTCAAAGGGCCGAGCGGACAGATTGCATTCGTCTGGCAGACACCGCTCGCGGTATCCGCCACCCAGATCCGTCAACTGCTGGCCAGCGGTAAGTCGGTACGTTTCCTGGTGCCCGACGCGGTCCTGGCCTACATCGATGCGCACGGTCTCTACCGTGCGTCGAACTGAAAAAAAGGGCACGTTTCAAGGCACGAAATGACGTGTATTGAAACGCCCGAACATACGAGCAAAACGAGTTTTATATGACGAACAAAGACGTAACTAAAGTAAAGCGCAAAGGCACGTTCAAGAGCGCTCCACTGCCTGAGCCGGTCCTGACCAACGAGCCCCTGAAGGGTGATGAGCTGGTCAAGGTTGCCGTAGCCGCCCTGGAAGACGTGAAGGGCCAGGACATCCAGGTCATCGACGTTCGCGAAAAGCAGAGCATCACTGACTACATGATCATCGCTACCGGTACTTCGAACCGCCAGATCGGCGCGATGCTGGACAAGGTCCGCGAAGCCGTCAAAGCCCTGGGCATCAAGCCGTTGGGTGAAGAAGGCAAGGGCGACAGCGACTGGGTCCTGCTGGATATGGACGACGTGATCGTGCACATGATGACCGCGTCTGCTCGTCAGTTTTACGACCTCGAGCGTCTGTGGTCCGGCGCTGAACAGAGCCGTGCCCTGAACGCGGCTCACCACAGCCCGGAAAACACCCACGAGCATTTCATCAAGCTCAACAAAGACCAGCAGTAAGGGACCGCTGTGCGACTGCGACTGATCGCCGTCGGTTCACGCATGCCCAAATGGGTGGAAGAAGGCTGGCATGAATATGCCAAGCGTCTTCCGTCCGAGCTGGCGCTGGAACTGGTGGAAATACCGCTCAATACCCGTGGCAAGAACGCCGACGTGGCGCGCTTCATCCGTCAGGAAGGCGAAGCCATGCTGGCCAAGGTCGGGCCGAACGAGCGGGTTGTCACCCTCGAAGTCCACGGCAAGCCCTGGAGCACCGAGCAACTGGCGGTCGAACTCGATCGCTGGCGGCTGGACTCGCGCACGGTGAATTTCATGGTCGGCGGCCCCGAAGGGCTGGCGCCGGAAGTGTGTGCCCGGGCTGATCAGCGTTGGTCGTTGTCGCCGTTGACGTTGCCGCACCCGCTGGTGCGGATTCTGATCGGCGAACAGTTGTATCGTGCCTGGACAGTCCTGTCCGGCCACCCTTACCACAAGTAGTTCTGCCCTCATGTCCCAGCCGATCCGCATCAAGGACCACGAAAAAGACGCCCGTCTGGTGCGTGGCCGCGTCGTGTTCGGGGCAATTGCGGTGGTGGCGCTGATCTGCGTGCTGATCGCGCGGCTGTATTTCCTTCAGGTCATCCAGTACGAGTACCACTCGACCCTGTCGGAAAACAACCGCGTCCATGTGCAGCCGATTCCGCCGACCCGTGGGCTGATCTTCGACCGTAATGGCGTGGTGGTGGCCGATAACCGGCCCAGCTTCAGCCTGAGCATGACCCGCGAGCGTTCCGGCGACTGGCAGCAAGTGCTCGACGTGATCGTCCAGGTGCTGGAACTGACGCCTGAGGACCGAGGGATCTTCGAGAAACGCATGAAGCAGGGGCGTCGGCCATTCGAGCCGGTGCCGATTCTGTTCGAGTTGACCGAAGAGCAGATCGCCCGGATCGCGGTGAATCAGTTCCGGCTGCCGGGTGTGGAAGTGGTTGCGCAGTTGGTGCGGCATTACCCGCAGGGCGCGCACTTTGCGCATTCCGTGGGTTATATGGGCCGGATCAACGAGAAAGAGCTCAAGACGCTGGACCCGGTCGGTTACAGCGGTACTCATCAAATTGGCAAGACCGGTATCGAGCGCTTCTACGAGCCCGAGTTGCACGGCCAGGTGGGTTACGAAGAAGTCGAGACCAACGCTCGGGGCCGCGTCTTGCGCGTGCTCAAGCGCACCGATCCGATTCCCGGCAAGGACATCGTCCTGAGCCTGGACATCAAATTGCAAGAAGCTGCCGAGTTGGCACTCGGTGGTCGCCGTGGTGCGGTCGTCGCGCTGGACCCGAACACCGGCGAAGTCCTGGCCATGGTCAGCCAGCCGAGTTTCGATCCAAACCTGTTCGTCACCGGCATCAGCTTCAAGGCCTACGCCGAGTTGCGCGATTCCATCGACCGGCCATTGTTCAACCGCGTGCTGCGCGGTCTGTACCCGCCGGGCTCGACGATCAAGCCAGCGGTGGCGATTGCCGGCCTGGATTCGGGTGTGGTCACGGCTTCGACCCGGGTCTTCGACCCCGGTTACTACATGCTGCCCAACTACGATCACAAATACCGTAACTGGAACCGTACCGGCGACGGCTACGTGGACCTGGACACGGCGATCATGCGTTCCAACGACACCTACTTCTATGACCTGGCGCACAAGCTGGGCATCGACCGGTTGTCCTCGTACCTGGGCAAGTTCGGCATCGGCCAGAAGGTCTCGCTGGACATGTTCGAAGAATCCCCTGGCTTGATGCCGTCCCGTGAATGGAAGCGCGCGACCCGGCGTCAGGCCTGGTTCCCTGGCGAAACCCTGATTCTGGGGATCGGTCAGGGCTACATGCAATCGACGCCGCTGCAACTGGCGCAAGCCACGGCGCTGGTGGCCAACAAGGGTGTGTGGAACCGTCCGCACCTGGCCAAGACGGTCGAAGGCGAAAAGCCCAAGGATGAGAATCCGATGCCGGACATCATCCTGCGCGACCCGTCGGACTGGACCAAGGTCAACCATGGCATGCAGCAAGTAATGCACGGTGCCCGCGGTACGGCGCGCAAAGCTGCCATCGGTTCGCAATACCGGATTGCCGGTAAAAGTGGTACGGCCCAGGTGGTCGCGATCAAGCAGGGCGAGAAGTACGACCGCTCCAAGGTGCAGGAACGCCACCGCGACCACGCCTTGTTCGTCGGCTTCGCGCCCGCCGATAACCCGAAAATCGTGGTGTCGGTGATGGTCGAGAACGGCGAGTCCGGTTCCGGCGTCGCGGCACCTGTTGTGCGTCAAGTCATGGATGCCTGGCTCCTGGACCAGGATGGACGACTCAAACCTGAGTACGCCGGCCCTATCAGCGCGGAGGCTACGGCCCGTGAAGAGTAATTTCGATCGCATCCTCTCCAGTGAGGACGTGATGCGTCGCCGTGCGACGCTGCTGCAACGCATGCACATTGATGGCCCATTGTTGATCCTGCTGCTGACCCTCGCCGCCGGCAGCCTGTTCGTGCTTTATTCGGCCAGCGGCAAGAGCTGGGATCTGCTGGCCAAGCAAGCCACTTCATTCGGCATCGGCCTGGTGTCGATGATCGTCATCGCCCAGTTCGAACCGCGTTTCATGGCCCGTTGGGTACCAATCGGTTATGTGCTGGGCGTGTTGTTGCTGGTAGTGGTGGACGTCATGGGCCACAACGCCATGGGCGCTACGCGCTGGATCAACATTCCCGGGGTGATCCGCTTCCAGCCCTCGGAATTCATGAAGATCCTGATGCCGGCGACCATCGCCTGGTATTTGTCCAAACGCACGTTGCCGCCGCAAGCTCAAGCATGTGGGCGTCAGCCTGTTCCTGATCGGCTTGCCGTTTATTCTGATTGTGCGCCAGCCGGACCTCGGCACTTCGCTGCTGATCCTCGCGGGCGGCGCGTTCGTGCTGTTCATGGGGGGCCTGCGCTGGCGCTGGATCCTCAGCGTGATCGCCGCGGCGGTGCCGGTGGCGGTGGCGATGTGGTTCTTTATCATGCACGACTACCAGAAGCAGCGAATCCTCACGTTCCTCGACCCGGAAAGCGATCCGTTGGGCACTGGCTGGAACATTATTCAGTCCAAGGCTGCCATCGGTTCCGGCGGCGTATTCGGCAAAGGCTGGCTGCTGGGCACTCAGTCGCACCTGGACTTCCTCCCGGAAAGCCACACTGACTTCATTATTGCGGTACTGGGCGAAGAATTCGGTTTGGTGGGCATCTGCGCACTGCTGCTGATCTACCTGTTGCTGATCGGTCGCGGGCTGGTGATTACCGCCCAGGCCCAGACTTTGTTCGGCAAATTGCTCGCGGGCAGCCTGACTATGACGTTTTTTGTTTACGTTTTCGTCAACATCGGTATGGTCAGTGGCCTGTTGCCGGTTGTGGGGGTGCCGTTGCCGTTCATTAGCTACGGAGGAACTTCGCTGGTGACGCTGCTGTCAGCGTTTGGGGTTTTGATGTCGATCCATACCCATCGTAAGTGGATCGCACAGGTTTGAATAAGGTGAAGATTTCAATGCAAGTAATGCATGGCTGGGCGACTCGATACGCGCCGTGGGTCGGCCTGGTAGGCATCCTTGGTACCGCGGAAACGCGGGCCGGCGATTACGAAGGCTCACCCCAGGTGGCCGAATTCGTCGGTGAAATGACCCGCGACTACGGTTTTGCCGGTGAACAGCTGATGGGCGTGTTCCGCGAAGCCGAGCGCAAACAGGCGATCCTCGACGCGATCTCCAAACCTGCTGAGCGAGTCAAGCAGTGGAATGAATATCGCCCGATGTTCATCACCGACGCGCGTATTGCCCGTGGTGTGGACTTCTGGCGTCAGCACGAGGCAGTACTCGCCCGTGCCGAGCAGGAATATGGCGTACCCGCCCAGGTGATTGTGTCGATCATCGGCGTTGAAACCTTTTTCGGCCGCAATACCGGCAATTACCGGGTGATCGACGCGTTGTCGACCCTGGGTTTCGACTATCCTCCCCGTGCCGAGTTTTTCCGCAAGGAATTGCGTGAGTTCCTGCTGCTGGCTCGGGAAGAGCAGGTCGATCCACTGACCCTCAAAGGCTCCTACGCCGGCGCCATGGGCTTGCCGCAGTTCATGCCGAGCAGTTTTCGCGCGTATGCGGTGGATTTCGACGGTGATGGCCACATTAATATCTGGAACAACCCGGACGATGCCATCGGCAGCGTCGCAAGTTATTTCAAGCGTCACGGCTGGGTCGCCGGCGAACCTGTGGTCAGCCGCGCCGATGTGCGTGGCGATCAGGTGGATGACGGCCTGACCACTGGCATTGAGCCGACGAAAACCGTCGGGGAGTTGCGGGCGTTGGGGTGGTCAAGTCATGATGCGCTGCGCGATGATATGCCGGTTACGGCTTTCCGCCTGGAAGGTGACAATGGCCCCGAGTACTGGATGGGCCTGAAGAATTTTTACGCGATCACGCGTTATAACCGCAGCGTGATGTACGCCATGGCCGTACATCAACTGTCTGAACAGCTGGTCCAAGCACGGGGCGTCAAGTAATGCGGGCATTGCCTATGAATAAACCCCTGAAGCTGATGGCATTCGCCGCGTTGGCGGTGCTGGTCGCCAGCTGCTCGACCAGTCGCGCGCCGACGCAAAAAACCTCCAACACCGCCGTGCGCGCTACGCCGGGGCTGGACATCAACCGCGCCCACAAAGATGGCGCGCCGTGGTGGGACGTGGATGTTTCGCGCATCCCGGACGCCACGCCGACCCTGCACAGCGGTCCTTATAAAGCCAACCCGTACACCGTGCTGGGCAAGACCTATTTCCCGCTGCAAGAGTCCAAGACCTACGTCGCCTCGGGCACGGCGTCCTGGTACGGCACCAAGTTCCACGGCCAGAACACCGCCAACGGCGAAGTCTATGACCTGTACGGCATGAGTGCCGCGCACAAGACCTTACCGCTGCCAAGTTACGTTCGGGTGACCAACCTGGACAACAACAAGAGCGTGGTTTTGCGCGTCAACGACCGTGGGCCGTTCTACTCGGACCGCATCATCGATTTGTCCTATGCGGCCGCCAAGAAACTGGGCTACGCCGAAATCGGCACCGCGCGGGTCAAGGTCGAAGGGATCGATCCACAACAGTGGTGGGCCGCGAAAGGCCGTCCGGCGCCTTTGATGCTCAATGAGCCTCAAGTAGCGCAGAATGCCGCGCCGACGATTACCGCTTCGGCGGGGACGGTCGAGCAATGGACGCCACCGCCGCAGCAACACGCCGCGGACACCGTGCCTGTGCCGATCAGTGCAAAAAAAAACGCTTCTGTACCAGCCTCTGGCCAGTATCTGCAGGTGGGCGCGTTCGCCAACCCGGACGCTGCAGAACTCCTGAGATCGAAGCTCAGCGGGATGGTGAGCGCTCCGGTGTTCATCAGCTCGATAGTGCGCAACCAACAGACATTGCATCGGGTACGCCTGGGGCCGATGGGTTCTCCGGGTGAAATCCAGCAAGTGCAGAACAGTGTGCGAATGGCCAATCTCGGTTCGCCGAGCCTGGTCACCGCCGAGTAACACGCAGTACTTGATTGAAGGTTCGCTTGCAGTTTGGGGGGCGAATCTGGTTGTTGGCTCGTTAAGAATAAAAGCCCGGCAAGGGTTCTGAGTGAGCAACTGAACACGCGATGGCCCGTTAGAAAGCCATCTGATTAAGTTTTGCCCTAGGGCAGTTTCCATTAGCGATTTCGAGAGACGGATGAACATCACCACCTTTGCCAAACGCCTGTGCCTGTTAGTCCCGCTGTTCATCACGCCTGCCGCTTTTGCGGTAGAAATGATGCCGTCGCCACCGCAACTGGCCGCCAAATCCTACGTGCTCATGGACGCCAGCAGCGGCAACGTGCTGGTCGAGAACAACGGTGACCAGCGCCTGCCGCCCGCCAGCCTGACCAAACTGATGACCGCGTACATTGCGACGCTGGAAATCCGTCGTGGCCAGATCGGCGAAAACGACCCGGTGACCGTCAGCGAAAACGCCTGGCGTACCGGCGGTTCGCGGATGTTCATCAAGGTTGGCTCGCAGGTGACTGTCAGCGATCTGCTGCACGGCATCATCATTCAGTCGGGTAACGACGCCAGTGTTGCGCTCTCCGAGCACATCGCCGGTAGCGAAGACGCGTTCGCCGACATGATGAACAAGACGGCCGGCGACCTGGGCATGACCAACAGCCACTTCATGAACCCGACCGGCCTGCCGAACCCTGAGCACTACTCGTCGGCTCACGACATGTCGTTGCTGGCTCGCGCAATCATTCACGAAGACCCGGCTCACTACGCGATCTACTCGCAGAAAGAGTTCTTCTGGAACGGCATCAAGCAGCCTAACCGCAACCTGCTGCTGTGGCGCGACAAGACCGTTGACGGTCTGAAAACCGGTCACACCGACGAAGCCGGCTACTGCATGGTGTCTTCGGCCGTACGTGATGGCATGCGCCTGATCGCCGTGGTGTTCGGCACCAACAGCGAAGTGGCTCGCGCCTCCGAAACCCAGAAACTGCTGACCTACGGTTTTCGCTTCTTCGAAACCCAGACCTTCTATCAGAAAGGCGCCGAGCTGGCTCAGGCTCCTGTCTGGAAAGGCACCACCAATCAAGTCAAGGCCGGCCTGGCTGAAGACTTGACCATGACCCTGCCAAAAGGCCAGCTGAAAAAGCTCGCCGCCAGCATGACCATGAACCCGCAACTGGTTGCGCCAATCGCCAAGGGCGACGTGATCGGTAAAGTCGAAGTGAAACTGGACGACAAGGTAGTGCACAGCGCTAACCTGATCGCTCTGGACGCGGTCGACGAGGGTGGTATCTTCCGTCGCATGTGGGATAGCATCCGTCTATTCTTCTACGGCTTGTTCAACTGAATTAGTGTGGACCTGCATGGCTCCGTCCCAACCCGGAACGGAGCCATGTCCGTTGCCACGGCTTACGAGGCCGTTACGCCATGACAGACACTGAAGTAAAGGCGCCAAAGATCGAATTTCCCGCCAATGATTACCCGATCAAAGTGATCGGCGACACCATTGTCGACATCAAGCAAAAGATCATCGACATCGTCAAGAAACACGCGACGATCAACGATGAGAAGGTGGACGAACGCCAGAGCAGCAACGGCAAGTACACCACTATCCAGCTGCACATCATCGCCACCGGTCAAGACCAGCTGTACGACATCAATAGCGAGTTGCGGGCTACCGGTTTCGTGCACATGGTGCTGTGATGCCGGGCACGCTGGGCTTTCGTGAGCTCGGCCAGATGGCTTACGAGCCGGTCTGGCATGCCATGCAGCGCTTCACTAACGAACGCGGCAGCGATGCCGCGGACGAGATCTGGCTGGTGGAGCACCCTCCGGTGTTTACCCAGGGCCAGGCCGGCAAAGCCGAGCACCTGTTGCTGCCGGGAGATATTCCGGTAGTGCAGGTCGATCGCGGCGGTCAGGTGACTTACCATGGTCCCGGCCAATTGGTGGCCTACCTGTTGCTGGATGTGCGCAAACTGGGTTTCGGCGTGCGTGACTTGGTCACCCGCATGGAACACTGCCTGATCGAGTTGCTGGCCAGCTATGGCGTAACTGCCGCAGCCAAGCCAGACGCGCCAGGTGTCTACGTCGATGGGGCGAAAATCGCGTCCCTGGGCCTGCGGATCCGCCACGGTTGTTCCTTTCATGGCCTGGCGCTGAACGTGGACATGAACCTGGAACCGTTTCGACGGATTAATCCCTGCGGCTACGCCGGGCTGGCGATGACCCAGCTGAGCGATCACGCAGGATCGATTGAATTTGCCGAGGTAAGTGCCCGGCTGCGCACGCAGCTCGTCAAACACCTCGACTATGCTGAGCAGACGACCCTTACGGGCGGAATCGACTGATATGACTACTGATGCAGTGCAAACCATGATCCCGACGCTGGATGTTACCGAGCGTCCGGCCCCGCGTGCGAAGGTTGAAGCCGGCGTCAAGCTGCGCGGCGCCGAGAAGGTTGCACGCATCCCGGTAAAGATCATTCCGACCACCGAACTGCCGAAGAAACCTGACTGGATCCGCGTGCGCATCCCGGTTTCCCCGGAAGTCGACCGCATCAAGGCCCTGCTGCGCAAACACAAGCTGCACAGCGTCTGCGAAGAAGCGTCCTGCCCGAACCTGGGCGAGTGCTTCTCCGGCGGCACCGCGACCTTCATGATCATGGGCGACATCTGCACCCGTCGTTGCCCGTTCTGCGACGTCGGCCACGGTCGTCCGAAACCACTGGACGTCAACGAGCCGGAAAGCCTGGCCATCGCCATCGCCGACCTCAAGCTCAAGTACGTGGTGATCACGTCTGTTGACCGCGACGACCTGCGTGACGGCGGTGCCCAGCACTTTGCCGACTGCATCCGCGAGATCCGCAAGCTGTCGCCGAACGTGCAGCTCGAAACCCTGGTCCCGGATTACCGTGGCCGTATGGACGTGGCGCTGGAAATCACTGCCGCCGAGCCACCGGATGTGTTCAACCACAACCTGGAAACCGTGCCGCGCCTGTACAAGGCTGCGCGTCCGGGTTCGGACTACCAGTGGTCGCTGACCCTGCTGCAACGCTTCAAGCAGATGATGCCGCACATTCCGACCAAATCCGGCCTGATGCTGGGCCTGGGCGAAACCGACGAAGAAGTCATCGAAGTCATGAAGCGCATGCGCGAACACGATATCGACATGCTGACCCTCGGCCAGTACCTGCAACCGTCCCGCAGCCACTTGCCGGTGCAACGTTTCGTGCACCCGGACGTGTTCGCCTGGTTCGCCGAGGAAGGCTACAAGATGGGCTTCAAGAACGTCGCGTCCGGCCCGTTGGTGCGTTCGTCGTACCATGCCGATGAGCAGGCGAAGCTGGTCAAGGCCGAGCTGATCTCGGCCCTGTAATAGCTGATGAAAGACAAAACGCCCGCACGGCTTTACAGCCTGCGGGCGTTTTTCTGCCTGCCTACATACCCGGCGGTCTTTTCCCGCAACGCGCGGCGCGATTGACCCCCTTCTGTTTATGCCCGTTCCTGACTACTGTGTGCTGAAGATTTCATGCAGGGAGATTCATGGATGACCGTTCGACCGACTCACACCCTTTTTCCTTACACCCCTGTGCCGGCCTTGCCGTCGGAGGGCGTGATCGGCGTGATTGCGCCTGCCGGCCCCGCACCGCTGGACACCGACAAGGCCGTGCAATGGATGCGCGCCCGAGGTTATTCGCTACGGGTGTTCCCCGGCGTTTATGAGAAAGACGGCTACCTCGCCGGCAGCGACGAAGTGCGCCTCAATGACCTGCACGGGGCATTCGCGGACCCTGAAGTGGCCGCGATCATTTGCCTGCGCGGCGGCTACGGCACGCCGCGCTTGCTCGATCGTATCGACTTCGACTTGTTGCGTGCGAACGCCAAGCCCTTTATCGGCTACAGCGACATCACGGCGCTGCATCTGGCCATCGGTCGCTACGCAGGCTTCGTGACCTTTCATGGTCCGCTGCTCAACGCCGACCTGCTGGGCGATAAGCAGAGGCCCACCGAGTCATCGTTCTTCAACATGCTGCGCGGGCAGGTGAAGGCGGGCAGCGTGTTGTCGCACCCGGTGGCCTATCCGTTAAATACCATCGAGCCTGGTGTCGCTCACGGGCGCTTGCTGGGGGGCAACCTGTCGATGATCGCCGCGACCATGGGCACGCCGTACGAAATCGATGCCGAGGGGGTGATCCTGTTTATCGAGGACATCAACGAGCCGTTGTATCGCATTGACCGGTTGCTGACCCATCTGCGCCTGGCTGGCACGCTGGGCAAGCTGCGCGGGGTTCTGGTGGGGGATGTGGCAGGGGTGGACGCCGCGGCGCTGGCGCGGCTGCTCAAGCAAACCTTCGAACCGTTGCGGATTCCGGTGCTGGCCGGGTGGCGCAGCGGGCATTGCGATCCGAACCTGACGCTGCCGATGGGGGCGCTGGTCAAGCTGGATGCGGGGAATAAGGTGTTGGTGTTGGAGCAGGATGTGGTGGTCAAGGTTTAGAGGTTTATTGCCTGGCAGTCAGTCTTCGCGAGCAAGCCCGCTCCCACAGGGGAATGCATTCCAAATGTGGGAGCGGGCTTGCTCGCGAAGGGGGCACCAGCCATACGGCTATCTATCGGTTGCGCAAACCTTCGAGCAACTTATGCGTCGGATACCCATCCGCCGGCCAGCCAAACGACTGTTGTGCGCTACGGATCGCCTTGCGGGTATTGGCGCCGATGATGCCGTCGGCAGTACCCGCGTCGTAGTTCTGGGCGCTCAACAGGTTCTGCAACTCGATCCGCTCGCTACGGCTCAGCGGTAAATCATCTTTTGGCCAGGAGCCGTTGATCAGACCTGCGCCGTTGAAGCGTTCGGACAACAGGCTCACTGCCAAGGCGTAGGACGACGAGTTGTTGTACTTGAGGATCGCGCGGAAGTTGTCGAGGACCAGGAACGCCGGGCCACGATAACCGGCTGGCAGCAGCAGGGCGGCCGACAGGTGTTCAGCGCCTGCCGGAACCTGGGCACCATTGGGCAACGAAACGCCCAGTTGCTGCCATTCGGCGACGCTCTTGCGAATCGTGCCATCGGCCAGAACGTAGTTGAAACTCCCCGGCAACTGCACTTCGAAGCCCCACGGCTGGCCTTTCTGCCAGCCGGAGCTTTGCAGGTAGTGCGCGGTCGAGGCCAGGGCATCGGCGGGACTGCCCCAGATATCGCGGCGACCGTCGCCATCGAAATCCACGGCGTGGGTGTTGTAGGTGGTCGGGATGAACTGGGTCTGGCCCATGGCCCCGGCCCAGGAACCGAGCATTTTCTCTGGCGTGATATCGCCCTGTTGCAGGATCTGCAGGGCGGCGATCAGTTGCGCATGGGCAAAGCCCGGGCGTCGGCCTTCATAGGCCAGGGTGGCCAGGGAGTTGATCACCGACTTGGTGCCCTGGAATTGCCCGAAGTTACTCTCCATGCCCCACACCGCGACCAGTGCCTGGCGATCGACGCCGTAGCGCTGCTCGATGCTTTGCAGGATGTCGGCGTACTGGCTGACCAGCGCCTGACCTTTGCGTACCCGCAGCGGCGACAGCGCACCGTCGAGGTATTCCCACACCGGGCGGGAAAACTCCGGTTGGCTACGGTCGGCGCGGATCACGCTGTCATCGAAGCTGACATTGGCGAAGGCACGGTCGAACAGGTCGGCGCGAATGCCGGCAGCCAGGGCGTCCTTGCGGAAACCGGCCTGCCATTCAGCGAAGGTCTGGGTTGGCTGGATGTCCAGATTTTCACCGGTCGGCACCACGGGCGGGATTACCGCAGGCGCAGTTGCGACGGGGAGGGTTTGCAGCGGTTGGGCGTCGGCGGCGGTCGGTTTTTCCGCGCAGGCGACAAGCAGTATGAGGCTGGAGGCAGCAATCAATTGGCGAAGGTGCCAACGACGGGAAAGACAAAGGGGCATGCACAGGTCCAGGGAATACGAATCAGGTGCAGACCTTAACATGGAGAAGGGGTGTTCTGCTTTAAGCGGCCAGAAAGTAAGAAGCCTCCCAGCTATTAGACTGGAAGGCTTCGCGGCGGTAGCTGCCTTTGCCCTTGCCGGCTCGTTCCGTACGGCTGCGGAACAGTGGCTGGGCGATGATGGATTTGGCCTTGTTGGGGCCATGCTTGGATGGCTTTTTGCTCATGATGATTTCTCGCAGGTAGGTGGGTTTTGCGGGGGAAATAATCTGCTGAAGTTGGGGGGCTGTCTATAGGGAAATGGGTGTGAGTTTTGTAGGAAGAAAGATCAAAAGATCGCAGCCTCGTTTCACTCGACAGCTCCTACAGGGACGCATTCCAAGGTAGGAGCTGTCGAGTGAAACGAGGCTGCGATCTCTTGATCTTATTCGGCCGGCAACGACAATCTCTGCCCGGCCATCAACAACGACAACCGACTCAAGCTCATCCACGGCGAACCCGCCGCCTGGCCCTTGATCTGCGCATCAATACGCTGTGCTTCCAGCAACAACTGCGCCCAGCGTTGCGCCGAGTAGCGTTGCAGCGCTTTGCTCATCAGCGGTTTGCGTTTGTCCCAGACCGGCGGTCGGGCCGAGCTGAAAGCTTTGTCCAGCGGCACGCCCTGGCTGTATTGCAGCGACAGGTTGGCCAGCAGGCGCAGCTCACGGGCCAGGGCCCAGAGAATCACCGGCGGTTCGACGCCCTCGCCACGCAAGCCTTCGAGCATACGCACGGCATGCGCGGCTTCGCCGTTGAGAATCGCATCGGTCAGGCCGAACACATCAAAACGCGCACTGTCGGCCACGGCTGCCTGTACGGTTTCGACGGTAATCTGGCCACCTTCGGCCATCAGCTTGAGCTTTTCGATTTCCTGGGCGGCGGCCAACAGGTTGCCCTCGACCCGCGCGGCGATCAATTCGACGGCGTCCTGGCTGGCGGACAGCCCGGCCTGGGACAACCGTTGACGGATCCAGCTCGGCAACTGGTTGGCATCCACCGGCCAGATCTGCACGAACTGAGTCTGCGCACCTTCGACCAGCGCCTTGCCCCACTTGGTCTTCTGCGCAGCACCATCGAGCTTGGGCAGGCTGATCAGCAACACCGTATCTTCGGCCGGCCGTGAGCAATATTCGATGAACGCAGCGGCGCCTTTGTCACCGGGTTTGCCGGAGGGCAAACGCAGTTCCAGAAGACGCTTTTCAGCGAACAACGACATACTGGCACCGGCCTGCAGCAGCGTTCCCCAGTCGAAACTGGCGTCGGCGGCGAAGACCTGACGTTCATCAAAACCTTGCTGGCGGGCAGCAGAACGAATCGCGTCGGCGGCTTCCTGGCACAGCAGTGGGTCATCGCCACTGATGATGTAGACCGGCGCGAGGGCACCTTGCAGGTGTTTGGCGAGTTGGGCGGGGGCGAGTTTCATAAGAGAGGGCAAACGGGGCGCCTGAGCGCCCCGTAAGTCTTACTGCTGCGGGATTTCGACAGGCGACTGGCGCGGGGTTTCCGCTTCAGCCTTCTGCGCCGCGTTCAGTGCATCGGCTTCAGCCTTGGCACGGGCATTCGCAGTCTGTTGCAACTGATCCAGCTGAGTCGGCGTGATCTGTTGCAAACGCAGAATCATGCGTTGAACCAATTCGCGACGGGTCTCTACGCGGGCTGTTGCAGCTTCCTGGTCGGAACCCACCAAGTTGTTGCCGTCGTGGATGAAGATCTTCTCCACTTCGAGCTTGTCGCTTTTGAGGGTCAAATTGTTCTCGCCACGGATGTCGTAGTTCAGCACCGTGGTCACTTGGTATTCACCCGTGCGACCGGCACCGGCGTAGCTGAGGATGCGCTGGCTTTCCTGCTCATCCGTCAGAATCAGCTTGTACGGCGCACCGGTGTAGACCTTGACGCCACTGCTTTGCAGTACCTGACGCAATTGCGTCACGGTTTCGCCATAGGCGTTGCGGGCGCTCACGTCGAGTTCCTTGATCGCCAGTTCAGTGGTGCCGGTACCGCGCAGCTGGAAACCGCAGGCGCTCAACAGGACTGCGAGGCCCATCACCAGCAGATTGCGTTTGATCATCTTGTTGCTCCCCTTGAAACCATGTGGGCCGACCGTGCGGCCCGAAAGGTTTGACTCGGCGCCAGGCTTACCTGGCGCCTGTTCCAATTAGCTGGCGACGATATTGACCAGTTTCCCGGGCACTACGATCACTTTACGAATAGTCAGGCCATCGACGAAGCGCAGCACGTTCTCGTTCGCCCGTGCGGCGGCTTCGACTTCTTCGCGGGTGGCGCTGGCCGGCATTTCAATGTGGCCGCGCAGTTTGCCATTCACTTGAATGACCAACTGAAGGCTGTCTTGCACCAGGGCGCTCTCGTCCAGCACCGGCCAGCCTGCGTCGATCACCGGGTCGGCGTGACCCAGTTGATTCCACAGCTCGTGGCTGATGTGCGGAGTGATCGGCGCCAGCAGCAGGACCACGGTTTCCAGGCCTTCGTGAATCAGCGCGCGATCCTGGTCGGTGCCTTGCGGGGCTTTTTCCAGCACGTTCATCAGCGTCATCACCTGGGCGATGGCGGTGTTGAATTTGTGGTTCTGGCCGACGTCATGGCTGGCCTGCTTGATGGCCTGGTGGATCGAACGGCGAATGGCTTTCTGCCCGTCGTTCAGGCTCGCGACGTCCAGTTTGCCCGGCAGGCCCTGAGTGACGTGGGCCTGGGCCAGACGCCAGACGCGCTTGAGGAAACGGTGCGAACCTTCAACGCCGGAGTCGGACCATTCCGCGCTCATGTCGGGTGGCGAGGCGAACATCATGAACAGCCGGCAGGTGTCTGCGCCGAACTGGTCAATCATCGACTGTGGGTCAACGCCGTTGTTCTTCGACTTGGCCATCTTCTCGGTGCCGCCGATTTCCACCGGCAGGCCGTCGGCGATCAGCTTGGCGCTGATGACCTTGGCTTTACTGTCGCGCTCGAGTTCCACGTCCGCCGGGTTGAACCAGGTGTAGGCACCGTTGGCTTCGCGACGATAGTAAGTCTCGGCGATCACCATGCCTTGGGTCAGCAGGTTCTTGAACGGCTCGTTGGAGCTCACCAGGCCTTCGTCACGCATCAGCTTGTGGAAGAAGCGCGCGTACAGCAGGTGAAGAATTGCGTGTTCGATGCCGCCGATGTACTGATCCACCGGCAACCAGTGGTCGGCCGCGGATTTTTCCACCAGGCCGCCAGCATAGTGCGGCGAGGCGTAACGGGCGTAGTACCACGAGGACTCGACGAAGGTGTCCATGGTGTCGGTTTCACGCTTGGCAGGCTGGCCGCATTTCGGGCAGTTGCACTCGTAGAACTCGGGCATGCGTGCCAATGGCGAACCGGCGCCATCCGGCACCACGTCTTCCGGCAGCACGACCGGCAGTTGATCTTCCGGGACCGGCACATCACCGCAGGTGTCGCAGTGGATGATCGGGATCGGGCAGCCCCAGTAGCGCTGGCGGCTGATGCCCCAGTCGCGCAGGCGGAACTGGGTGCGCGAGGCACCGAGGTTTTTCTTGATCAGCGCGACTTCCATGGCATCGAAAGCGCCTTCGAAGTCGAGGCCGTCGAACTCGCCGGAGTTGATCAGCGTGCCGTGCTCGCCGTAGGCGTCTTGCCATGGCGATGGGTTAGTGTCGCCGGAGCTGGTGCGCACCACCGATTTGATCGGCAGGTTGTACTTGGTGGCGAACTCGAAATCACGTTCGTCGTGAGCCGGAACCGCCATCACTGCGCCGTCGCCGTAATGCATCAGCACATAGTTGGCGACCCACACCGGGAGTTTCTCACCGGTCAGCGGGTGCTCGACGAACAGCGACGTCGGCAGGCCTTTTTTCTCTTGGGTGGCGACGTCGGCTTCAGCGACGCTGCCGCCTTTGCATTCAGCGATGAACGCTTGCAGCTCAGGGTTGTTCTGCGCGGCCAGGGCGGCCAAGTGGTGCTCGGCGGCCACGGCAACGTAAGTCGCGCCCATCAAGGTGTCCGGACGGGTGGTGAAGACTTTCAGTACGCCGCTTTCGCCGATGGAATCGACGTTGTACGGGAACTGCACTTCCATGCCCCGGGACTTGCCGATCCAGTTGCGCTGCATGGTCTTGACCTGTTCAGGCCAGCCCGGCAGATCGTCGAGGCTCGACAGCAGCTCATCCGCGTAAGCAGTGATCTTGAAGTAGTACATCGGGATTTCGCGCTTTTCGATCAGCGCGCCGGAACGCCAGCCGCGACCGTCGATCACTTGCTCGTTAGCCAGGACGGTCTGGTCGACCGGGTCCCAGTTCACGGTGCCGTTCTTGCGGTAGATCACGCCTTTTTCGAACAGGCGAGTGAACAGCCATTGTTCCCAGCGGTAGTAATCAGGCTTGCAGGTGGTCACCTCGCGGGACCAGTCCACCGCCAGGCCCAGGCTGCGCAGCTGGGTTTTCATGTAGGCGATGTTTTCGTAGGTCCACTTGGCGGGCGCTACGTTGTTCTTCATCGCGGCGTTTTCCGCCGGCATGCCGAAGGCATCCCAACCCATGGGTTGCAGGACGTTCTTGCCTTGCATGCGCTGGTAGCGGGAGATCACGTCGCCGATGGTGTAGTTGCGCACGTGCCCCATGTGTAGCTTGCCGCTGGGGTAAGGGAACATCGACAGGCAGTAGAAAGTCTCCTTGCCTGGCTGTTCACTGACTTCAAAGGACTTTTGCTCGTCCCAGAACGACTGGGCGGCGGCTTCGATTTCACGGGGCTGATATTGTTCGTGCATGGCTACTTTTGAACTGAATAGGGGTGGCCTAATCCTCTTCAATGCAACGCCGGACGGTGATCACGCCAAATCGGCGGTTCGGTGTCCAGGCGAGCTGGAAGTGGAGTTACAGGAAGCGCCGTAGCATACATGACCGCACTCTATCGAGGGAAACCCTGATTACAGGCACAAGGCCCCTTCAAACCTGCCGCGAGGGCCGTTGGTCGCAGGGTTCAGCCGGTTTGTTCATGGAAGCTAAGCTCCTAAATGGGGAGTGAGTCTTATCTTCAATGAGGTGAGGGATGGTTGAGTCACAACGCAAAGTTACAAAACCGGAGCTGTATGAGCGACTGATCGATCGTCTGGGGATGGCCCTGGATGCGGCAAAAACCGCCGATCGGTTGCGTGATGAACGTCCCCTGGAGCTGGAGTTGCGTGGTTTGAGCCCCGCAGAGTTTGCATTGGTCAAGGCGTATCTGGATCGCAGTGAACGTGAAACCCACGGATGCTTGTCTGAAGCAGTGAAGCAACTCGACGCACCACGTTCGGCCAAGATCATCTGGCTCAAGGACAAAACACCCGGCAGGGACGCGGTAAAGGTCCGGTCTCTGCAATTCAAGTAAGGGCAATTGAAGCCATGCCACATGGTTTTTTTAAAGCATAGTCCTTCCGCATTAGTTGTCGCATCGCGTCAACCCACTTAGGCTTCGGGCATCTCTGGAGATGCTCGATGCCTTTTCGTTATTTCGTGAAACAACTTCTACTGCCTCCCGGCATCCTTTTGCTGCTGCTGGCGCTTGCCTGGTGGTTGCGCCGCTCACGGCCGCGACTGGCCGGATTGTGCTTTGCATTGGGGCTTGGCGGTTTCTGGCTGATGAGTTTGCCGGTGGTGGTGCAATGGAGCGCCAAGGCTTTGGAGCGTGAGCCAGCGCTGGCGCTGGATGAGTGGGCAACCCTGGGCCAGCGTGCGGATGCGATCGTGGTGCTGGGATCGGGCCGCGAGCGGGGCGATTCGGCGTGGGGCGCGGACCAGCCGACCGGCGTAGGCCTGGAACGCCAGCGCTATGCCGCGCGATTGGCCAAGGCGTCTGGCCTGCCGATCCTTACGAGCGGCGGCCTGCACTACGACACACCGCCGACGGAAGCCAAGTTGATGGCAGATTCATTGCTCGATGATTTCGGCGTGACCGTGCGTTGGCAGGAAGGGCGCAGCCGCACGACTTGGGAGAATGCGCAGTTCAGTGCCCAAGTGCTGCTTCCGGAAGGGGTGAAGCGCGTGGTGGTGGTGACTCAGGCCTGGCATATGCCGCGAGCGGTCTGGAGTTTCAGGCAGGCGGGTTTTGAAGTGGTGCCCGCGCCGGTTGGGTTTCTGGGCGTGGACAATGCCCGGCCGCTGGGCGGCTGGATGCCGGAGTTCAAGTCGATCTGGCAGAGCGGGCAGTTGCTGAACGAGGCGGTGGGGCAGGTGGGGTATTCGGTGTTTTACCGCTGAAGATCAAAAGATCGCAGCCTCGTTTTACTCGACAGCTCCTACAGGGGATTGCGTGCTCTGTAGGAGCTGTCGAGTAAAACGAGGCTGCGATCTTTTGCTGGCGCTGCGATTAAACGGTTTTCGCCATCCGGCTCGCGATCAACGCCCAACCAAACAACAGCACACACACAATGATCAGCGGCCACGAACGCCATTCAAGGTACGGCGTCAGGTTGTGCATCGGCACCACTTCGCCGTACAGAATCCCGCGTTCGAACTGCGGAATCTGCGTCGTGATCTGCCCGAACGGGTTGATCAAACCGGTCACGCCGTTGTTGGTGGCGCGGATCATCCAGCGGCCGGCCTCCAGCGCGCGCATCTGCGCCATCTGCAAATGTTGCAGCGGGCCGATGGATTTGCCGAACCAGGTGTCGTTGCTGATGGTCAGCAGCAGATCGCTGCGGGCGGCCAGGCTGGCGGCGAATTCCGGGTAGACCACTTCATAGCAAATGAACGGTGCGATCTGATAACCCTTGGCTTGCAGCATGGCCTGATCGGCCGGGCCACGAGCAAAGTCCGACATCGGCAGATCGAAGAACGCGATCAACCCGCGCAACACATCCTGCAACGGAACGTACTCGCCGAACGGCACGAGTTTCTGCTTGAGGTAAGTGCCGTCGCCTTCACCGACCACGGTGATTCCGTTGAAGAAACGGCGCTCGTGCCGCACTTCCTGGCGAATCGGCACGCCGGTAATCAGCGCAGTCTTACGTTCTGCGGCGAAGTTTCCCATCATGCTCAGGTAGCCCTCGGCGGACTCCTTGAGCACCGGCACTGCGGTTTCCGGCCAGATCAGCAGGTCGACGCGCTTGGAGCTGAAGCTCATGTCGCGGTACAGCGCCAACTGCGCGTTGAGCTGCGCCGGGTCCCACTTCATGCTTTGTTCGATGTTGCCCTGGATGGCGGCGACGCTCAGCGCCGGGCCGGCAGGGCTGGTCCAGGCATGCTCCTTGAGCGCGATGCCCGCCACCCATGGACCGGCCAGCAATACCACGCCAGCGGCAATGAACCCTTTGCGGCCTGTGCGAATCAGTCGTGGAGCGTTCCAGATCAGCGCTGCTGTCAGGGCCAGGACGAAGGAAATCAGCCACATCCCGCCGACCGGTGCGAGCCCGGCCAATGGGCCGTTGAGCTGGCTGTAACCGGAATAGAGCCACGGGAAACCGGTGAGGAACCAGCCACGAAACGCTTCCTGACCCACCCACAGCGCCGCAAACGCCAAGGCATCGGCCAGCGGTGCTTCGTTACGACGCAACCAGCGCGCCCAGATCCAGGCGGGCAGGGCGAAGAACCAGGCAATCGCGGCGGTGAAGATCAGCATCAGGAAACCGGCCAGCAGCACCGAAGCGCCGCCGAAGTTGTGAATGCTGTAGTAGATCCAGCTGGTGCCGGCGCCGAACAGGCCGAAGCCGAAACACCAGCCACGGCCCAAGGCCTGACGAGGACTCAGTTCACGCAGACCGGCATAGAAGAAACCGACCGCCAGCAATGCCAGCGGCCAGATATCGTACGGCGCCAACGCCAGGGTGGTGATTGCACCGGCCAGCACGGCCAGCAGATTACCGGGCCAGCCGGGACGGGTCAGACGGTGCATTTCAATCCTTAGGAATTACCGGGCAATTGGAGTCAGGCGCAGCAAGTGAATCCGACGGCTGTCGGCGTTCAGAATGCGAAAACGATACGGGCCGATTTCAGTGATTTCGTTGCGTTTTGGCAAGTGCCCGAACGCGCTCATCACCAGGCCGCCTACCGTGTCGAACTCGTCGTCGGAGAATTCGCTGTCGAAGAACTCGTTGAAGTTCTCGATCGGCGTCAGCGCCTTGATCAGGAAGTCACCGCTAGGCAGTGGCTTGATGTAGCTGTCTTCTTCGACGTCATGCTCGTCTTCGATGTCGCCGACGATTTGTTCCAGCACGTCTTCGATGGTCACCAGACCGGCCACGCCGCCGTATTCGTCGATGACGATGGCCATGTGGTTGTGGTTGGCGCGGAACTCACGCAGCAGCACATTCAGTCGCTTGGACTCCGGCACGAAGGTGGCCGGGCGCAGCAGATCCTTGATGTTGAAGCTGTCGCCGTTCTCCTTGAGGATCAACGGCAGCAAGTCCTTGGCCAGCAACACGCCCATCACGTCATCGTGGCTTTCGCCGATCACCGGGTAGCGGGAGTGGGCCGAGTCGACCACGGCAGGCAGGAACTCGCGAGGTGTCTGGGTCGCCTTGATGCTGACCATTTGCGAGCGCGGGACCATGATGTCCCGTACTTGCAGGTCGGCAACCTGGATGGCGCCTTCGACGATGGCCAGCGCTTCGCTGTCCAGCAACTTGTTTTGGTGTGCGTCGCGCAGCAGCTTCCAGCAGCTCCTGGCGGTTCTTCGGCTCGTGGGCAAAAGCCTGGGTGAGCTTACCCAGCCATGACTTCTGCCCGTTGCTCGATCGATCTTCGCTCATAGCGATTACTCTGAATCCTTTGTTGTAACGATAGGGGATGTTTCGGTTTCGTCGTCCGCATAAGGGTCGGGATAGCCCAACTCGGCAAGCAACGTTCGTTCCAGTGCTTCCATTTCCTCGGCTTCCTCGTCATCTATATGGTCGTAACCAAGCAGATGCAAGCAGCCGTGAATGACCAGATGCGCCCAGTGGGCCTTTAGTTCCTTTCCTTGTTCCGCGGCTTCGCGCTCGACCACCGCCACGCAGATCACCAGATCGCCCAGCAATGGAATATCGAGAAACTCATCGGGAACATCGGCCGGGAACGACAAAACATTGGTGGCGTAGTCTTTCTGCCGCCAGGTGAAGTTCAGTTCGCGGGCTTCTTCTTCGTCGACCAAGCGAATGGTCATTTCGGAATCAGCGGTGCGCTGGCGCAGGGCCAGTTCGCACCATTGGCGGAACTCGGCTTCGCTTGGCGCAGATGCTTCAGTGGCCAGTTGCAGATCAAGCTCAAGCATCGTGGCGTTTATCCTTGGGCGCTTCATCGGCGACGCGATTTTCGAAGCGCTCGTAGGCTTCGACAATGCGTTGCACCAGAGGATGGCGCACGACGTCCTTGGGCATGAAATGGGTGAAGCTGATGCCCGGCACGTCTTTCAGGACTTCGATCACATGGTGCAGCCCGGATTTCGTGCCTTTCGGCAGGTCGACCTGGGTGATGTCACCGGTGATCACGGCAGTGGAGCCAAAGCCGATCCGGGTCAGGAACATCTTCATCTGCTCGACAGTGGTGTTCTGGCTTTCGTCGAGGATGATGAAGCTGTTGTTCAGCGTGCGACCGCGCATGTAGGCCAGCGGCGCGACTTCGATGACCTGGCGCTCGATCAGCTTGGCCACGTATTCGAAGCCGAGCATTTCGTAGAGCGCGTCATACAGCGGGCGCAGGTACGGGTCGATCTTTTGCGACAGGTCGCCGGGCAGGAAACCGAGCTTTTCGCCCGCTTCAACCGCCGGGCGCACCAGCAGGATGCGACGAATCTGCTCGCGTTCCAGCGCATCTACCGCGCAGGCAACAGCCAGATAGGTCTTGCCGGTACCGGCCGGGCCGATACCGAAATTGATGTCGTTACCGAGGATTTCCTTCACATAGCGCAACTGATTCAAGCCGCGAGGGCGAATCATGCCTTTCTTGGTGCGCAGTGCGACGGAGGGTTCGGCGGGGGAGACGTTGTCCAGCTCTTCGACGGCCGATTCCTGCAGGAACAGGTGAACCGTATCCGGCGACAGCTCCGTACCTTTGGTTTCCCGGTACAGACGGCGAATCAGATTTTCCGCGGAAGTGGTGTGCTTGGGTTCGCCGATCAGTTCGAACTGGTTTCCGCGATTGCGGATCTCGATGGTCAGGCGCTGTTCGATCAAGCGCAGATGCTCGTCGAATTGCCCGCACAGATTGGCGAAGCGGCGAGCCTCAAAGGGCTCGAGGATGAAACGATGTGGTTCGATGGGTGCGTTCAAGGTCGTATTTAGCCGCCCTGGGGCAATTAAGATGAAATCAAGGATAACGCCAGAGGGCTGGGTGCGAAAGCTCTTAAATAACCCAAGGCAAAACACCATCCCTTGTGGGAGCGGGCTTGCTCGCGAAGGCGGTGTGTCAGCCACATTGATGTTGACTGACACGGCCTCTTCGCGAGCAAGCCCGCTCCCACAGGGGGAACATGGTGTTATTGGATCAGCGAGCCCCGCAACGAGTGCGGCTGTGCGGCATCGATGTGCACGTCGGCGAACTGGCCAATCAGGGTTGGATTGTCGCAGCGGAAGTTGACGATACGATTATTCTCGGTCCGGCCTTGCAGCTCGCCAGGGTCTTTCTTCGAATAATCGGTGACCAAAATACGCTGGGTCGAACCGACCATTTGTCGGCTGATCTCGAAACCCTGCTGATTCAAGCGATGTTGCAGCGCGTTCAGGCGTTCTTTCTTCAGCTCTTCCGGCGTCTCGTCCGCCAGGTCAGCCGCCGGAGTGCCCGGGCGTTGGCTATAAACGAACGAGTAGGAGAAGTCGAAACCGACGTCTTCGATCAGCTTCATGGTCTGTTCGAAGTCTTTCTCGGTTTCGCCCGGGAAGCCGACGATGAAGTCTGAGCTGATGCAGATCCCGGGCACGGCGGCGCGCAGCTTGCGCAGTTTGGATTTGTATTCCAGCGCGGTGTGGTTGCGCTTCATCGCCGAAAGAATGCGGTCCGAGCCCGACTGCACCGGCAAGTGCAGGTGTTTCACCAGCTCTGGTACTTCGGCGTGGGCCTGGATCAGGCTGTCGGAAAATTCCAGCGGGTGCGACGTGGTGTAGCGAATCCGGTCGATGCCATCGACGGCGGCGACCACGCGGATCAGCTCGGCGAGGTCCGCCAGGCGCCCGTCGTGGGTGGTGCCGCGATAACCGTTGACGTTCTGCCCCAGCAGGGTCACTTCACGCACGCCGTTTTCGGCGAGGTGAATGATCTCGGCGAGTACGTCATCGAACGGTCGGCTGACTTCTTCACCGCGGGTGTAGGGCACGACGCAGAACGTGCAGTACTTGCTGCAGCCTTCCATCACCGACACATAGGCGCTCGGCCCGTCGATGCGCGGCTCGGGCAAGTGGTCGAACTTTTCGATTTCCGGGAACGAGACGTCCACTTGCGGCAACTTGGTGGCGCGGGCGGCGTCGATCATTTCCGGCAAACGGTGCAGGGTCTGCGGGCCGAACACCACGTCCACGTACGGCGCGCGATCGCGGATGGCGGCGCCTTCCTGGCTGGCCACGCAACCGCCGACGGCGATCACCATGTCTGGATTGGCGAGTTTCAGTTCGCGCCAGCGGCCGAGCTGGGAATACACCCGGTCCTGGGCGCGCTCGCGGATGGAGCAGGTGTTGAGCAGGATCACGTCGGCATCTTCAGCGCGAGCGGTGACTTCCAGGGCCTGGTGTTCACCCAGCAGATCGACCATGCGCGAGCTGTCGTACTCGTTCATCTGGCAACCGTGGGTTTCGATGTAAAGCTTCTTGGCCATGGACAGAGTCATCACGTGATTCAAAGAACCGCGCATTATAGGGAACATGTCCCAAGGTTCCTACCGTTGTGCGTCCGGCGGCTATGCTATAGTTCGCGCCCTCATTTTTATCCCCAATGTGTTGCCCGCCCACCATGACCAAACGTGAAGCCCCAATCTACAAGGTGATTTTCCTCAACCAGGGCCAGGTGTACGAAATGTATGCCAAGCAGATCTATCAAAGTGATCTGTGGGGCTTCCTGGAAGTGGAAGAATTCGTCTTTGGCGAGCGCACGCAAGTGGTCGTCGATCCGAGCGAAGAGAAACTCAAGGCTCAGTTCGAGGGCGTGGTGCGCAGTTTTGTGCCGATGCATTCGATTGTGCGCATCGACGAAGTCGAGCGCCTGGGCACGCCGAAAATCAGCGAAGCCCGTGGCGCGGTCGGCAATGTGATGCCGTTTCCGATGCCGATGCCAGATAAGTAAGACGCAAGACCGAGTTGCCCCATTCGCGATGTAGAAACGGACACATCCTTTACGATTGAAACCGGGGACGTCCTTTACGTTTCTGCTGGCTTGAAAGGCGGGTTTCGCCGCTTTTCAGCCTGCCTAAAAGGTAGTTACAAAGGTAAATATCCCACACATCATCGTCCACTTCCTTGAGCCCTAACGCCTCACCTGCCAGGGATTCACTGACGAAAATCATCTTACCTTTCCATTTCATCGACCCATTCTGCCTGACCATGCGGATCGTCATGTCCGAAGCGTAAACGGCCTCGGGCACGTGTCCGTCGTACTGCCGTTGAGATGGCTCGTAGAGGGCCGCAGGAACTTTCATCTCTAAAGCCTTGTGTGGTCTTACGAAATTGAACTCCTGTCGAAACTGTTCGAATGCCAACTGTTGCTCCACCAGATTACGTTCCGGTGCGTGAAGCAATGCAGCCTTGAGCGTTCGGTGCATGCGTTCATGACGGCCATTCTGGTCAGGGCGCCCCGGCTGGATTCTCTCCGGATAGATCCCTAGTCGTATCCACCACGCCGCCAGACTGGATATGCGTGAAATACCGGTGGAGGCAAAGGGGGAGCCATTATCTGTGCGGATTACGTCAGGCAAACCGAACTCTCGAAATGCCCAGTCAAATCCTTCGCGGGCACCGGCAACGCTACTCTGAGCCCTGCACAGCAATAAAAATCGGCTGACATGATCGGTAATGGTCAGTGGGTAACAACGTTGGCCGTTCTGGAGTGCGAAGTCTCCTTTGAAGTCCGCAGCACATGTCTGATTAGGCGCAGTGGCATCGCGCAGCGGATTTTTCCCTGCTGGCGGACGATTGAGAAAGCGGCGTTTCTGCACCAGGCCTGCTCGTTTAAGCCACTCGCCTGCCGTGCTGACAGCTGGCCAAGACAACTCTGGGTGATCGATCCTGAGGTTATGCACCAGCTTCTCAGGCCCCCAACTGTGGTGCTCGCGCTTGTACGCGATTAGCAACTCAAGCACCTCGTCGCTGATTTTGAAGGGGCTCGTATGCGGGCGCCGTGACAACTCCTTTAACCCATCAACGCCATGTGCCTCGTAGCGTGCAAGCCATTTGTCCAACGTAGGCCGGCTGAGCCCGTAGTGACGGGCCAGCTCGATTTTTGAGTAGCTGCCTTGCAGCCAGTCGCCTATGAGTTTGATTCGTTGATCCATCGGGGACTCTCGATTCCAGGGCATGGTCAGGCACCTCCTGACCGTATTTCACACCTGTAAAGGATGTCTCCGGTTTAAAACGTAAAGGATGTCTCCGGTTTCTACCCGAGCAAGCCCGCTCCCACAGTAGACCGAGTCCTTAAGTTGGAACGCGGTTAAAGGTGGGAGCGGGCTTGCTCGCGAAGGGGTCAGTCAGAACACAGCAGAAATCAGGGAAGAGGCGAAAACGGCGTACGCCCATCCGCGCTTTGCAATTCCATCAGGTATTTACGGAAGATTTGCCCCAGCACTTGGGTAGCAACTTCCAGATCTTCGCGAGGCATTTTCTCGGCGACTTCGTCGGCGGTGTCCAACGCATCTTCTGCGCCGTTGACCGCGGCCATTTTCAGCACGATATACGCCTGAACGTTATTGGCCGGCACGCCTTCGCCGTGGAAGAACATGGTGCCGAGTTTGAATTGCGCCTGGGCATGGCCTTGCAGAGAGGCTTTTTCGAAGAACGCCAGGGCTTTATTGAGGTCACGCGGCGTGTTTTTACCGTCGTAGTAGAACTCACCCAACTCGTATTGCGCTTGCGCATCCCCTTCATCCGACGCTTTCTGGCAGGCGGCAAGCGCTTGCGTCAGATCTTGCGGCTGAGTATTGAGGGTGCAGCGACCCATCGCTGGGATCAACAACGAGTTGCCGCCTGCTTGTGCGTGCGCGAGCAGGGGCTGAAGGAGCAACAGGCAGCCCAATGCAAGGGTGCGGCCGGTGCGGTTCATGGGAATCGACTTACCTCTGAAGGGCGCGCGGACCCATCGAGGGATCCAATAAGCGCGCATTATGAAATAAGCAGGGCCAACCTTACAAAGTCTTTACTCGTTTTTCTGCTGCGCGGGGAATATATCGCCCACTTTGCGGGAGATTATTGGCACAAGGGTGGGAAAAGACGCAGGAATGTAGGTAAAAGCTGACGCTGGCAATCGCCAACGTCAGCGGCACAGCATTATTTCAGTGCGGCGAATGCTCGCTCGGCAGCGTCCAGGGTCAGTTTCAACTCGGTTTCGCCGTGGGCGATCGAGGTGAACCCGGCTTCGAAAGCGCTTGGCGCCAGGTACACGCCACCTTCCAGCATCAAGTGGAAGAAGCGTTTAAACAGATTGGCGTCGCTGGACATCACGTCATCGAAAGTCACGATGTCGTCGGCGCCACTGAAGTACAGGCCGAACATGCCGCCCGCCTGAGTGGTCACGAATGGAATGCCCGCCGCATCGGCGCGCTGTTGCAGGCCGTCGAGCAGTCGGCTGGTGTAGTCGCTCAGTTCTGCGTGGAAGCCCGGACGGCTGATCAGGCGCAAGGTAGTCAGGCCAGCGGCCATGGCCAGCGGGTTACCCGACAACGTACCTGCCTGGTACACCGGACCCAATGGCGCGATGTGCGACATGATTTCGCGCTTGCCACCGAAGCAGCCCACCGGCATACCGCCACCGATGATTTTGCCGAAGGTGCTCAAGTCTGGCGTCACGCCGAAATGCGCCTGGGCGCCGCCGAGTGCCACGCGGAAACCGGTCATCACTTCGTCGAAGATCAGCACCACGCCGTGCTTGTCGCAGAGTGTGCGCAGGCCTTCGAGGAAACCCGGTGCCGGCGGAACGCAGTTCATATTGCCGGCCACCGGCTCGACGATGATGCACGCCACGTCCTGGCCGACTTCGCCGAGCATGGTTTCCACGGCGTCGATGTCGTTGAACGGCAGGGTCAGGGTGTGTTTGGCGAAGTCAGCCGGTACGCCTGCCGAACTCGGTACGCCTTGGGTCAACAGGCCGGAGCCGGCCTTGACCAGCAGGCTGTCGGAGTGACCGTGGTAGCAGCCTTCGAACTTGATGATCGCATCGCGGCCGGTGAAACCACGGGCCAGGCGAATCGCACTCATGGTCGCTTCGGTGCCGGAGCTGACCATGCGCACCATTTCCATCGACGGCACGATCGAGCAGACCAGGTCGGCCATCTCGGTTTCCATCGCGGTCGGGGCGCCGTAGGACAAGCCGTGTTCCAGCTGTTTACGCACTGCGTCCAGCACGTCCGGGTGGCTGTGGCCGAGGATCATCGGGCCCCAGGAACCGACGTAATCGACATAACGCTTGTCGTCTTCGTCGGTGACGTAGGCGCCTTCCGCATGCTTGAAGAACAGCGGCGTGCCGCCAACGCTCTTGAACGCGCGAACCGGCGAGTTCACGCCACCGGGGATGTGTTTTTGGGCATCGGCAAACAGGGTTTCGGAACGAGACATGATCGGGCTCTCAAATCGGATTTTAAGCTACTTAATAGAAAGCAGTTCGTTGAAGGCGCGGGCGCGGCGGGTCACTTCTGCGGTGCTCTCGGCGCCAAACAGGCCATGCACGACAGCCAGCAGGTCGACCCCATGGGCCACCAGCGGCGCGGCGTTTTCCAACGTGATGCCGCCAATCGCGCAGATCGGCAGGTGCAGTTTGCTGCGGGCCTGGTCGAGCAGGTCGAGGCTGCACGTCGGGGCGCCAGGTTTGGTGTTGGAGTTGAAGAAGCGGCCGAAGGCGACGTAACTGGCGCCTTCCTTGGCGGCTTGTTCGGCGAGTTCGAGTTGCGCGTGGCAAGTCGAACCGATGATCGCCTGGCGACCCAGCAGCGCGCGGGCCGGGGTCAGCGGGCCGTCGGTCTGGCCCAGATGCACGCCGACGTTCAGGCGCGCGGCCAGTTCGGCGTCGTCGTTGATGATCAACTGAGTCTTGTAGCGGTCACACAAATCGCGCAGGGCTTCGGCCTCGCGCAAACGCCGGGCCTCGTCGCTGCTCTTGTCGCGGTATTGCAGCAGCGTGACGCCGCCTTCCAGCGCCGCCTCCACGTACGAAAGAAATTTACCGGCCAGTAACTGGCTATCGGTAATGGCATACAGGCCACGTAGTTTCATCGGGCAAGCCTCTGCGCATTACGCATCAAGAGTTACGAACAAAAATCCAGTGGCAGGCGGCGCGGCACGAATTGGCCTTTGCCCAACTGCTCGGCATCCCGCAGGGTACGCCACGTGTAGTTAAGCGCGGTCTGCACGGCGCTGGCGAGGTTTTCACCCTGGGCCAGACGACCGGCCAAGGCGCTGGCCAGTGTGCAACCGGAACCGTGATAACTGCCGGGCAAACGCTGGCAAGTGAAGGTTTCGCGGCGACCGTCGCGGCTGTACAGGCGATTGTGGATTTCGTGTTCGTCGCCATGGCCGCCGGTGATCAGCAGGTGTTTGACGAAGGGCAGGAGTTTTTCAGCGCACTCGTCCGCCGTGCCGTCGGGCAGTTCGGCGAGGATGCGCGCTTCGGGAAGATTAGGGGTGGCAATGATCGACAGCGGCAGCAGGCGTTCGCGCATGGCGTAGCCGACTTCGTCCTTGCCCAGGCGTCCACCGCCACCGGCACGCAGCACCGGGTCGCAGACCACCGGCAAATGCGGGTGCGCCGAGAGCAGTTCGACAACGGTGTCGACCATCTCCAGGGAACCGAGCATGCCCAGTTTGACGGCCGCGACTTCGGAGTCGTTGAGCACGGCATTGGCCTGGGCCAACACCCACTCACGATCGAGGACGCGGAAGTCAGTGACGTTGACCGTGTCTTGCACAGTCAGGGCAGTGACGGCCGGGGCCGCATGACAACCCTGAGCGAGCAGGGCTTCGATATCTGCCTGCAAGCCGGCGCCACCACTTGGGTCGTGGCCGGAGAGACAGAGGACAACGGGGCGAGAGCTGTAGATATTCATGGTGCGCGAGCTTACCACCAGTCGACCAGCGAGTCATGACAGCCCACGTAGCAGCTGCCGAAGCTGACGTTCGGCCCTCGTACCCGCTGCTGAATGTGACGCCCGGCCCCGTAGCAGCTGTCGAGCAGCGCGAGGCTGCGTTCGGCGGCGAAGCCGTCGTGAAATCAGGCGACGCGGTGTTTCAGCGAGACCGAGTGATCAGGTTTGACGACGGCTTCGCCGCCGAACGCAGCCTCGCGGGCTCGGCAGCTGCTACGGGCAAACGGCTCTATCTCAGGGTATGGCGCTGGAACGCCCGTGCTAGAGCCTCTGTAGGAAAAATTTCAATGGTGCTCAATGGCCATCAACGGCTATGCTAGAGTGGATCCAAACCAATAACAGGTAATACCGGTTTTACGTCTACTCAAAAGGAAAGGGGGGGCTTCCTGACTAAACCGGACAGGCCACGCTGGGGCTTAAATGCGCTATTTGCTGATGTTGCTGTTGTGCTTGCCCCTCCTGGCGAGCGCCGTTGAATTTGACGAGTTCACCCAGAGCCTTCCCCTGGGTCGAACCATGCAGGTGTACGAGGACGCGGGCGGTCAGGCGAGCATCGCCGATGTGCGCGCGCAAGCCGTCGCCGGAAACTTCAAGACGCACGATAAAGCCACCCTCAACGCCGGTTATTCGCGTTCGGTGTTCTGGCTGAAAATCGACCTGCACTACCGCCCGACCAATCCGCAGGCGCAGCGGACCTGGTTGCTGGAACTGGCCTATCCGCCCCTCGATCACCTCGATCTGTATTTGCCCGATGCTGGCGGCGACTATCAACTGATCCGTCGCACCGGTGATGCCCTGCCGTTTGCCAGCCGCGAATTTCGCCAGAACAACTACCTGTTCAATCTGGACTTCAAGCCCGATCAGGCGCAAACCGTTTACTTGCGCCTGCAAAGCCAAGGCTCGATCCAGGCGCCGGTGACTTTGTGGTCAAGCACCGCTTACCTTGAAGAACAGCCCGTGCGTCTTTATGTACTGGGCCTGATCTACGGCGTGTTGCTGGGGATGGTGGTCTACAACCTGTTCATCTACCTCAGCGTGCGCGACACCAGTTACCTCTATTACATCTTCTATATCGCCTCGTTCGGCCTGTATCAGCTGTCGGTGAACGGCGCGGCAGTGGAGTATTTCTGGCCGGACAACCCTTGGTGGGCCAACGCCGCGACGCCATTCTTCATCGGTTGTGCCGGGCTGTTCGGCAGTCAGTTCGCCCGTAGCTTCCTGCAAACCGCGCAACACAGTCGCTGGCTCGATCGCGTGCTGTTGGCGTTGATTGCGTTTGGCGCGGTGGTGGTCGGGTTGTCGCTGATGACCAGTTACGCCCTGGCCCTGCGCCTGGCAACCACGCTGGCGTTGATTTTCACCGTGGTGATTTTTGCCGCCGGGATCTTCGCCTGGGCACGCGGTTTACGTGTGGCACGCTATTTCATCATCGCCTGGTCGGCGTTTTTGCTCGGCGGCGTCGTCAATACGCTGATGGTGCTGGGTTACTTGCCGAACGTGTTCTTGACCATGTACGCCAGCCAGATCGGCTCGGCGATCGAAGTGGCGCTGCTGTCCCTGGCGCTGGCCGATCGCATCAACGCCATGCGTGAGCAACAGGCGCAAACCCTGTTCGATGCCGGTCAGAAACTTGAAGTGTTGAACCAGCAATTGGCCCGCAGTAACAAGCTCAAGGACGAGTTCCTCGCGACCCTGACCCACGAACTGCGCACGCCGATGAATGGGGTGATCGGTTCGCTTGAATTGATGCAGACCGTCGAGATGGACCCCGAGCTGGAGCAATACCAGCAAACTGCCGCCGGATCGGCGCGGGACATGATGCGCATGGTCAACGGCATCCTCACCCTGACCGAATTGCAGGCCGGCAAGCTCAAGGCTTACCCGGACACCTTCAGCTTGCGCGGCGTGGTCGAGGCGTTGCGCGTGCAGTTCGATAGTAATGCGTCGAGCAAGTCCCTGGACCTCAAGGTCGAAGTGACGCCGGGGTTGCCTGATCGCCTGATCGGTGACAGCAGCAAACTGGCGCAATGCCTGGAATGCCTGCTGGACAATGCGATCAAGTTCACCCGGGTCGGCGGCGTGGCGCTGCGGGTGACCGGCAAGACTGTGGAAGAGGGGCGACTGGCCCTGTCCTTTGCGGTGATCGACACCGGTATTGGTTTTACCGACTTGGGGGAGGCGACGATGTATCAGCGCTTCTTCCAGCTCGACGGCTCGATGACCCGCGAATACGGCGGTCTGGGCGTTGGCCTGGCGATTTGTCGGCAACTGGTTGAATTGCTCGGCGGACGCCTGACCCACCGCTCCGAACCGGGGCGCGGCAGTCGTTTCCAACTGGATGTTGAGGTTCATTTGCCGGTGGTGGAAGCGGTGCCTGCGCCCTCGATGACCCGCGACACCTCGCGTCTGCGTCTGCCGCAGGACTGCACCGTGCTGCTGGTCGATGACAACAGCATCAACCAATTGGTGATGCGCGGCATGTTGCTCAAACTCGGATTCCGGGTGCGCACGGCCGACAGTGGCGCGACCGCACTTGATCTTTTGCAGCGTGACGTCTTCGATGCGGTGGTGCTCGATTGTCAGTTGCCGGCTCAGGACGGCGCGTCCCTGTGCTGCCAGATCCGTGGCTTGCCGGGCTGTGCGGAGGTGCCGGTGTTCATGGTTGCGCAGAGTATTGATCGGGAGCATTGCCCGACGGGGGCGCTGATTGATTACCTGAGCAAACCGGTTAAATTCGAGGATTTGCAGGCGGCGCTTTATCGTCGGGTGCTTTGTCCGAAACAAGGTGAAAGCGCCGACATTTAGGCGGGTATGACACTTTGTTCAGCCAAGGGCCGGTGCTTAACTGAGTTCCTGGCTGACCAAAGGAGCCCCGTCATGAACCTGCATCAGTTCGCCGAAACCCACGAAGTCACCAACCAGCCTCCGTCGCTGGACGGCACCAATCTTTACCGTATCGACCTGCCATTACAGGAGTGGTCGCGACGTTTTGGTGCCGGTTGGGCCGAGTCGCGGATCGATGCCTACGGCGCGCTGGCCGGCGGGCCGCTGATGGAAGCCGGGTTCCTGGCCAATCAAAACAAACCGGTATTCGTCAGCCATGACCGTTATGGCCATCGCATCGACCTGGTGGAATTTCATCCGGCGTATCACGAATTGATGCGGGCTGCGGTCGAGCACGGTTTGACCTCATTGCCGTGGGCGCATCCGCAGTCCGGCGCGCATGTTGCCCGGGCCTCCATGACTTACTTGCACAGCCAGGCCGAGGCCGGCAGCGGTTGCCCGCTGACCATGACCTTCGCCAGCGTCCCGGCAATGCGCCTGCAACCGAATCTGGCCGAGCAATGGCTGCCGAAAATCCTCGCCACCGAATACGACCCGCGCAACGTCGGCATGGCCCACAAGGCCGGCGTCACCATAGGCATGGCCATGACCGAGAAACAGGGCGGCACCGACGTGCGAGCCAACACCACCAAGGCATATCCGGTCGGCGCCAGCGGGCCGGGCCAGGCGTATGAACTGGTGGGGCACAAGTGGTTCTGTTCGGCGCCGATGTGCGATGCGTTCCTGACCTTGGCCCAGACCGACAAGGGCCTGACCTGTTTCCTGCTGCCGCGCCATCGCCCGGACGACTCGCGCAATCAGTTCTACATCCAGCGTCTGAAAAACAAACTCGGCAATTGCTCCAACGCTTCCAGCGAAGTGGAGTTTCGTGGCGCGCTGGCGTGGATGATCGGTGAAGAAGGTCGGGGCGTGCCGACCATCATCGAGATGGTCGCCATGACCCGGTTCGATTGCATGGTCGGTTCCAGTTCGCTGATGCGCCAGGCCCTGACCCAGGCCAGCCATCACTGCGCCCATCGCACGGTGGGCGGCAAGTTGCTCAGCGAACAACCGTTGATGCAGAACGTGCTGGCCGACCTGGCCCTGGAAAGCGAAGCCGCCCTGGCGCTGAGCCTGCGCATGGGCAAGGCGCTGGATCATCTGGATGACAGCCATGAAGCCAAATTTGCCCGGCTGGTGACGGCGGTGGGCAAATACTGGATCTGCAAGCGCGCGCCAGGAATGATCAACGAAGCCGCCGAATGCATGGGCGGCGCCGGGTATGTCGAAGAAAGCATCCTGCCGCGTCTGTACCGCGAAGCGCCGGTGAACTCGACGTGGGAAGGTTCCGGCAACGTGCAATGCCTCGATGTGCTGCGGGCCTTGTCGAAAGAGCCGGGCGTGCTGGATGTGCTGTTCAGCGAGTTGGGCGATGGGCATGGCGACAAGCGTCTGGCGGCGCACATCACGCAATTGCAGGCGGCGTTCAAGGACACCAGCGACATTCAATACCGCGCCCGGCAGTTGACCGAGGATATTGCGCTGGGGCTTCAGGCGAAGTTGTTGCTGGAGGCTGGCAACTCGGCGGTCAGTGATGCCTTTATCGCCAGCCGCCTCGGCTCGGCGGGGCGAGTGTATGGCGCGTTGCCGCGAGGGTTGGATGTTGAGGCGATCGTCGCTCGGTCAACTCCGCATCTGTAATCACCACCAAACCCCTGTGGGAGCGGGCTTGCTCGCGAATAGGGTGTGTCAGTCGACATCAATGTGGCTGACCCACCGCCTTCGCGAGCAAGCCCGCTCCCACAAGGGATCTGTGGTGATCATGGCATCAGGGTCAGCATTCCACTGTTCCCGTCCGACGACGATGCAGGCAAGATGAAGGTCTGCAAGTCAGAACACAGGAAGCTGATCGTGACCGAAGCGTTTATTGTTGTTCAAACCGCCGAACAAGCCGTAGACCGGCTCGCCGCCCTGCATGAGCAGGCTACTTCTGCGCTGAATCAGGCGCTCAAGCGTTACCTCAAGGATCGTATCGAACCGGACGCCGAGCAGCGTGCGATGTTTCGTTATCCCGAATTGCGCCTGACCTACCTCTGCCAAGGCGAAGTCCCACAGACCACCCGTGCCTACGCCAAAGTGCAGTTGCCCGGGACCTACAGCGTCACCGTCACCCATCCGGCAGCCTTTCGTAAATACCTGCTGGAACAGTTGGTGCCATTGATGCACGACTTCACCGTCACGGTGGAAGTCGGCGTGAGCAAGCAGAACATTCCGTATCCGTACGTGGTCGAGCAAGGTGATGAACTGGCCGGTTCCGGCGTCACCGCCGCCACGCTGGCGCGGGTGTTCCCGAGTACCGACCTGTCCGCCGCCACCGATGGCATTGCCGATGGCTTGTACGACTGGGAAAACACCGATCCGCTGCCCCTTGCCCTGTTCGATGCGGCGCGGGTGGATTTCTCCCTGCGTCGATTGGTGCATTACACCGGCAGCGACTGGCGGCATGTGCAGCCGTGGATCTTGCTGACCAACTACCACCGTTACGTCGACCAGTTCATCGTGCATGGACTGGAGCAGTTGCGCAGCGATCCGCGTTTTGTGCGCATGGTCTTGCCGGGCAACGTGATCATCGAAAAGAGCATGGATCACGGCGAAGCCTCGGCGATTGCCGCTGGCGTGGTCTGGCACCGTTACCAGATGCCGGCCTATCACCTGATCGCCAGCGATGGCCACGGCGTGACCCTGGTGAACATCGGCGTCGGTCCGTCCAACGCCAAGAACATCACCGATCACTTGGCCGTGCTGCGTCCGCATTGCTGGCTGATGATCGGTCACTGCGGCGGCTTGCGTCAGTCCCAGACCATTGGCGACTACGTATTGGCTCACGCTTACATGCGTCGTGACGGGATTCTCGACCGGGTGGTGCCGCCGAACATTCCGATCCCGGCCCTGGCCGAAGTGCAGATGGCGTTGCAGCAAGCGGCGGCCAACATCACCGGCGAGAAGGGCGACGAACTGAAGAAGCGCCTGCGCACCGGCACCGTGCTGACCTACGACGACCGTAACTGGGAATTGCGATGGGCCCAGGAACGACCGTTGATCAACCTGTCCCGCGCCGTGGCGGTGGACATGGAAAGCGGCACCATTGCTGCCCAGGGTTATCGCTTGCGGGTGCCATACGGCACGTTGCTGTGTGTTTCGGATAAACCGCTGCACAGCGAAATCAAGCTGCCGGGTTCGGCCAACGCCTTCTATGAGCGTGCGGTCAGCCAGCACTTGAAGATCGGTATCGAGGCGGTGGACCTGTTGCGCACCGAACTCAATTCGTTGCACTCGCGCAAACTGCGCAGCTTCGACGAGCCGCCGTTCCGCTAACAGTCATGGTCATTTAGCGGTCAGGGCACTAGCATTAGCAGCCCTGACCGTTAGATGTTCTCTTTCCTCATGTCTCGTCCCCAACGTCCCGTTTCCCGCCGCCCTGGCGCGAAACCTGCGCCATCCTCATCAGCCCCGCGCCGTGTCGCCAAAGCGCCACCGGCCGAGCCGAAACTGATTCTGTTCAACAAACCGTTCGATGTGCTGACGCAATTCAGCGACGGCGAAGGGCGGGCGACGCTCAAGGATTACATCGAGATTCCCGGGATCTACCCGGCCGGACGTCTGGACCGCGACAGCGAAGGCTTGCTGCTGCTGACCAACGACGGACAACTGCAAGCGCGGATCGCCGACCCGAAACACAAACTGGCCAAGACCTATTGGGTGCAAGTGGAAGGCGAGCCGAGCGCCGAGCAGTTGCAGCGCTTGCGCGATGGCGTCGAGCTGAACGACGGCATGACCTTGCCCGCCGAGGCGCGGCAGCTTGAAGAGCCGGAACTGTGGCCGCGCAACCCGCCGGTGCGCTTTCGTAAAAGTGTGCCGACTACCTGGCTGGAACTGGTGATTCGCGAAGGTCGTAACCGTCAGGTGCGGCGCATGACGGCGGCAGTCGGCTTGCCGACCTTGCGTCTGGTGCGGGTGCGGATCGGCGACTGGACGATCGAAGGCCTCGATCAGGGCCAGTGGAAGGAAGTGCCAGCGCGGTTATGAATGGTTTTCGATGTACGCGATGACCACGCTTTTGATGATGAACGCGAAGATCCCCAGGCCCAGCACGAAGAACAGAATCATGGTGCCGAACTTGCCAGCCTTGGATTTCTTCGCCAGATCCCAGACGATGAAACCCATGAAAATGATCAGGATGCTGACCAGGCCAGTCATCATCCACTCTTCAAAAACTGCAGGATCCATCGAATATCTCCAGCGCGGGTGGGGCTAAAAGGGCGGGGCGAGTATACGCCTATGGGAAATGACCGGGCATTGACCTGCGGCAGTGTGTCGCGGTCATTCGTCGCCTGTGCCGGCCTCTTCGCGGGCAAGCCTCGCTCCTACGGGTTGTCGTCGAGCCACGATTTCATGAACGACATCAAACCCGTAGGAGCGAGGCTTGCCCGCGAAGGCGTCCTCAGCCACGCAGATGCGTCAACGGCAACTCAGTGCTGTTCAACACCTGATTCAACACAAAACTCGACCGCACACTGGTAACGCCCTCAATCCGGGTCAAATGCCCCAGCAGAAGTTTCTGGTAGTGATCCATGTCCGGCACCACCACCTTGAGCTGATAATCCGCATCCATCCCCGTCACCAGGCTGCATTCCAGCACTTGCGGCAAGGTTCGGATCGCCGCTTCGAAGTTTTCGAAACGCTCGGGTGTGTGGCGGTCCATGCCGATCAATACATAGGCCGTGAGGCTCAGGCCGAGCATTTTGCGGTCGAGCAGGGCCACCTGACGCGAGATGTAGCCGTCGTCTTCCAGCTGTTTGACGCGGCGCGAGCAGGGTGAAGGTGACAGGCCGATGCGTTCGGCCAGCTCCTGATTGGAGATGCGCGCGTCACGCTGCAATTCCGCCAAAATGCTCAGGTCGTAACGGTCGAGTTTGCTCATCAATCAGTCCTTTGTCGTAACTATTGCGGCGGATTATCTATCCAGGGTTAAAAATTGCGCAAGTGATGTTTATTTCAGCAATCTTCGCAATCCTCTGCCAGCGCCCCAGGCCTATTCTTATTACCAGAATCACTGCTCGGACACACAGTCCAAAGCGACTCGCCCAATCAGGCCTGTCGCGGCCGCCACCCCCATCGGGGATGTGCCGGCCCCCGAGCTACACACTGTCCAGAAGACGGCGTGAGGTGAGCCGACGTCATAAGCGTCGAGCACGGACGAAGTTCTCAAAGGGAGGCCGACGGGTCTCCCTTTTTTATTGCCTGCGAAATAAGTTGCGTGACTGATAACCTGTTGCAGAACCGGCCTGTGCTTTTCCAGTCTTACGTACAGGCCCTAACCCGCAGTGAGGAAAAGCATGAAGTCGCGCATCTGGCGTTTGGCCGGTGTTGGTTTGCTGTGTGTAAGTGTCACTGCGCAATCGCTGGCCGATGAGCCGCAGAACCGGGGACCCGAAGGTGTACCGCACGGGCGCGATCATGAACGCAATGATCAGGGCCATGGCGGCAACAACCAGCCACGCCCGCAGAATAACCCTCAACAGAATAATCAGCCGCGGCCGCAGAACAATCCGCAGCAGAATCAGCCGCGCCAGCAGAACAACGAAATCATTCGTGGCGACAACAGTCGCCAGTTCGAGCACAACGGCCAGAATCAGAATGGCCAGTGGCAGAACCGTCAGCCTCACGATGCCAACACTCAGGTTCGACCTGCGCCGCCACCGCCGCAACTACCTGCCAACAGTCTGCCGATCCAGGGCCGGCCCGACACCGTGCGCCAGACCCAGCAACCTCGGTACGGTAACTATCAGGACATCCCGCGACGCAACGATAACAACCAGCACTGGCAGGGCAACAACCAGGGCCCGCGTCCCGATGACCATCGCTGGGAAGGTCGCCCGAACGGGCATGGCAACGGCTGGGGTCCCGGTCCGCAGTACCGTCCCGGGCAAATGGTCGATCGCTTCCCGGACCGTAACTTCCGCGTGCCGTATCGCGGCCAGGACTACTTCTACTCCGGCGGCTACTGGTATCGCCCGCAAGGTCCGCGCTACGTAGTGGTGCAGCCACCGCGTGGGATTCGCGTGCACTACATGCCCGATTACGCGCGTGAAGTGTGGATCGGCGGGGCGCTGCTGTTCCTCGCGGCCGGTTCTTACTACGCCTACGAAGAAAGCACCCAGGATTATGTGGTGGTCGAGCCGCCAGTCGGCGCTCCGCAACCGCAACCGACCAGCAATGGCATTGACGTGACGGCGTATCCGGCCAACGGCCAGTCGCCGCAGCAAGTTGCCCAGGACGGTTACGAGTGCTCGCAATACGCGGTGCAGCAGAGTGGCTTCAATCCGCAAACCGCGACCTACCAGCCAGATCCGTCAGTCGTGCAAGCCTACCGTCAGGCCCAGGGCAACTGCTTGAGCAGTCGCGGTTATCAAGTGACTTTCTGAGCCTTGGCCGCTAACACCACTTCCTGCGGGTCGGCGTGCACCAGCACTTCGGCTCGCGGGTAAGCGGCGTGAATCGCATCGGCGGCCTGATCGCTGATGCCATGGGCGACTGACAGGGTCAGCTCCCCCGGCAATTCCAGGTGCAACTGCACAAACCAATGGTTGCCGGAAATCCGCGTGCGCAAATCATGCGCGCCCAATACTCCCGGCACACCGCACGCCAGTTCCAGCATGTGCTGGCTCACGTCCGGCGGCAGCTCTTCATCCATCAGCACCGCAAAACTTTCCCGGGCGATCTGCACCGCGCTCCAGAGGATGTAAGCCGCAATCCCCAGACCGAACCAGGCATCCAGTGAGTGCCAGCCGAACCCGGCCAGTATCAGCGCCACCAGAATGCTGCCGTTGAGCATCATGTCGGAGCGGTAATGCAGGGAGTCGGCGCGCACCGCATTGGAGCCGGTTTCCTTGATCACCCGATGTTGCAGCATCAGCAGCGCCAAGGTCAGCGCGAGGGAGAAAATGATCACCCCGATGCTGATCCACGGCGCCCCCACCGGTTCCGGATGCTTCAACCGATCAAACGCCTGTAAGGCAATCAGCACCGCACTGCCACCGATGAACAACGCCTGAGCCATGCCCGACAGCGACTCAGCCTTGCCGTGGCCGTAACGATGATCGTCATCTGCCGGACGCAAGGCGTAATGCACCGCCAGCAAGTTGAGCAATGAAGTGATGCCGTCGAGGGCCGAGTCGGTCAACCCGGCGAGCATGCTCACCGAACCGCTCAGCCACCAGGCGATGGCTTTGGCGACGATCAACGTGCAGGCCACCGCCACGGAGGCGCGGGTCGCCAGCTTCAGCAGGCGAGCGTGTTCGAGGCTGGTGGTCATAGGTGCGGCAGTTCCTTTGAGTGCACGGAGTTACGCGGCAGGTTGCAGGCCGAACATGGCCAGTTGCTGGCTGCTGCCCTTGTGCTGGATCAGGCGTGGGTCATCCAGCGGGAAGCTGCGGCCCAGCTCGGTTTCCAGAATAGTCTGCAACTTGCGGTTATCGACCTGGCCGTCCGGGCCGATCGCTTCCTTGAGTTTTTCCGGCGCGACCTGGGCAGTCTTGCCCGGCTCGAAATAAATCGCGCCGGTGGCGAAGTCGACGGCAAACGCGATCAGGCCAGGGACGATGTAGAACAGCAGGCCCACGGCATCGAGCACCGCAATGGCCGGATCAACCTTGCCGTCGATCTGGCCGCGACGGTCCGGGTAGAAAATCGAACCGCAGGCGGTCACCTGGGTCAGCAGGGTGGCGACCAGAACACCGCCAATCAGGCGAAAGGGAACACGCATAGGAAATCTCCTGGGTCATTTGAAAACGAATGGGCGTCTATATGAATTAGGACTGTGATTAACGCCAGACAGTTCGCCGTTATACCCGGCCCTCTGTTTGGGAGCCAGCATGATTTCTTTGCCGATTGATGAAGTTGTATCCGCCCTGCGTGAAGCCTTGGCGACACGCATTGATTCCTTTTCGGGTAACGCGAAAATTGCACGGTAACATCTGCACTGTTACTGTGCGGAAAACATGTTACCGGGCGCCGAAATGAAAACCAGCCGACAAGAGATTCAAAATTACTTCGAGTCAATTTTCGGGGCCCGGCCCGAGATCAAACATTGGGCGAAGTCCAAGGGATTACCTTTCTATCTGCTGGATGAATACGCCTTCCATACCGTGACGCTTTTTGGTCGTGAGATCCTTGTCCTGCTTGCTCACGAGCCTTTTGAAAATGCGGCGAAGATTCGCAAGCACATCGATATTCTGAAAAAAACCGTAGATCACCCGATTCTCTATGCGACCGGCGCCCTTAAATCATTTGAGCGTAAGCGTCTTATCGAGTCCGGCGTTGAGTTCGTTGTGCCCGGCAATCAGCTCTTTGCTCCACAGCTTGGACTGGATCTACGTGAGTTCTATCGCAGCAGGCCGCCCGAAAAAAGCGTCATGAGCCCTGCGAGCCAGGCGTTGCTGATCGCTGCCATCATCCGTGGCTGGGATGAGAGATATGTGTTTCGAGGTGTAGACCTGGCGGGTCTGGACCAGTACTCCAAAATGACCACGTCGAGGGCGATGAAAGAATTTCAATCGTTCGGATTGATCGAGCCCGCCGTCAATGAAAAGTCACCACGCTGGCGATTTGTCGCGTCTGCGAAAACCATCTGGGACAAAGCCCTGCCCGCGTTGCAGAGCCCGGTAAAACGTGCGGTTTTTTCTGACTGGCCTCCCTTGATACAGCGAGCGGCCGGGCTGTCGGCGCTCAGCAAATCGTCCTTGCTGGAGGAGCCGCCGATACCCGTTATCGCGTTCACCAAAGAAGAGTGGGACCTGGAACTTCGGCGCTCGGGTCGCATAGAAGTCGGTCAGTTCGATCACGCACTTTTTGAGGTTGAAATCTGGAGTTACTCACCTGATCACATTCGCGGCGAAACCTGTGTTTCAGTGTCGAGCGAGAGCGTTGATCCCCTCTCTCTCTTTCTCAGCCTGAGGGATAGCGCTGATGACAGAGTCCAGATCAGCCTTGATGAAATGATGGAGAAGATCGAATGGTAAAAGGGTTGGATACCTTTCGCGCAGCCTTCGCCGGCTACGTCGATCGATATGTACTCATTGGCGGGGTTGCGGCCAGCCTGACACTTGAAGAAGCCGGTATCACGTTCCGGGCGACACGGGATCTGGACATCGTCCTTATCATTGAGGCTTTGGATGATGTGTTCGGGTCTGAATTCTGGGAGTTCGTAAGGCGTGGAGGTTATGCGGAGCGTCAGGCACTTGATGGGCCGACAAGGCGCTACAGATTCGGTAACCCCACCAATGACAGCTACCCCGTACTTCTGGAATTGTTCTCTCGGGCTCCTGAAGGGTTACAACTGCCAGAAGGCGCTCATCTGACGCCACTACCTGTAGACGGGGATATTTCCGACCTGTCTGCAATTTTGCTCGACGACGCCTATTACGCATTCATCGTGGCGGGTCGCAATAACACGGAGGATCTTTCCTATATCGGTGTCGATCGACTGATCCCGCTTAAAGCACAGGCGTGGATTAACCTCAGTCGCCCGGAGTGCGAAGAGCCGAATGCTGTCCGCAAGAGCAGTAAACATTTAAAGGACATCATTATTCTGTCTGGCCTTCTTACAGCTGATACCCGATTCAATCTTCCTGAAAGCATCGCGCAAGACTTGCGGCAGTTTCTGAATGTCATGCCTTCGCTAGACGTCGATATGAAAGCCATCGGGCTACGTGGAATAACGATGGTTGAAGTTGCGGGGCGTATAGGAGCCGCATTCAATATTTAGTTTCTCGGCTCCGGGCTGCGTGGGCCGGGGCTTCGTCGCTATACTGCCCGGCTTGCCTGGGAGCCAGCATGATTTTTTTGCCGATTGATGAAGTTTTACCCGCCCTGCGTGAAGCCTTGGCGACACGCCACGAAGCCGTGCTCGAAGCACCGCCCGGCGCCGGTAAAACTACCCGCGTGCCGCTGGCTTTGCTCCACGAGCCGTGGCTGGCCGGGCAAACGATTCTGATGCTCGAACCTCGTCGCCTGGCGGCGCGGGCAGCGGCGGAGCGTTTGGCCAGTGAGCTGGGCGAGAAGGTCGGGGAAACCGTCGGCTATCGCATTCGCCTGGACAGCAAAGTCGGACCCAACACCCGCATCGAAGTGGTCACCGAAGGCATTCTCACCCGGCGCTTGCAGGATGATCCGGCGCTGGACGGCGTGGGGTTGCTGATCTTTGACGAATTCCACGAACGCAGCCTCGACGCCGATCTGGCGTTGGCCCTGAGCCTGAATGGCCGGGAGCTGTTTCGCGACGATCAGCCACTGAAAATCCTGTTGATGTCGGCCACCCTGGAAGGCAAGCGCCTGGCCGGGTTGCTGGATGACGCGCCGATCCTGCGCAGTGAAGGGCGCATGTACCCGGTGGCGATGCGCTGGGGGCGGCCGTTCCAGCCCGGTGAGTTTATTGAGCCGCGGGTGGTGCAAATCATCCTCGAAGCTCTGAATGATGAGACGGGCAGTGTGCTGGTGTTCCTGCCGGGGCAGGCAGAAATCCGTCGCGTGTATCAACAGTTGGTTGATGCGCTGGGCCAGAGCACGCAGGTTTTGCTTTGCCCCTTGCACGGCGAACTCGATCTGGCCGCCCAGCGCGCCGCGATCGATCCGGCGCCTGTCGGTAAACGCAAAGTGGTGCTGGCCACCAACATCGCCGAAACCAGCCTGACCATCGACGGCGTGCGGGTGGTGATCGACGCCGGGTTGGCGCGGGTCCCACGTTTTGACCCCGGCAGCGGCATGACTCGCCTCGACACCCAACGCATCTCCCGCGCCAGCGCCACGCAACGCGCAGGCCGGGCCGGGCGACTGGAGCCGGGTGTGTGTTATCGGTTGTGGTCGCAGGATCAGCACGAACAACTGGCGGCGTACGCCAGTGCGGAAATCCTTTCGGCGGACCTCGCCGGGCTGGCGTTGCAGCTTGGGCGCTGGGGTGTGACACCGGGCCAACTGGTGTGGCTCGACGTGCCGCCCGCCGCCGCTTATGCACAGGCTCAGGATTTGCTCGAACGCCTCGGCGCTCTGGACGGCGAAGCGCTGACCCGTCACGGCCTGGCCATGGCCGAACTGCCGGCGCATCCACGCATCGCGCATTTGCTGTTGCGCGGTCAGGCATTAGGGCTGGCGGACATGGCTTGCAACGTCGCGGCACTGCTGGGCGAGCGAGACATTTTGCGCGGCGCCGGCGCCGATCTGCACACTCGATTGGTCCTGTTGTCCGGCGAAGAGCGCGCCGCTCGCGGTGCCCAGGGCGGTGTGCAACGGGCGCGTCAATTGGCGCGGCAGTTTCGCGGCTACTTGCGCGGCAAAGCCTCGGAGCCGGTCAGCGATCCGGATCATCCGCGCTGGCTCGGCGCGCTGCTGGCGTTGGCCTATCCGGATCGGGTCGCGCAACAGCGCCGGGCCGGTGGCGCGGAATATCGTCTGGCCAACGGTCGGGCGGCGTTGTTTACCGAAGCCGACAGTTTGATGAAGCAACCCTGGCTGGTGATCGCCGATCTCGGCAGTCGCCAGGGCCAACGCGAAGAACGGATTTACCTGGCGGCGGATTTCGATCCGGCGCTGTTCGATTCAGTCTTGGCCGAGCAGGTGCGCAACGTCGATCAACTGGATTGGGACGAGCGCGAAGGCGTGTTGCGGGCCGAGCGGCAGCGCAAGGTGGGCGAACTGATCCTCAGCCGCGAACCCTTGACCGGGCTCGACGAAACCGCGCGCAGCCAGGCGCTGGTGAATCTGGTGCGGCGCAAAGGCCTGGAGCTGCTGCCGTGGACCCCGGAGCTGCGTCAGTGGCAGGCGCGGGTGGCGTTGTTGCGCCAGTTGGACCTGGGCGCCAAAGGTGAAAGTGAATGGCCGGATGTCAGCGACGCCGCGCTGCTTGAAAACCTCGAACACTGGTTGATGCCGTACCTGGGCAAAGTCTCGCGACTCAGCCACTTCGCCAATCTGGACCTGTCGAGCATCGTGCATAACCAGTTGCCGTGGCCATTGCCGCAACGGCTCGATGAACTGGCGCCGCACCATTTGAGCGTGCCGTCCGGGTCATCGATTCGGCTGGATTACAGCGAGCAACCGCCGATTCTGGCAGTGCGTTTACAAGAGCTGTTTGGCCTGGCCGAAACCCCGCGTATCGCTGGTGGCCGGCAAGTGGTCAAGCTGCACCTACTGTCCCCGGCCCGGCGCCCGGTGCAGGTGACTCAGGATCTGGCCAACTTCTGGCGCAGCACCTATGCCGAGGTGAAGAAGGATTTGAAGGGGCGCTATCCGAAGCATTACTGGCCGGATGATCCGTTGGTGGCTGAGGCGACGGCGCGGATCAAGCCGCGCAAGCCCTGATGCCCGCTGCCCGGTGGCGTGGTTGACGCGCGTAGTCACGGGACCCATCATGCAAAACGAGCCTGACTGTCATTTCTTAATCATGCCCAATATCGAAATCGCCAAAAAACCTGCCAGCCCACCGGGACGTGGACGTCCACGAGAGTTCGACGTCGATAGCGTTTGCGAGGTCGTTGCGCAGGTCTTTTGGGCGCGTGGCTATCGCGGCACGTCATTGGATGAAATCTGTAAGGCGACGGGGTTGATGAGGGGCAGCCTGTACGGTGCTTTTGGTGACAAGCATGGGATGTTGCTGGCGGCGATCGAGCATTACAGCAACGGTTCTATCGCCCAGTTGGCGGCGCGGCTGAACACCATCGAGCCTGCCGATCAATCGTTGAGGGCAGCGTTGATGCATTACACGCGCTCGGCTTCGGCGCTGGAAGAGTTGGATGGTTGCTTCATCGTCAACACCACCCTGGAAATGATGCCGGAAGACACCGCCCTGTATGCGCGCATCGAATCCTTCATGAGCCGGACCCTGACCTTGCTGACGGCGACGGTCATTCGTGGTCAGTCTGAAGGGGTGTTCAACGCGGCGCTGGATGAAAAGACCGTGGGGGATTATCTGCTGTGCATGATCCAGGGGTTGCGGGTGTTCGGCAAAATGGTGCACGAGGAGTCGCGATTGACGGCCATCGTGGACATGTCCATGGCGTCCATTGCACGTCGATGACCTGCATTCGCTGCGCCGAATACACCGATGGCCGCCTGATTGGGGCGGCCATCGGTGCAACTTCATGCGCGTTCTAGCTCATCAGACTTTCTTGAATACATATTGATAAACGCTGCTGGACACCTTCAGCTCGCCATCCTGCCGGCAATATTTCTCGATGAGCTCACTGGCCGCGTGCTTCAAGGAATCATCGCCGACCTGTTGGGCGATGTTTTTGTAGCGCAGGGTGCGCGTGTAAAAGTTCAGCACGGCGTCCGCGTCCGGGAACACCATGGTGCCGTCGAACCAGGGTTTTTTAACCAGTGTCAGTGATTGCGGCACGAACCTCATGATGTTGGCTTCGCAGAAGCTGTTGGTGCCTGGGGCAGTCAAGGCCGGGCCATCGAACGGGAACCCGAGTGTGAGCAGGGCGTGGTCCTGCAGCCGATTCAACTCACGCATCCAGTCGAAGTCGGCGGTCAGCAGGGCGATGTGTCCACCGGGCTTGACCAGGGTCGCCAGTTTTTCGAACGCCACTTTGATGTCTGGCACATGGTGCAGCACCAGGTTGGCCAGGATCAGATCGAAACTGCCTGGTTCAAACGGTGCATCCTCGATAGACGATTGAATGAAGCGGTGGTTGCCCGGCAAGGCTTCCACGCGTTCACGGGTGGCTTGCACCATTTCGGGGGAAATATCGATCGCCGTGATGTTGACGTCTTTCGAGCGCGCCACCGCATCGCTGAAGCGGCCCAGGCCAGCACCCGCATCCAGCACTTCGGTGAACTTCAGCTCTTTGAGTTCTTCGGCATACCATTGGCTGATGGAGTTCTTAGCCAGTGTTTCCCATGAGTCTGACCGCTGCTTGTAGTCTTCTGTCGTTGCGTAATGCGCTTCCAGGTGCTTGCGATCAAAGTAAGTATTCAGGCCCATCTTCAACTCTCCTTGCTGGTTTTTGTTTAGGTATGAACGAGGTGTAGCCAGTGCAGCCAATGTGAACGGTCGGGGTCCGTCAGCTCAGCGCGTTCAGGCGCTGAGCCGGTACGGCCTGATTGTTGGGGTGTGCGCGGATGAATGCGGGTTCGACCATGCTGTTGCCGACAACCCGGGCCAGGTTCGGCCATGGGTCGATGGGCAGTTCCAGGCGCTGGGCCGCGTAGACCTGAGGCGCCAGCGCGATGTCGGCGAGGGTCAAATGTTCGCCATGGGCGAAGCGCCCGGTCGTGGCGCTGCGGTCCAGCAGCGTCTCGATCGCCGTGAAACTTTCCTTGAGCCAGTGGTGCTGCCACTGGCGAACCTGATGCTCGTCGGCACCGTGCTGCGTTCGTAGGTAGTGGCCGACGCGAAGGGTGGTGACGTGGTGGGTGTCGGCGGCGATCAACTGGTACAGCGCCCGCACCCGTGCCCGGCCGGGTGGGTCCGGCGGCAGCAGCGGCACCTGCGGATAGACCTCATCCAGATACTCGATGATGGCCTGCGACTGCGTCAGTACCAGACCATGCAGTTCAAGGGCTGGCACCAGGCCTTGCGGGTTGACGCGCAAGTAAGGCGCCTGGCGATGTTCGCCCCGGGTGAGGTCGTGCTCAATCGAGATGTAATCCAGCTCCTTGAGGTTCAAGGCAATGCGCACCCGATAGGTCGCCGATGAGCGATAGAAGCCATGCAATCTGATCAAGAGCTGCTCCTTGAAAGCGCCGCCGCCGAGCGGCTGGATTCATCATTGGCCGATGCCGGAAAGGAAAGGTGAGAGTGACTGCTGATCGAGTCCCACAGGCCCAGGACACACCGTTGGGCATCGAGGGTCTGGCGCGAGGCGATGCCCGGACGAGGCAGGGCATGGGTGTAGAAATGCTGGCCTTCGACGGGGTAACCGATCGCCCATAGGCGCTTTTCTGGCTTGCCCTGCGCACTCAGGGGATGCAGGTCAGCGTCGATGTCGATCCCGCCTGGGTGGTAGTCGCCATTGCGGTAAGGCTGAATCAGCCCGCGAGACATCAGGTTCTTGGTCAACGCAGCGCCATCGCTCAAGGGCGAATAAGCGTCCAGCCGCGCAATGACCAACGCATCGGCATAACGTTGCTCGGTGTGTTGCGGGTAGTGGGTGTCGATCCTGAATTGGCCACGCTCGGCGTCCATGCTCAATTGCGCCCCCGGGCCTCCGGCGATATCGATCAAACCGGCCTCGCGCAATGCCAGGTACTCGAAGTTGCGCTGCCTGGGCGGCCCGAATGAGACACGGTTGGTGATGGCGTTGAACTGCTCCACGAAGAACCGATGGGAGTCAGGCGTCAGGCCGCTGAACTCGACGGCTACCCGCAACGCTTCGCGAGTGTCTCGAAGCACGTCGGTGGCGGCTTTCACCGGGCTGCCGATATTGCCCTTGAGCGCTTGATCCAGGTCGTCGCGAACCAGGGCTTCAAAAAATCGTCCGAAATCCTCCTGGCTGGCGAATGCCTGACCGTCGAGCGGCCACAGAATCCGGTTGATCGCCGCCCGTTCTTCGGCACTCGGCTCGAAACTTTCGGGGGCAACCGGTTGGCCGGTGGCGGCCACTCGATAGGCATACGCCATTTCCTTGATTACCAACGGCAACACGTCTTGGCGAAAATCCAGTTGCGCACTGCCGGTGCGAGCCAGCACCCGTTCGCGCTGCGCCAGCATGGCGGCCGGGGTGAAAAACTGCGCCACGTGCTTGCCGGTCAAACCTTTCTGATTAATGCCGCGGGAGGCGAAAGGCAGGCAGTTGCGAGAGAACAGCAACAAGCCCGGTTCCTCGCCAGACGGCAGATACTTCAGTCGCCCTTGCTGCTCGACGTAACGCCCGCCACGGCCCAGCGTCAGCGCCGAAATAACATCGTGGGCGGTCAGGCCGAAACCCTGGATGGCCACGGTTGCCTGAGGGGCAATCGTGTTCAGGTCTTGCACAGGATAAGGCGTGGGGAAATAGCTCAGGTGCGGATTTCTGGGGGCCTGCTGTACGGCAAATGTCGAAAACGCCAGGTCTTGAGCCGTCGGCTCGCGGTTGCCGTGGCCCGTGGTGATCACGGCATAGTCCACCTGACTGACTTCACCGTTATCCAGGACCACGTCGTAGCCTTCGTGCCGGGGGATCAGGTCGATGACGTTGTGGGGCCTCGGGTTGAGCGTGATGGTCGAAGGCAACTGCTGCGCCAGATGGTTATAGAACCAGGCGAGGTATTCCCCCAGCAAGCTGCGCGGCAGGTGGTCTGCGTCAGTGATCGGTTCACTGCTGTCGACGCAGGTACGGCAAAACAGTCCGCCGATGCGGCGGTAGCCCTCCAGGCGCGCCCATTGCACAAGGGACAAACCCTGCCCGGCGGCGCCCGCGATGCTCGACGGTGCGAACATCGTGACCTGGGACGACACCGTATTGATCAACAGGTGGTCCGGTTGTTGTGAATCGTGGACCCCTTCCCCAAGAGGTCGGCGATCGAAGATCTCGACCTGTAACCGCTTGCCGGCCGGGAGCGTGCGTGCGTGTTCCAGCATTCTTTCCAGCACAGTCAGGCCTCTTGGCCCCATGCCGATAATTGCCACTTTAATTAGCTGCATTGTTCGAACCTCCATGCTCTGCGCCAGCCCGGTGTGAGCCCTTTCATTCATTCGCCCAAGGGGCCGCATCCAGTGCCAGGGTGGAAACCGGCTGCTCGTGCAGGGCGACGATGTCCGGGTCGCCCTGCCAGGTAGGAAAGCGCAGGCGAACCGCCGGGTCGTGGCCCGGAATGATGTGCTGCGGCCCATCGGCCAGATGTTCGATGCGCTGGTGGCCATCCAGCATGTCGGCCACGTCGAGCACGATCGGGAATGGCCGGCGCGAGCGCAGGTTGTCCCAGTAATGCGCGGCATCGCTGGCCAGCACGACGAAGCCGCGAGCGGTATGCACCCTGACCACTTGCAGGCCCGCGGTATGGCCGCCGAGCAAATGCACGCTGATGCCAGGCGCAATGGTTTTGTCGCCGTCGGCGAACTCCACCCGTCCCGCATACAGACGCTCGATCGCCGAGGCGACGTCCCGCGCTTCGAACGGCTTGCGCAGCGGCACATGGCACATGCAGCGCCCGGTGCAATAGGCCATCTCGGCTTCCTGCAAATGCAGGCGCGCGTTGGGGAACGCATCGATGTTCCCCGCATGGTCGTAGTGCATGTGGGTAATGATGATGTCTTGTACCGCACCCGCATCTATGTCCAGGCGCTCCAGCAATTGCACCGGCGATTGCAGGTACGTGCGCTTGCGGCGCGCGGCCATTTCGGCGCTGAACCCGGTATCGACCAGCAGGGTGCGCTGGCTGTCCCGGATGACCCAGACATAGAAGTCCAGCGGCATCGAAATATCATCGTGGGGGTCGTCGCCCAGATAGTTTTCGGCACTGCGTCGTTCGCCATGGGTGGCATAGCGCAGGGCAAAGACTTCGTACTGGGGGAGCGGCGCGTCAGACGCAGAAGCATTCATTCCATGACTTCCAGCAGGGGTTCGTCGTCATCGAGCAACTCGACCGGGATCACGTCGTCGTTGGCGGCGAAGTGTTGTTCGAAGAAGAAATGTTTTTCGCCAAAGGCCGGCACAAGGTCGTCAAGCCAGGTGGCTTCGGGGTCGAACTTGGCGAAGAACGGACGGCGCACCCACAACGGATTACGCGCCTGCAGGAACTGCAGGACGAAGACCTTTTCCCCGGCGATTTCGGTGATCCCGTCAATCATGACCTTGCCCGGGAAAGCGCTCATCGAAGGGCCTCTGACCGTGCGCGCCAGGCCCGAGACGATGCGATAAGCCTGGGTAAAGATTTCATAGGCGCGGGCCAGCGGCAGGTTGAAGTACTCGCTGGGGCCGGTGTCGCGTTCCACGAACATGTAATAAGGAATGGCCCCCAGGCGAACCGCGGTGGTCCACAGCTCTGCCCAGTCCTCCGGCGCTTCGTTGACGTGCCGGATCAGCGGCGCCTGGACGCGGATGGTCGCGCCGGTGGCAATGATGTTGCGCACCGCTGCCTGTGCGATGGGGTGCTTGAGTTCACGCGGGTGGTTGTAATGACCCATGATCGCCAGGCTTCGTCCGGCGGTGACGACGCTCTCGAACAGGTCCAGCAGGTCGTGCGAATCTTTGTCGCTGATGAATCGCTGGGGCCAGTAGGCCACTGACTTGGTGCCTATACGAATGTTCTGCACATGCGCCAGTTCATCCGTGAGCAATGGCTCGATATAGGCCCGCAGCGCCCGGGCGCTCATGACCAGCGGGTCGCCGCCGGTAATCAGGACGTCGGTGACTTCGGGGTGCAACTTCAAGTACTCGACCAGATTCTGCGAGCATTTGGCATTGAACTTCAGGTCTTCCATGCCGACAAACTGCGGCCAGCGGAAACAGAAGGTGCAGTAGGCATGGCAGGTTTGCCCGGCGCTGGGGAAAAACAGCACGGTCTCGCGGTATTTGTGCTGGATGCCCGCCACCGGTTTGCCGTGCAGGAGCGGCACGTTATGGGTCATCTGGCCGGCAGGGTGCGGGTTCATGCGCTGGCGAATGATACTCACCTGCGCATCAATGGCTGCCTGCGGTGCACCAGCCGTCAGGAGATCGCGCAAGGCCACGTATTCGTGCTCACGCAGCATGTCGCGATGGGGGAAAGTCAGCCGATAGATCGGATCATCGGGGATGTTGTCCCAATCGATCAATTCGTCGAGCACGTAGTTGTTGACCCGAAACGGCAGCACCAGGGAAACGACGCTGATCACCTCCCGCTGCTCCTGCGTAAAGAATGCCCACTGCGGCGCCTTGCTGATGGATTGCCGGGTATAGGGTTTGAACGTCCACACTTGGTTATCTTCCATGAGCCCTCTCCTGAAGGATGGAAATCAAAACTAAAGGCCGGCAGGTGCCGACAGTCTTCGGGGGTGAAAATGCCGCAGGGTTTAAAGATCCAGCGTGACGTCGTACTCACCCAGCCAGGTATTCAGGCCAATGGCCATTTCCATACCAATCCGGTTCTGACGCGCCGAAGAAGCGCCGACCTCGGTGCTCAGCACCTGCTGGATACGTTGGCTGTCCAGCAGTGGCCGGGCCGGTGCATTGGGGTCGTTGGCAATCTGGCTCATCGAGGCGCGCAACTGGCGCTCGTAGGCCGGATCCTGGGTTGCCGGGTAGGGATTCTTGACGCGATCAAGAATCGACGCCGGCAACAGATCCTTCACGGCGGCGCGCAGGATGCTTTTCTCCCGGCCATCGAAGGCTTTCATTTCCCACGGAATGTTGAAGGCGTAATCGACCAGGCGGTGGTCGCAAAACGGCACCCTGACCTCCAGGCCTACCGCCATGCTCATGCGGTCCTTGCGGTCCAGCATGATCTGCATGCAGCGCGTCAGGTGAACGTAGGTTTCCTGGCGCATACGCCGGTTAACCGCGCTTTCTGCGGCCAATACCGGGACTTCATTGACGGCCTGGGCGTAGCTGTCCTTCAGGAACGTCGGAATATCCAGTTGCTTGACCAGGCCTGGATCGAGGAGGGCCTTGCCATCGAAATACTTGCCAGTGGCTGACGTCATCCAGCCAAAGGTGTTCTCGGCAATGGCCTGGGGATCGTGAAACCAGCGGTAGCCGCCAAACAATTCGTCTGCCGCTTCGCCTGACAGCGCGACGGTGGAGTGTTTGCGCACTTCCTCGAAAAGCCGATAGAGCGAAGGCCACATGTCGCCCCAGAACGCGGGCGGCAGATCCAGCGCGCGCACGACTTGAAGGTGCAATTGCGGGTCAGCCATCAGCGCGCTGTCGAGAATCACTTCTTCGTGGGTCGAATGAATCATCTCCACCAGCGCCTGGACGAAAGGCGCATCCGGCGTGAGGTTGAAGTTGTTGGCGACAAAGTCCTGGCCGTGGTCGCGGAACTCCAGGGAGTACGAGCGAATATTGTCTTTGCCGTTTTGCAGAAGTTTTTTGGACGCCAGCGCGGTGATGATCGAGGAGTCCAGGCCGCCCGACAGCAGGCTGCACAACGGCACATCCGCCACCACTTGGCGCCCGACGATGTCTTCGAGCAAGTCGCGGGTGTGGCTGATGGTCTGGCTGAGACTGTGCTCGTGCTCACGGGCCTGCAATTGCCAATAGCGCTGCTGGACAAGTCCATTGCGGGTGACCCGCACCCACTCGCCGGGCAGTACTTCACGCATGCCTTCGAAGATTGCATGGCCCGGTGTTTTGACCATCTCGAGGATTTCACGCAAACCATCGGCCTTGACCCGGCGCGGCACCAGCGGATTGGCCAGCAATGCCTTGGGTTCGGAGCCAAATACCAGGCCGTCACGGGTCTGGTAATAAAACAGTGGCTTGACGCCGGCGCGGTCGCGCACTAACAGCAACTGTTGGGTGCGAATGTCCCAGATGGCAAAGGCATAGATGCCGTTGAGCCGGTCAACAAAGGCTTCGCCCCATTCCAGATAAGCCACCAGCACGACTTCCGTATCACTGCGTGTCTCGAAGCGGTGGCCGCGAGATTGCAGTTCAGCGCGCAACTCCTGGAAGTTGTACACCTCGCCGCTGTAGGTGATGACGGCAGCATTCTGGCCGGTCTTGCCCTTGGCCAGCATTGGCTGACGACCTCCTTCAAGGTCGATCACCGACAGGCGTCGATGACCCAGGCCCACTGGTCCATCGATCCACAAGCCTTCAGCATCCGGCCCGCGCAACGCCATGGTATCGGTCATGTCCTGCAATACCTTGCGTTGTAAACGCAGGTCCTGGCTGTACGAAACCCACCCTGTGACTCCACACATACCGTGCTCCCTGTATTTTTATTGTGTATGACCGCGGCACACGCGCACACGAACAGCCTCCGTTGAATCAACGGAGGCCGATCTTTTAAATAGCGTGTTTGTATATATAAAACTTAGTTTGTTGCCAGTACGCGTTTAGCGGGTGCAAATATAAAGACGCTGATGGCTGCCAGTAACCACACACTAATACCGCCATATAACATCAGGATGCCAAATCCATGGGTTAATGCGTCATGCATGGCTGTCGAGGGTAATACGGCATTAAGTGTCGGGCTGATAAACGTACTGCCGGCCGCGACGGATTCCGCTAACGCACGCAAGTGAGTGCTGTCGACGTAGCCCGGTAACAGTTGTTTCAACTGCGTATAAACAGCTTGGGAAAGAATAAGCCCCATCAATGCAATATTGATGGCCAGTGAAATCATGCGGGCACTCATATCGATGCCCGATGCCATGCCGGCACGGCTGCTGTCTACGGAACCGGTGGTGGAGTTGGTCACCGGTGTGTTGGTGATGCCCAGGCCGATACCGGCCACCAGGCAGCCAGGCAACATCGTCAACCAACTGGCGTGTTCCAGGCTGCTGCCAAACTTCATCAGCATAAAGCCCAGGCCGATGGTGAACAGCCCGCAAGGAATCACGATGCCTGGGCGGTAGCGCAGGGCCAGGCGCTCACCGACGGGCGGGAATACCAGGGTCGGCAAGGTATAAGCGAGCAGGGCCAGGCCCGCCATGACCGGGTCGTAGCCCAGTCCGCTCTGGAAGTAGATGGGCAGGTAGATCATGAACGGCCAGAAGCTGAAGTTCATGCCGATCGAACCCATCAGCGCACCCGAAAAATTCCGGATCTTGAACACCGAGAAGTCGAACATGGGGTGGGGATGGGTCTTCTCGGCATACAGAAACAGCGCAAAACTGATCAGCGTCGCGGCCAGCACACCCAATGACTGCGGGCTGTCAAAGCCCAGGGTCGGGCCTTGGGTAATGAAGTACGCCAGGCCGAATACGGCCAGTGACAAGGTGACAATCCCCATGCTGTCCAGCTTCCTGGCCTGTGGATCCCGGGATTCCGTGACACCGACGAACACCAGCAGCAAGGTCACCACAGCGATCAGCACGTGAACCAGAAATACCCACTGCCAGTTGGAAACGGCGAGGATCATGCCACCAATGATCGGGCCGAAACCAAGGCCGACGCCAAACACGATGCCCCAGACGCCAAAGGCTTTACTGCGCTCGCGCCCTTCCTGGAATTGATGGGAGAGGATGGCGACCTGGGCGATAAGCATCGCGCCACCCGCCAGCCCCTGGAGGAAACGACTGGCGATGAGCACCGCCACGTCCTGGGCCATGCCGCAAATCAATGAAGTGATGCCAAACGCCAGGATACTGATAATGAATACACGCCGACGGCCAAATCGGTCAGCCAGTGTTCCGGTGGCCATCATGATGGTTGTGCAGGCAATGGTGTAGGCATTCATGATCCATTGCATTTGTTTAAAGTCAGCCTGCAAGACTGTTTCCAGTCCCGGCAGAATAACCGGCACGCTGGATATCTCCAGGCCAAACATGAGGGACGCGAGGCAAATAGCCGCCAGGGCTATATTATTTTTAGATCGGTGCGTAAGAGACACGGGTAAGCTCCCTGCAATTATCGATTAACGAGAATTGACATTTATCGAATGTACGAATGACAACTTGCCGACAGCGCAAAACGCTTTAACGTGCAGCGGCGCCTTGTACCTTAAGTTGTGAACGCCGGATCCAGGCCGCCACACTTCGCAAACTGATTGCAATGACTAACAGACTTACGCAAAGGACGACGTGAAGTTCCACGGTAGGTCGATGTAGGGTGTAAATGGTGAACGCGGAAATGAACATCGACCAGAGATAGTAACTTCCTACCCGATGCAGCCATTTCCAGGCGGATTTCCCCAGCCACGCAGCGGTTCGATCGAACGACGTGGCGACCATCGCATACATGAACAGGTAGCCGATGGCGCCGAGGATGCTGAAGGCAAAGGGTGGTTTAGCCGTGTCGAACAGCGCGGGTGCTGCGATGGCGAATGCGATGACCGCTGCCATGTGCACGGTGTGCGCGGCAGCGAAGGCCACCCCCAGGTAGCGCCGGTTACGTTTCAACCAGTGGGTGCGAGGTGCCGGCCATAGTGTGTGCAGCGCGGAAGCTGCGAATGCCGTGCAAAACAGCACCAGTGCAAAACGTGCGGAGAATACAGCCACCGCGCGCACTCCCACCACATCAGGCTGAGCGACCCCGATTGCCAGGGCGACAGCCAATACCACCGTCGTCAGGCTGGCGCACAGGTACCAGCCTTCCTGCCATTTTCCGTAATAGCTTGGGGTCGTCATGCCGACTGCTTCCAATGAATACACGTCCATGTTCCTCGAGTCAGCCGCTGGGTGGGCCGCGCTGACCAGAGTTTATTGGATCCAATAGATCCAGCTGGCGATGAACATATGACTGAGCATTCAATATGTCAAGATGTGTACGAAGAGAGGGCTTGGCGGTGATAGCCCGGTTTTATTGGGCTTAAGGCAGATTTGTCGGAGATTTTTCACATAAATAACGACACGTATTTATTTTTTAGCGGGTAATTATTGAATATTTATTCACTATTGTTGACCGCAGACGGCCGCAGTTCCCCAACCTGCGATGGACAGGTGCCGGGGACCGCTGGTGGTCATCATTGTTGGCTGGAACAGGCGAAGGGTTCTACGGCGCTGCCGGCAACAAAAACCGCGCAATCACCGGCAGATGATCGGAAATCCGCAGCGTATCGTCCTGCCGCACCGTAGCTTCCACCCGTTTGATCCGTGGACTGTAAAACAGGTAATCAACCGTTCGGTCCGGGCCATTCAAGCCCGGATCATTCGGGTAATGGGTCAGCCACTGCGCCCGATCGACGCCGCTGGCTTCATTGTTGGTGGGGATCATCGGGTATTTGTCCCACAGCACGTGCAGGGCGCTGTCGGCGGAGTAGGGCGTGCGCTGCTCGGCGGGCAGGCGTCGGTACTGGCCCAATGGCAAGAGATTGAAGTCGCCGCCGATCAACCACGGCGTGCCGCGACTTTCGTATTTATCGAGGACCTTGGCCACCGCCGTCATTTGGGCTTGCAGGGTGTCATCGGGTTGGCGGACACGGTCCAGATGCGTGTTGAGCACCGCGATCTGCCCGCCATCGCTCAACGGCAGGTACGTCACCAGCAAGGCGTTTTTCGGTTTGAACTGACGGCTGATGAAGTTGGCGGGCGCCACCGGCAGTTGCAGGCGTTCGGCATGTTCGATCTGGTAACGGCTCAGGGTTGCCAGTTGCCGGCCGACGCTGCCGAAGATGTGCGGTTCAGGGACGAAGTCAGCCTTCCAATCGAAGGCGTGGGCGCTGCACGGATAAAGGTCGGCGACCCGTTCCTGCAACAGTTTGAACTGATTCTGATAATCGCTGGCCTTGGCGCCGTCATCCAGTTCTTGCAGCAGGACCATGTCCGGTTGCTCGTCGCGAATCACCCGTGCTACCTCATCGAGGCTGAAGGCCATGTCTTCGAGGGTAGGTTTTTCGTCGTCGCCCTGGGCCAGGTCGTTCCAGAACACGTAGCGTTTGCCTGCCAGGTACTGGACGTTCCAGGTCATCACCTTCAAGGCTTGCCCTGGCACCAGAGTGGGCGCCTTGACGTTGCAACTGACGGGCAACACTTCCCTGGCATCGGGCCGCCAGGTGACGCTGTAGATCAACAGGCCCACCAGGCCGAGGATAATCAGCAGGCCCAGCAGGGTGTAGCGCAGTAGACGGGTCATTGGCTCGGCTTATAGCGTTACAAAGATGATCCCGAGCATACCCGAGAGCGGCGTCCGCGCCCAAGGGTAGAGCGGTCAGATGGGTCTATCGGTTTTGTCAGGTACTTCGCTGATCAACATGAACAGGCGGAACAGCACCACACTGGTGAACAATTGCAGGAAGCTGTGGGCGCTGTCGATCAGCAAGCCAAGCACCGGATTTTGTGGCTCCGGGTACATCTCCAGACTGGCACCCTTGAGCAGCCACAACGGCGCCATCACCGCGAGGATGCACACCAGGATGCGCAGGAAATGGCCGCGAGTCAGGCGCAGGCTTTCCTTCATCGCCGCCAACGGACCCATGCCGCGCAGCACCAGCAGGTACTCGGCGAAAGCCAGGGTCACCATCAGCCAGATACCCGGCAGGAAGTACAGCGACAGGCCCAGCAGAATCAGCAGCGTGTTGAGCGCTGTGAGCAGGGCGAAGCGTGGCCACAGGGAAGCGGAAGTGGCGAGCAGGTCGCGGATGCGCGGCGATTCGCCACGGCTGCGAGCGTCGAGAAACAGAATCAGCGCTGCGGTGTACAGCGGATACACCAGCAAACCGACGATCACGCTGTAACCGGGGAAACCATCCGGGCCGGCGGTGTTGTCGACCATTTGTTGCAAGAACGCTTCGAAAATCACCAGCGGCAGGCACAGTTGCACGATCTGGCCCAGATTGCGCTTGAAGAAATACAGGGAGTCACGCAGCACATCGAACGGATTCATCAGTCGGTATCGCAGGTTAAAAGCAGTCCCACACTTTAACCGATGAAGCGCCGGGGGGCGCAAACGTAAACGTTCGGTAAAGAGCATTGAAACATCCTGTATCAGCCCCATAACTGAGAGGCACCTTATCCACCGTGGATGAGGACGACGATATTCCCGGCAATCTACGAGGTCGCCATGAACAGCGAAGAACAAACCCTGATCGATGGACTGTTTTCCCGGCTGCAACAGGCCGAAACGGATTCAGCCCCGCGTGACGCCCAGGCCGAGGCGCGGATCAAGGAGCACCTGACTCGCCAGCCCGCCGCGGGCTATTTCATGACCCAGGCGATTCTGGTGCAAGAGGCTGCGATCAAAAGCCTCGACGAGCAGAACAAACAGCAAGCCCAGCAAATCCAGCAGTTGCAGGCCGAATTGCAACAGGCCAAGGCCTCCGCGCCGGCGCCGAGCAGTGGCGGTTTTCTGTCGAGCATCTTCGGTGGCGGCTCCCGCGATCCGCAACCTGCGCCGACGCAAAGTGCTCCGCCATCCACTGGCGGTTGGCGTGAACCGGCGCGGCCATCATTCAACTCGCAACCGCCACAGCAGAACTTCGGTGCACCGCAACAGAACTACGGCGCCCCGCAGCAAAACTACGCGCCGCAACAGCAAGCACCGGTCGGTAGCGGCTTCCTCGGTGGTGCACTGAAAACCGCCGCTGGCGTGGCCGGTGGCGTGATGCTGGCGCAAGGTATCAGCAGCCTGTTCCACGGCAACCAGCAACCGCAGGAAATCGTCGAAGTCATCAAGGAAGAGCCAGCCCAGGTCAACGACCACAGTGGCAATGACTGGAACAACGACCAGAACGTGGCCGGCAACGACTCCAACGATCAGAGCAATTTCACCGACGCCGACTACAGCGATGACAGCTCGTCATTCTTCGGCGGCGATGACGACGACTCCTTCGTCTGACCCACCACTCGTCCGGGGCGCACAAACGCCCCGGGCCGATTATTCGCGGAACAATCCTTCAGGCTGGCATACTGGGCGACTTTTCGGGCCTAGTGCCGGATTCAAGCCTGCGCCTGTGCGCCATGAGGGAAATGCGATGAAGAAAATCGCAGTGTTCGCCGACGTTCAAAACCTCTATTACACCGTGCGTCAGGCCTATGGTTGCCACTTCAACTATGCCGCGCTGTGGGCTGACATCAGCAAACAGGGCGAGATTGTCGAGGCGTATGCCTACGCCATTGATCGCGGTGACAGCAAACAGCAGCAGTTCCAGCAGATCCTGCGCAACTTGGGCTTCGTCGTGAAGCTCAAGCCCTACATCCAGCGCAGCGACGGCTCGGCCAAAGGCGACTGGGACGTGGGCATCACCCTCGACATCATGGACGCCGCCGACCATGTCGACGAAGTGGTGCTGGCTTCCGGCGACGGTGATTTCGATATGCTGTTGGAGCGCATCATCAGCAAACACGGCGTGCAAGCGGTGGCTTACGGCGTGCCGGGTTTGACCGCCAACTCGCTGATCCGCGCCGCCAGCCGTTATGTGCCGATCGAAGGCGCGTTGCTGCTCAAGAATTGATTTATACGGAGTTGAAACAGGTTTGGAACGCATAGCAGTCATCGACTTTGAAACCACCGGGATCTCCCCTAGCAGCAGCTGCCGGGCCACGGAAATTGCCGTGGTGATCCTCGAACAGGGACGCATCGTCGAGCGTTACCAAAGCCTGATGAACGCCGGCGTGCGCGTACCGGCCTTCATCGAACAACTCACCGGCATCAGCAACGCCATGCTGCGTACCGCGCCCTCGGCCGAGCAGGTGATGAACGAAGTTAACGAGTTCGTCGGCATCACCCCGCTGCTGGCGCACAACGCCGCGTTCGACCAGAAGTTCTGGGATTTTGAACTTGGCCGGATCAAACGCACGCGGTTGCAGAACTTTGCCTGCTCACTGTTGCTGGCCCGTCGGTTGATGCCGGCTGCGCCAAATCACAAACTCGGCACCCTCACCACCTTCGCCAGTTTGCCCAACACCGGCAAGGCTCACCGGGCCATGGCGGATGCGGAAATGGCCGCCAACCTGACGACGCATCTGGCTGAACAACTGCGCCAACAGCATGGGCTGCGCGAGCTGTCGCATGATCTGCTGGTCAGCCTGCAGAAAGTGCCGGCGGCGAAGATCAACGAGCATCTTAAGCGCCATCGCGGGTTCTGACTGACACCCCAACAATCCCCTGACACAACACAAATCCCCTGTGGGAGCGGGCTTACTCGCGAAGGCGGTGTGTCTGTCACATTGATGTTGGATGTGCCGACGCCTTCGCGAGCAAGCCCGCTCCCACATTGGATCTGCTGCGGCAATCAGATTGGTGTTTAACGACGCCTCCGATTCGATGATCGGTCCTACTGAATAATAGGGATTGTCTGTCTTGCCCCTCCTCTGGGGCATCGATAACCTTTTGTCCGTCGCTGCCAATGCAGCGATCGGGACTGCAAGCCCACCGATAGTTTGTTAGGTGCATACAAGCACACCTATAATCGCGTCGCTTTATCTGGCGACCATCGATTTATGGTAGCTGTGTGCGGGAGGCCTTCGGGTCTGCCGAGGTCCTAACAACTCGGTCTTGCAGACCTGCGCACAGCTGCCACCCATCATCTGCAAGTGATGACGGTAGCTCCAACTTTTGTTAGGACATTCGAATGGTCAAAATTACCCCCAATCCCCCAGATCACTACATCCCCCAAACCTTCATCCGCCATCACATCCAGCTGCGAGCACTTTTACTGCACGCAGAAGCCTGGTTTTGCGCCCGCGATATCGGCCGATTGATGGGTGTAGATATCGGCGGGCGACACGCGCTCAAGCTCGATGCCGATCAACGTCGGATGATGTGTTTGTCTGGAACCGACGAACCCCAGGAAACGCTGATGCTGAGCGAGTCCGGCGTGTACGCGATGCTGGTCTATCACTACTGCCCGGAGAACCGGAATTTGCGGCGTTGGCTGACTCACCATGTGGTGCCGATGCTGCGCGACGGTGCCGGAGCCGGTTCGAATCAAGCGCCAAGTTTGCGTTTGATGGAATGGGCGGGGGGCACATTAAGCCTGCTGCATTGGCGGACAGAACCATGGGTTCGTTTAAAAGACATGCCGTGTTTGCTAGGCGCCGGATATAGCGGCGTTCGCGGATTCTGACCACACCACTGAACCCCTGTAGGAGCTGTCGAGTGAAACGAGGCTGCGATCTTTTGATCTTGTTTTCAAAGCGCAAAATCAAAAGATCGCAGCCTCGTTTCACTCGACAGCTCCTACGGGATCGCTATTTGCCATTTCCTTCCAGCTGCCCCAACGGCACGCGCTTTTCTATCGCGCTGGACAACACAATCGATGTCTTGCTGAACCCGAACTTGGCAATGCGATTGATCAACTCTTCCAGCTCCGGCATCGACCCCACCGCCGCTTGCATGATCACGCACGGATCACCAGTGACCCGATGGCACTCGGTCAATTGCGGGATTTTGATCAGGTCGTCGTAGGCCTTTTGATTGCCGTGCTGGTTCAGGCGCAGCTCGATCACGCACTGGATTGGCAGGCCGATTTTCGACATGTCGACCGTCGCCTGGTAACCGGTAATCACCCCGGAGGCCTCAAGTTTGGCCACGCGCTCGGCGACGGCCGGGGCGGAGAGGTTCACTTTGCGCGCCAGTTCGGCGTAGGACGCCCGACCGTTTTCCAACAGGGCGCTGAGGAGCATGCGGTCGTACTTGTCCATCGTAAATTCCTGAAAATGACATGACTTTCGAAATCACGGTTTATCGCGCAGATCTCCGTGCTTTGAAAAGTGTACCGGCGCTATAAACAGGTTTTGTAACTTATTTTTAGCGCCTGGCCTTTCTAGAATATTCGATCTCCTTGTCTTGCCTGTCGAGCTGCCCATGCCTGGCTTACGTCGCTTCCCCTTGCCGTTGATCGCCGCATTTTTCGCGTTGTACGTGATTTGGGGCTCGACCTATCTGGTCATCCGCATCGGCGTGCAGTACTGGCCGCCGTTGATGCTCGGCGGCATTCGCTTTGTGATTGCCGGGACGCTGATGTACGCATTCCTGCGCTGGCGCGGGGCGCCGGCGCCGACCTGGGCGCAGTGGAAAGCGGCGGGGATCATCGGGATTTTGCTGCTCAGTTTCGGTAACGGCGCGGTGAGCGTGGCTGAACACACCGGGGTGGCATCCGGGGTAGCCGCGCTGGCGGTGGCGACGGTGCCGTTGTTTACCTTGCTCTGTGGATATTTCTGGGGCGCGCGTAATACCCGTCTCGAATGGGCCGGGATTGTGCTCGGGCTGATCGGCATCGCCATGCTCAACCTCGGCTCCAACCTGCAATCGAGCCCGTTGGGCGCGGCGTTGCTGGTGTTTGCCGCCGCGACCTGGGCGTTCGGCTCGGTGTGGAGCAAACATTTGCCGTTGCCCCAAGGCGCGATGGCCAGTGCCGTGGAAATGCTGGTGGGCGGCGTGGTGTTGCTGATCGGCAGTGCGGTCAGCGGCGAACACCTGGAGAGTCTGCCGCCGATGGAAGGCTGGGCCGCGTTGGCTTACCTGATCGGCTTCGGTTCGATCATCGCCTTCAACGCCTACATGTACCTGTTGAAAAATGTGCGTCCGGCGGCGGCCACCAGTTATGCCTACGTCAACCCGGCAGTGGCGGTGTTGCTGGGGATCGTGTTTGTCGGCGAGACCATTGGTATTGAAGAGGCGATTGCGATGGCGGTGATCATCAGCGCCGTGGTGTTGATCGGCTTGCCGCAGTGGCGACGGGCCCCGGTGCGACCTGCGGCGGTGGCGCCGACAGAATCCCGTGTGAATTAGGGTAAACTGCGCGCCATCGCCTATCCGCTCTGATTTTTCCTACGGTAATCCCATGACTTTCGCCTCCCTTGGCCTGATCGAACCCTTGCTGCGCTCTCTTGAGACGCTCGGCTACCAGACGCCTACGCCGGTCCAGGCGCAAGCCATTCCGGCGGTGCTGGCCGGTCGCGACCTGATGGCTGCGGCCCAGACCGGCACCGGTAAAACTGCCGGTTTCGCGCTGCCGCTGCTGCAGTTGCTGGCCATGGAAGGGCCGAAAGTTGCCTCCAACTCGGTGCGTGCGCTGATCCTGGTGCCGACCCGCGAACTGGCCGAACAGGTTCACGAAGCCGTGCGTCAGTACGCCGAGAACCTGCCGCTCAGCACTTACGCGGTGTACGGCGGCGTCAGCATCAACCCGCAGATGATGAAGCTGCGCAAAGGTGTCGACGTACTGGTGGCGACCCCGGGTCGTCTGCTCGACCTGTATCGCCAGAAGGCTCTCAAGTTCAATCAACTGCAAACCCTGATCCTCGACGAAGCCGATCGCATGCTCGATCTGGGTTTCTCCGAAGAGCTGGGGAACATCTACCGCGTACTGCCGAAGCAACGTCAAACGCTGCTGTTCTCGGCGACCTTCTCCGATGCGATCCGCTTGCTGGCCGGGCAAATGCTCAACGATCCGCTGAGTATCGAAGTCAGCCCGCGCAATGTGGCGGCCAACACCGTCAAGCAATGGGTTGTGGTGGTGGACAAGAAGCGCAAGCCGGAGCTGTTCATTCATTTGCTGCGCAAGGGCAAGTGGAAACAGGTGCTGGTGTTCGCTAAGACCCGCAACGGCGTGGACGCGCTGGTGGAAAAACTCCAGGGCCTGGGCATCAATGCCGACGGCATCCACGGCGACAAACCGCAAGCGACCCGTCAGCGGGCGCTTGATCGGTTCAAGGCCAGTGAAGTACAGATTCTGGTCGCCACAGACGTCGCGGCCCGTGGTCTGGACATCGAAGATTTGCCGTTGGTGGTCAACTTCGACCTGCCGATCGTGGCCGAGGACTACATCCACCGCATCGGTCGTACTGGCCGTGCGGGTGCCACCGGTGAGGCAATTTCCTTGGTGTGCGCAGATGAAGTGAATCAGCTGTCGGCCATCGAGATGTTGACCCGTCAGACACTGACTCGCCAGACCGAGCAGGATTTCGAGCCTGAGCATCGGGTTCCGGATACCGATTCCAGTGGTCAGGTGGTGAAGAAGCCGAAGAAACCGAAGAAGCCAAAGACCGCCGGTGGCGGTAAGCGCAATTTGGGTAAGTGGGTTGAGAGCGGGGACGCTTCGGCGGTGGAGCCTTCGATCAAGCCTGTGCGCAAAGTGCCGGTGTTTAACACTGGGCCGCGTAAGAAAAAGCCTTAATAAGATTCGGCGTCTGTTAGGCCGCCTTCGCGAGCAAGCCCGCTCCCACACTGGATCTGCATACGACACAGATCAAATGTGGGAGCGGGCTTGCTCGCGAAGGGCGCGCCGAGGTCTTCAGCTCTTGCGCTGTAGCCACTCCACCATCCCAAACCCAGCCGCGCGCCCACTGGCAAAACACCCCGTCAGCAGATAGCCCCCCGTCGGTGCTTCCCAGTCCAGCATTTCCCCCGCGCAGAACACGCCAGGCAGTTGCTTGAGCATCAAGCGCTCATCCATCGACTCGAACGTCACGCCACCCGCGCTACTGATGGCTTCATCCAATGGACGGGTTTTAACCAGCGTCAGCGGCAACGCCTTGATCGCTTTGGCCAGCAACGCCGGATCGGCAAAGCACTCGGCCGCCGTCAACTCTCTTAGCAACGCCGCTTTCACACCATCGATTCCAAGCTGACTGTGCAGGTGTTTGGACATCGAGCGCGAGCCGCGCGGTTTCTTCAGCGCAGTCTCAACTTTATCCACAGGCCGGCCCGGCAACAGGTCGATATGAATGGTCGCTGAGCTGTGCTGATTGATGGCTTCGCGAATCGGTGCCGACAGTGCATAGATCAAGCTGCCTTCAATCCCCGTGGCAGTGATCACACATTCCCCGAGGCGCGGGATGTCGTCATTCAAGCCAATCGCGATATTTTTCAGCGGCGCGCCAGCGAATTTGCTGACCATCAATTCGCTCCAGGCCTGCACCTCGAAGCCGCAATTGCTCGGTTGCAGCGGTGCCAGTCCTACGCCGCGCTGTTCCAAGGGCAGCATCCACGCGCCGTCCGAGCCCAGGCGCGACCAACTGCCGCCGCCGAGGGCGAGCAGGGTGGCGTCGGGTTTGACGGTGATTTCGCCGTCGGGACTGGTGATACGCAAATCACCGTGCTCATTCCAGCCGAGCCAGCGATGGCGGGTGTGGATAACCACGCCTGCATCGCGCAGTCGTTTGAGCCAGGCGCGGAGTAGGGGCGCGGCTTTCATGTCCGTAGGAAAAACCCGGCCAGAGCTGCCGACAAAGGTTTCGATGCCCAGGTCATGAATCCACTGGCACAGCGCATCGGCGCCGAATGATCGCAGCAACGGGGCGATTTGCGGCGCCCGTTCGGCGTAGCGCGAGAGGAACGCCGGGTAGGCTTCGGAGTGGGTGATGTTCATGCCACCGACGCCGGCCAGCAGGAATTTTCGTCCTACGGAGGGCATGCCGTCGTACAGATCGACTTTGATCCCGGCCTGGCTCAGGACCTCGGCGGCCATCAGGCCAGCGGGGCCGCCGCCGATGATGGCGATGTGCGGGGGGAGGGAAGTCGAGGGCTGGGTCATGGCATGCGCTGTGGTATGGCTGGATAAGCGGCGCATTCTATCAGCACAAGTCAGGGTGGGAGCGGGCTTGCTCGCGAAGGCGGAGTGTCAGTCGACATCTGCGTTGCTTGATACACCGCATTCGCGAGCAAGCCCGCTCCCACAGGGGATCACTGGTGTACTCAAAAGAGTGGTTAAAAAACAACCAGCGCTCTGCGCGCTATATACAGCCTGGGCTGCAGGCCCTTTCACTCAGGTTATCCACAGGCAGTTCCACAGGCATTGTGGGTAAAGATTCATACCTCAATGACAACCTGATGACTGCCACACCCGTTGTGCGCTGTGATGCAGGATGCCGTGGCGACGGGCCAGTGCCTGACGGTCCTTGCTGTAGCCGCCGCCGATCACCCCGACTACCGGAATGTCTCGGCCCAGGCAGTGTCGCATCACGCTTTCATCCCGGGCGGCGACGCCTTCGTCGGTCAGCTTCAGGTAACCCAGCGCGTCATCCTTATGCACATCGACCCCGGCGTCATACAGCACCAGGTCCGGTTGGTAGAGCGGCAGCAAATAGTTGAGCGCGTCGTCCACCACCTTCAAATAATCCGCATCGCCCATGCCCTTGGGCAAAGGAATGTCCCAGTCGCTTTCGGCTTTGCGTGCAGGAAAATTCTTTTCGCAATGCAGGGAAACGGTCACCGCGTCCGGGGTGTTGTGCAGGATCCGTGCAGTCCCGTCGCCCTGGTGCACGTCGCAATCGAAGATCAACACCCGATTCACCCGACCGCTTTCCAGCAGGTAATGGCTGATCACCGCCAGGTCATTGAAGATGCAGAACCCGGCCGGATAGTCGTAGTGCGCGTGATGGGTGCCGCCGGCCAGGTGACAGGCCAGCCCATGCTCCAGCGCCTGCTCGGCCGCCAGCAATGAGCCGCCAACCGCCCGCACCGTGCGCCGGGCCAGGGCTTCGTTCCACGGTAGGCCGAGGCGCCGCTGGTCTTCGCGGGACAACTCGCCGCTCATATAGCGTTCGATATACGCAGGGTCATGTGCGAGGGCGAGAATCTCTGCCGGACACAGTTCCGGGCGCAGCAGGTCGGCGTCCCGGACCAGACCACTGTCCACCAGGTGATCGCGCAGCAGGCGAAACTTGTCCATAGGGAAGCGGTGTTCCGCCGGAAACTCGGGGCTGTAGTCTTCGTGGTAGATCAAAGGCAGGGGCATGGCTGATTTGTGTAGGAATGCAGGTGGGATGAGTGAAGGATCCTACCAGCGATGTAGACTCGGAGTATGGAATTGGAGGGGCACAATGGAGCCGATACTGGAACTTGAAAGCGCACGCTTGCTGTTGCGGCAATGGAGCGATGAGGATTTGCCGGAGTTTGCGGCAATGTGCGCCGATCCGCAGGTGATGCGTTATTTCCCCGAGCCCTTGAGCCGACTGGAAAGTGCGTCGCTGATCGGACGGATCCGCGGGCACTTTGCCGAGCACGGTTTCGGCCTCTGGGCATTGGAGCGCAAGGACACCGGCGCGTTTATCGGTTTTACCGGATTGGGTGTGGTCGGTTTCGACGCGCCCTTTACCCCGGCCACCGAAATCGGCTGGCGCCTGGCCCGCGAACACTGGGGCCTGGGTTATGCCAGTGAAGCGGCGTGGACCGCTCTGCGCTGCGGCTTTGACCGGTTGGCGCTGAAAGAGGTCGTCGCGTTCACCGCGCAAGCCAATCTGCCGTCGGAGAAAGTCATGCAGGCCATCGGCATGCAGCATGATTCAGCCGATGACTTCGACCACCCGAAGCTCGCACCCGAGCATCCGCTGCGTCACCATGTCCTGTACCGCATCACCCGTGAACAATGGCTGCAAACCTTGCATGGATAAGCAGGCGCGGACGTTTACAATGGTCGCCATGTTGGCCTGGGCCATTAACTGAATCGACCGCCGCAGCCAAGACTGCGCGGCATTGCTTTGTGTGAGGAGAGCCTGAATGAGCCAAGTATTGGAAGATCTGGTAGACCTGCTGACCCTGGAACCGATTGAAGAAAACCTGTTCCGTGGCCGCAGCCAGGACCTGGGTTTCCGTCAGTTGTTCGGCGGCCAGGTGCTCGGCCAGTCCCTGTCGGCGGCCAGTCAGACCGTTGAAGAGGCGCGTCATGTGCACTCGATGCACGGTTATTTCCTGCGCCCGGGCGATGCCAAGTTGCCGGTGGTGTATCAGGTTGATCGGGTGCGCGATGGCGGCAGTTTCAGCACTCGCCGGGTGACGGCAATCCAGAAGGGCAACCCGATTTTCACCTGCAGCGCGTCCTTCCAGTACGACGAAGAAGGCTTCCAGCACCAGACCGAAATGCCCCAAGTGGTCGGCCCGGAAAACCTGCCGTCGGAACTGGAACTGACTCAACAACGCGCGCACTTGATCCCGGAACATATGCGCGAAAAACTGCTCTGCCCGAAACCGATCGAAGTCCGCCCGGTGACCGAGAAAGACCCCTACAACCCGCAAGCGGCCGACCCGATCAAGTACGTCTGGTTTCGTGCCGACGGTGCCTTGGCCGATTCGCCGGCGCTGCACAAATACCTGCTGGCCTACGCCTCGGACTTCGGGCTGCTGACTACCTCGCTGCTGCCCCACGGCAAATCGGTGTGGCAGAAAGACATGCAGGTCGCCAGCCTCGACCACGCGTTGTGGTTCCATTCCGACCTGCGCGCCGATGACTGGCTGCTCTATGCGATGGACAGTCCGTGGGCCGGTAATTCCCGTGGATTCTCCCGTGGCAGCGTGTTCAACCGTGCCGGGCAACTGGTGGCCTCGGTCACTCAGGAAGGCCTGATTCGTCATCGCAAGGATTGGGCATGAGCCTTACCGAGGTGCGGCACTGGGTGTTCGACATGGACGGCACCCTGACGGTGGCCGTGCATGACTTCGCGGCGATCCGCGTGGCGCTGGCGATCCCGGCCGAAGACGACATCCTGACCCACCTCGCCGCGCTGCCCGCCGAAGAAGCTGCCGCCAAACATGCGTGGTTGCTGGAGCATGAACGGGATCTGGCGCTGGGCTCGAAACCGGCACCCGGTGCGGTGGAACTGGTGCGTGAACTGGCCGGGCGCGGTTATCGCCTCGGCATCCTCACGCGCAATGCTCGCGAACTGGCGCATGTGACCCTGGAGGCCATCGGCCTGGCGGACTGCTTTGCGGTTGAGGATGTGTTGGGTCGTGACGAAGCGCCGCCCAAGCCGCATCCCGGTGGTTTATTGAAATTGGCCGAAGCCTGGAATGTGCCGGCGAGCGAGATGGTGATGGTCGGTGATTACCGCTTTGACCTGGATTGCGGTCGGGCGGCAGGGGCGCGGACGGTGTTGGTGAATTTGCCGGATAACCCGTGGCCGGAGTTGGCGGATTGGCATGCGGCGGATTGTGTTGAGTTGCGGCGGATGCTTTTCGCTTGAGTGGTTTGGTGTCTGGTTAATTGTCTTCGCGGGCAAGCCTCGCTCCTACAGTTGGAAATGCACTCCCCTGTAGGAGCGAGGCTTGCCCGCGAAGAGGCCCTGTCAGGCAACACAAAAACTCACTGACTGAACAGAACCTTCTGCCCCTCAGGCGACGTAAACATCCCATCCCCGTTATGCCCGACCCCAGGCACTTCGATCAGGCGCTGATTCACCCCTTGTGGATTTCGCCGCAGCAAATAATCAAAAAAGTTATGCCCGCGAGCCAGGCGATACGCCCCTTGGGCTTCCGCCTCGCAACCCTTGTCCAGCGCCGGGTGCTGCGGGTCGGTGTCCTGCTGACCCAGCAGATAAGTCACATCACGCTTGATGTAAACGCTCTCAATCTGCGGCGCCGTTTGCCCGCTGGCATAGATGGGCAGGTCTGTCAGACCATACTTCCAGCGATTGAAACCGGTGCAGCGCGCATGATCGAACGCCACCGGCCGCTGCTCGTTGAAGTAGGCGTAGGACGACGGGTTGGCCACCACGTAGCGGATTTTTACCCCGGCCGCCGTGAGCGCCGGTTGGTCGTGGGCCAGCAGTGCGTAGCGCTGCACCACCTGGCCGCCACCGGAGTGACCGGCGATGACGATTTGCTTCACGTCCGGAAATTGCCGGCGGTCGCTGAGCCGGTCGATGATTTGGTCGAGGGCGGCGAACGAACTCAGGGCAAACGGTGCGGTGGATAACCCGCCGGCCATCCAGTCATTCCCCTTCCAGCGCAACACACTGTCCGCCACGGGATGGCGCGTGACGTCGGTTTCATTGAGAAACTGCGGGGCGATCACCAGCGTGTTCGCGCTTTGCCCGGCCGCTTCAGCCGCCTTCTCGGCGCTGCGACGGTAGGTCTCGGCGTTGCGCAATCGACCATGGATGATGATCAGCACCCGCTCGATTTTCGCCGGCGCCGGGCCCATGCCCACCGCCATCTCACCTTCTTTCAACAATAGGCGCCCGGGGCTGATCTCTTTGACCCCGTGCTCGTCGGCCTGGGCACTCGCGCAGGCGATCAACAACACCAACAACCATTTATGCATTTACAGATTTTTCGCCGCAAAGGTATCGCACTGGCCGACCTGGCCCTGAGCGAAACCGGTTTTGAACCAGCGCACCCTTTGCGCTGACGTGCCATGGGTAAAGGAGTCCGGTACGACGCGGCCCTGACCTTGCTGCTGCAAACGGTCATCGCCAATCGCATTGGCGGCGTTCAGGGCTTCCTCGATGTCACCGGGTTCCAGCCAGTTCAGACGCTTCTGCGCATTGTTGGCCCAGACCCCGGCCAGGCAATCGGCCTGGAGTTCCTGACGCACCAGTAAACCACCATCGCCTTCCATCTGCCGACCTTGCTGGCGAGCGGTCTGAATTTTCGCGGAAACACCGAGCAAGGTCTGAACATGGTGTCCGACTTCATGAGCGATCACGTAGGCCTGGGCGAAGTCGCCGGCGGCGGAAAAACGCTGCGACATTTCCTGGAAGAACGCCATGTCCAGATAGACCTTCTGGTCGGCCGGGCAGTAGAACGGGCCGGTCGCGGAAGTGGCCAGGCCGCACGCCGAGTTCACCCGGTTGCTGAACAGCACCAGGGTCGGGTTTTTGTACTGCTTGCCGGCCTGTTGGAAAATCTGGCCCCAGGTGTCCTCGGTATCACCGAGGATCGAGCGCACGAACTCGGCTTGCTGATCATTCGCCGGTGGCGCCTTGCGCGTCTGGTTCGTGGCCGGTGCCGATTGCTCGGTCATTTGCCCGGTCAGTTGTCCAAGGATCTGCATCGGGTCCTGGCCGGTGATCCAGCCGATCCCGACAATCAACAGGATCGCCGTGAGGCTCAGGCCCTTGCCGCCGCCGAAGCGCATCCCGCCGCCACCACCGCCGACGTCATCACCTCGGGCATCGACCACGTTGTCGCTGCGTCGGCCTTTTTTCCATAGCATGTGGGAATCCTCGATGTGTACGTGGTGATGAGTGTTGTTGGTGTGTAGGTGCGGCGCCAGTCCGGTCGTCCATATTTCAACGTTAACCAGAAAACTACAGCGTTGTATTGAGCGTCAATCGCGCGGCAAATTCCGTCAGGCGCCGGGTATTTGTCCCAGAGATGGAAGCAGGGCGTTGTTCGCACACTTTTTTCGTTCGCCTGTGTAAGAATCTGGAACCAGGTTCTAAATTGTTGGAATTAAAATTCCAAAGGATTTCCATGACCATCAGCACCCCCCTCTCCGGTGTAAACAAACCCTTCAAAGGGATCTTGCTGATCGTTGCCGCGACGTTCCTGTTTTCCAGCCATGACGCGCTGTCCAAATACCTCTCCGGTTTCTACCCGATCATCATGGTGGTCTGGGCTCGTTACTTGGTGCACACCTTATTGATGGCCGGGATTTTTCTGCCGCAGTCGGGGTTGCGCGTCCTACGCACCAAGCGACCTTTACTGCAGTTGGCGCGGGCGTTGTGCTTGCTGGGGACCAGTCTGTTTTTCACCACCGGTTTGTTGTACATCCCCTTGGCCGAAGCCACGGCGGTCAACTTTCTTGCGCCGGTGTTGGTCACCGCGTTGTCAGTGCCGCTGCTCAAGGAACACGTCACTCGTGGCCAATGGATCGCGGTGATTTGCGGCTTTATCGGCGTGTTGATCATCGTCCACCCTGGCGGCGAACTGTTCACCCCGGCGATTCTGCTGCCGTTCTGCTCGGCGATGTTTTTCTGTTTCTATCAGTTGCTCACCCGCAAGCTCAGCCAGATCGACAGCCCGACCACCAGCAACTTCTTCGCCGGGTTGTGCAACACCCTGGTGATGAGCGCGCTGGTGCCGTTCTTTTGGCAGGTGCCGACCCTCGGTCATGGGTTGTTGATGCTGGCGTTGGGGAGCTGCGGGATGACCGCGCATTTGTTCCTGACCCAGGCCTTCCGCTACGCCGCCCCGGCGCTGCTGGCGCCGTTTGGTTATTGTCAGATTGTGTTTGCCGGGCTGCTCGGCTGGCTGTTGTTTTCCCACACCCCGACCCTGACCACGGTGGTCGGGATTGCGGTGATTTGTTGCAGCGGGCTGGCGGCGGCTTGGCAGCAGAGCCGCCGGTAGGGGATTAACACTGAACGAACTGTGGGAGCGGGCTTGCTCGCGAAGGCGGTGTGTCATTCAACATTATCGTTGCCTGACACACCGCCTTCGCGAGCAAGCCCGCTCCCACAGGGGGGTGGTGTTTTTACTGAGTGACGGTAGGAATCTTGCGCGGTGCCATGAAGTACATCCAGATCAGCGCGATGAAGTACATCGCCGGGATCATGGTGAACAGCACGGTGTAGTTGTTATTGGTGGCCGTCAGGATGTGCCCGACCAACTGCGTCATGAACATCCCGCCAATCGCCGCACACATCCCGCCGAAACCAAACACGGTGCTCATCATGTGTTTAGGCGTGTAGTCCATCACCAGGCTCCAGATGTTCGCGGTCCAGGCCTGGTGCGCGCCGATGGCCAGGGAAATGGCGGCCACCGCGACCCACAGGTTGCTCGATCCGGCCGCCATAATCACGCCGATGATGCAGCAGGCAAACAGGAACATGGACATCAGCCGCGCCTTGATCGGGTTGATCCCGCGACCGATCAGGAACGAGGACAGGATCCCGCCGCCGACACTGCCGAAGTCAGCCGTCAGATAAATGATGATCAGCGGGATGCCCATCTGGGTCACGTTGATGCCCAGGTTGTATTGCTGATTGAGGAACGGTGGCAGCCAATAAAGGTAGAACCAGAACACCGGCGCGGTCATTGAGTAGGCGAGGGCGAATGCCCAGGTGCCACGCATGCGCAGGATGGTGGAGAACGATACGCGGGATTGTTCCGGCTCGACTTCCTTCTGGATGTAGTCCAGTTCCGATTGTTTGACGGTTGGGTGATCTTCCGGGTTGAAGTACTTCAAGGCCCAGAACAGCAACCAGATCCCGCCCAGTGCCGACATGCACAGGAACGCTGCCTGCCAGCCCCATGCGTGAAGGATCAGTGGCAGCAGCATTGGCGTGAACATCGCGCCGACGTTGGTGCCGGCGTTGAAAATGCCGGTGGCCACGGCCCGCTCGCCGGCCGGGAACCACAACCGGGTGGTTTTCACACAGGCCGGGTAGTTCGCGGCCTCGGTCAAACCGAGAATAAACCGACAGACCATGAAGCCTGCGGCTGACGTGGCCAGGCCGTGGGCGCCGGTGGCCAGGCTCCACAGCAGCACTGCGCAGAAGAACACGCGCTTGACGCCGATCCGGTCGATCAACCGGCCTTGCAGCACGAAACCGATGGCGTAGCCGACCTGAAACCAGAAGTTGATGTTGGCGTAGTCCATCGCCGTCCAGCTCATTTCCTTGGCCAGGATTGGCTGCATCACGCCGAGTGCGGCGCGGTCGATGTAGTTCAGGGTGGTGGCAAAAAACACCAGGGCCAGCATGCCCCAACGGGTTTTGCCGACGGCCATGGCGCCGCGGATTTTATCGCCGATGCCACCGGAGGCAGGAGTCATGGAGGAACGCTCCATGGGAGAGCTTTGAGAAGGAGTCATGTAGGCCACCCGATTATTTTTATGTGGTGTTCTAGGTCTTTGGTAACCGAGCCTCGGCGGTTGATGGCCGGACTCAATGTGCAGTGGATGTTGGGCAGTGGACAAAAAATCGTCAATTCGCCAAGGGTCATTGTGTTCGATAATCGCACATAAAACTAACTGGCTAGTACACTTTGAATTGCCGTGTGGGAGCTTGGAGCCAATAATTTACCCCAAGAAAACGCGATCCTCGTAGGAGCTGTGTAGGAGCTGTCGAGTGAAACGAGGCTGCGATCTTTTGATCTTAAAAACCAACGTCAAAAGATCGCAGCCTCGTTTCACTCGACAGCTCCTACAGTCCACCAATCCTCCGTCCTACAGAGGGATGTGCAATCACCGGGAGTCGAGATATGCAACGTTCCATTGCCACCGTTTCCTTGAGCGGTACCCTGCCGGAAAAACTCGAAGCCATCGCCGCCGCCGGGTTTGACGGGGTGGAGATTTTCGAGAATGACCTTCTCTACTACGACGGCAGCCCCCGGGAAATTAGACAGATGTGCGCCGATCTCGGGATCGCCATCACGCTGTTTCAACCCTTCCGCGATTTCGAAGGCTGCCGCCGCGATCGTCTGCAACGCAACCTGGAACGGGCCGAGCGCAAGTTCGACTTGATGCAGGAACTCGGCACGGATCTGGTGCTGGTGTGCAGCAACGCGTCGGCCGATTCCCTCGGTGATGAACGCATCCTGATCGATGATCTGCACCTGCTGGCCGAACGCGCCGGCGCTCGTGGTTTGCGCATTGGCTACGAAGCGCTGGCCTGGGGCCGTCACGTCAATACTTATCAACAGGTGTGGAACATCGTGCGCCAGGCGGATCATCCGAGCCTCGGTGTGCTGCTCGACAGTTTTCACACGCTGTCGCTCAAGGGCGATCCGAGCGCTATTGCCGAAATTCCCGGCGACAAAATCTTCTTCGTGCAAATGGCCGATGCGCCGATCCTCGCCATGGACGTGCTGGAGTGGAGCCGGCATTTCCGCTGCTTCCCGGGCCAGGGTGAATTCGATCTGGCGGGTTTCCTCGCGCCGATCATCAAAAGCGGTTACACCGGACCGCTGTCGCTGGAGATCTTCAACGACGGTTTCCGCGCCGCGCCGCCACGGGCCAATGCCGCCGACGGTTTGCGCTCGTTGCTGTACCTGGAGGAGAAAACCCGCCAGCGCCTGGCGCAGGAAGCCAAGCCTGTGGCCAATGTCGACATCCTGTTCGAAACGCCCAAGGCTAGCGAATACAACGGCATCGAGTTTTTGGAGTTCGCGGTGGATGAAAGCCTCGGCGCCAAGCTCTCGCATTGGCTGGAGCGGCTGGGTTTCGTCAAGGCCGGGCAGCATCGCTCCAAGAGCGTCAGCCTGTTGCGTCAGGGCGATATCAACCTGATCCTCAACTCCGAACCGTACTCTTTCGCCCACAGCTTTTTCGAAGCCCACGGTCCGTCGCTGTGCGCCACCGCCGTGCGGGTCAACGACAGCGCCAGCGCGCTCGCACGCGCCGTGGCCTACAAGGGCCAGCCTTATCGTGGACTGGTCGGCCCCAACGAACTGGAGCTGGCGGCGGTGCGTGCACCGGACGGCAGCCTGATTTATCTGGTGGACCAGCACGCCGATGTCTACGGCACCGATTTCAATTTGCAACCGGCAGCCACCACCAGCGGTGGCCTGAAACGCATCGACCACATGGCCATGGCGCTGCCGGCGGACAGCCTCGACAGTTGGGTGCTGTTCTATAAAAGCCTGCTGGATTTCGAGGCGGACGACGAGGTGGTGCTGCCCGATCCGTACGGCCTGGTGAAGAGCCGGGCGCTGCGCAGCCGTGATAGTTCGATCCGTTTGCCGCTGAACATTTCCGAGAACCGCAACACCGCGATCTCACACGCGCTGTCGAGTTATCGCGGCTCCGGGGTGCATCACATCGCCTTCGACTGCGACGACATCTTTGCCGAGGTCAGCCGTGCGAAAGAGGCCGGCGTGCCGCTGCTGGATATCCCGCTCAACTATTACGATGACCTCGCCGCGCGGTTTGATTTTGATGACGAGTTCCTCAGCGAGCTAGCGTATTTCAACGTGCTCTACGACCGTGATGCCCAGGGTGGCGAGTTGTTCCACGTCTACACCGAGCCATTCGAAGGGCGGTTCTTCTTTGAAATCATCCAGCGCAAAAATGGCTACGCCGGTTACGGTGCGGCCAACGTCGCGGTGCGCCTGGCGGCCATGGCGAAGTCCCGAAGTGGTGCCGTACGTCAGGCAAAGTTGTAGGAAAATCGTAAATACGGGGTTAAACCACGGCCGCGCGACTTCCTTCACTGTGCAGCGCGGCCCATAATCGCCAGCCTGTGCAGTGATGGCCGTGAGCCCGCAATGACGATAACTTCAGAACTCCCCGTAGCCCCCGACGAACCACTTGTGGAGCCTCGCAAGAGTCGCAAGAACAACCCGGAAAAGACCCGCGAGAACATCCTGCAAGAGGCGATAGTCGAGTTCGTCCAGCAAGGACTTTCCGGCGCTCGCGTCGATGCGATCGCCGAACGCATCCACACCTCGAAACGCATGATCTATTACTACTTCGGCAGTAAAGAGCAGCTGTACGTCGAGGTGCTGGAGAAACTCTACGGCGATATCCGCAGCACCGAAAACCGTTTGCACCTGGCCGAACTGGCGCCGGTGGAGGCGATTCGGCGGCTGGTGGAATTCACCTTCGATCACCATGACCGCAATGTCGATTTCGTGCGCATCGTCTGCATCGAGAACATTCACAACGCCGAGTTTGTGAAGCGCTCCGATGCGATCAAGGCGATGAACAACACCATCCTCGATTCTCTGAATGAGATCCTGCGTCGCGGGGCTGAAGAGGGTGTGTTCCGGGCCGGCCTGGATCCGCTGGACGTGCATTTGCTGATCAGTTCGTTCTGCTTCTACCGCGTGTCGAACCGCCATACCTTCAGTGAGATATTTCAGATCGACTTGCCGGATGAAACCGTCAAGCAGCGTCATCGGGCGATGATTTGCGAGTCGGTTTTGCGCTATTTGCAGGCCTGACCTGTGGCGAGGGGGCTTGCCCCCGTTGGGCTGCGAAGCAGCCCCCCATTCAACCATTCAAACTCTGAAAATGCGCCAGCATCCGCGACGCATCCGGCACCACGCCACTGAACAATTCAAATGCCTTCACCGCCTGGAACACCGCCATGGTGCCGCCATCCAGTGTCCGGCAACCCAAGGCCCGGGCGTTGCGCAGCAGTTCGGTTTCCAGTGGGAAGTAAACAATCTCCGCCACCCACAAGTCAGTCCTCAACAGCTCCACCGGCACCGGCATGCCCGGCAGTTTTTTCATGCCCATGGGCGTGGTGTTCACCAGACCATCAGCCAGCGCCAAGGTACTCGCCAGATCATGCCCGGCCACGGCTCGGCCAGCACCGAAATGCTGATTGAGGTTGTTCGCCAGCGCCTGTGCCCGGCCGTCATCCACATCGAAAATGCTGAGTTGCTGGACGCCTTCGCTGAGCAACGCGTGGGCCACCGCCGCACCTGCTCCACCGGCCCCCATTTGGACTACACGCTCACGGGCAACGTCCTTCAAGCCTCGGCGAAAACCCTCGGCAAAACCCAGGCAGTCGGTGTTGTGGCCGATGCGTTTTCCATCCTTCAGCACCACCGTGTTGACCGCACCAATGCCCCGGGCCTCCGGGGACAAATCGTCGAGCAACGGGATGATCGCCTGCTTGCACGGGAAGGTGATGTTCAGCCCGGTGAAGTTCATGCGCTCGGCGGCCATCAGCAGGTCGGGCAGGGCGTTAAGGTCGAGCTGCAAATGGTCGAGGTCGATCAAGCGGTATAGATAACGCAGGCCCTGGGCATCGCCTTCATGCTCGTGCAGCGTTGGCGTGCGCGAGGCCTGGATGCCCGCGCCGATCAGCCCAGCAAGTACCACGGTGTTATGTGTCATGGCGCTCATCCCTTCAAACGTAGGCTGAAATGCTCCAGCGCCAGACGATAGCCGTGGCTGCCGAAACCGGCCATCACTGCGGTGGCAATGGCTGAGACGAAGGAGTGGTGACGGAACGGTTCGCGGGCGTGGACGTTGGACAGATGAACTTCGATCACTGGCAGTTCACAGGCGACCAAGGCATCGCGGATCGCCACTGAGGTGTGGGTCCAGGCTGCCGGGTTGATCACAATCCCGGCGCAGCGGCCACGGGCGGCGTGAATCCAGTCGAGCAATTCGCCTTCATGGTTGGTCTGGCGAAACTCCACCGTCAGGCCGAATTCCTCGGCGGCGCGTCCGCACATCGCGGAAATGTCGGCCAGGGTTTCGTGGCCGTAGGTCGCCGGTTCACGGGTGCCGAGCAGGTTCAGGTTCGGGCCGTTGAGCACCAGAACGATAGGGGGCATCGGATTCTCTCCACTTATTATTGTTGGCATTGGCTATTGATTTCAGCCTGTGGAGATAAATTGTACTAGCTGGTTAATTTGGTCAATTGAAGAGGTGGCGTCGCAGGTTTTTGTGTGCGGTGATCGGACGGTTTGAATATTCAGCGCGGCAAATGTTCGACCAGAAAATCTATGAACGCCCGCAACCTTAACGGCACATGCCGACTCTGCGGATACAGCAGGGTGAAGGGGCGCGAGCGTCCGCCATACGGTTTGAGCACTTCCACCAGCGAACCATCCGCCAACTCTTTTTCGACGATGAAACGATAGGTCTGAAACAAACCCGCAGCGTGTTTCGCCAGGGTCACGCCGCCCAGCACGTCGTCGGAGCAACTGAGGTTGCCCTCGGCAAGAATCTCCCGAGGCTCGCCATTGTCATTGAACAGCCAGGCAATCCGCCGGCCGCTGCTGGGCAATTCGTACTGAATGCATTCGTGCTGCGGGAGATCATCCAGGGTCTGCGGCACCCCGGCGCGCTTCAGGTAATCGGGACTGGCGATCATCACCAGCGCCGCGTCCTCCAGCTGCCTGGCGATCAAACCCGAATCCGGAATCGCCCGCACCCGGATCGCCATGTCATAGCCTTCGCCAACAAAGTCGATGTTGCGATTGCTGATATGCGTCTCGACCTTCACCGCTGGAAACCGCGCGCGAAACGCCGGCAGCAACGGCAAGATCCGGTGATGGGCATAGGTCGTAGGAATACTGATACGCAGGGTGCCGGACGGTTCCTGCTGCTGGCCCATGACCTCCCTTTGCGCTTCAACCAACTGCGCCAGCGCCTGACGGCATTCCTCGTAATAACGTCGACCACTGTCGGTCAACTTGACGCTACGGGTGGTGCGGGCGAACAACCGCACCGCCAAGCGTTCCTCCATGCGCGACACCGAACGGCTCACGGCGGCCGGCGTCACCCCGGCGACCAGCGCGGCGGCGGTAAAGCTGCCAGCCTCGGCGGCCAGGCAAAACAGCTCGATGCTGCCGAGCTGAAGATCGTCGAAATGTCGCTGCATGATTGATTACGCCGGGGATCAAATGAAGGCTCGAGCTCTGTATTTATCAAATGCCCGCGCATTAATACAGCCTGTTACTACGAAAGGATTGCTTACCATTTTCCGGGGTAGTGGGCAGGGCGTTCGTGGTCTCGAAAGCTAGGCTCAGTTCAGGTGGCTGATTTGGGGAAGTCAGCGCCAGTTATCGGAATTCCAAGGAATGTCGAGTCTTGCGACTTATTAACCTAACGGATGGGTTAGCATGAGATTATTCAGCTACAAAGGGTTTTCAATGGTGATCATGTTGCGCGATGAGCACTGCCCGCCACACGCGCATGTGGACGCCGGAACCTGGAGCGCGCGCTTCAAATTCAGTTTTTGGCACAACGCTGTCGAGCTTTGGGATGTGGTGCCGCTTTCGCGCCGCCCGCCGGTGGCGGTGCTGGAGGGATTGCGCCATGCCCTCAGGCAACCGGCCCACTTGCGCAGGGCGCGGGGCATCTGGTGGGACAAGTTGCACACCGCTTGCCTCGACAATCAGTTGTGGGACGGGGAGAGCAACGAAGTCGTGGTCATGAAACGGCTCGCCAGCACGACCTACATGATTGGGTCGGCGTATTACGAGCCTGATGAGAACAAGACCCTGCTGGCGCTGATAGGTGCACCGGAGGGCGTGGAGATCGAGTTATGAAAACGATATCGGCCAAACTGCAGGTGGATCGGCCAGTGACTGAAGAGGTGCTGGGCGAGGCAATTGAACGGGGGCGACTGCGCCACAAAAGTGCTTTGCAGGCGACGGCGGTGACCTTCCAGGATGGGTGCCTGACGATCCGCTTCGAGGATGGCGCTGGTTTGTTGCTACCTGTGAAACTCTTCCCGGAGTTCGATGGTTTTGAGGCCGAGGATTTTGCCGCCCTTACCGTCGGTTTTTCGGGCACCGCACTGTGCAATGAAGAGAAGGACTTGCACGTCTCCATCGCCGGGCTGATTTCCGCCAGCAAGCCGCTGATGAATATGGCGGCCTCGGTCATTTCCTCGCGCAATGGTCGCCAAAGCAGCGCCGCCAAGGCTGAAGCGGCCCGGGCTAACGGTAAAAAGGGCGGTCGCCCGCGCAAGGTCGAAGTCGTCCAATAAGCAGCACTCACAAAAAAGCCGTCATCAAGACGGCTGATTTGTATCTGGCACCTGCAATCAACGCCGGGTCAGCAGCACCCCGGATTCCATGTGATGGGTCCACGGGAACTGGTCGAACATCGCGCATTGGCTGATGCGATGGGTGTCATGCAGCTGGGCGATGTTGTCGGCCAAGGTCTGCGGGTTGCAGGAGATGTAGAGGATGTTGTCGAAGCGTCGGGTCAATTCGCAGGTGTCCGGGTCCATGCCGGCGCGCGGCGGGTCGACGAACACACTGCCGAACTCGTAGCTCTTGAGGTCGATGCCTTGAAGGCGACGGAACGGCCGCACTTCGTTCAAGGCTTCGGTCAGTTCTTCGGCGGACAAACGCACCAGGGTGACGTTATCCACAGCGTTTTCGCTCAGGTTGCTCAGCGCCGCGTTGACCGAACTCTTGCTGATCTCGGTGGCCAGCGCTTTGCGCGCACGGGTGGCGAGGGGCAGGGTGAAGTTGCCGTTGCCGCAATACAGCTCCAGCAAATCGTCGGTGCGATCGCCCAAGGCGTCGTAAGCCCAGTTCAGCATCTTCTGGTTCACGGTGCCGTTGGGCTGGGTGAACGCGCCTTCCGGCTGGCGGTAGCTGAACGTGCGGCCGCCGACTTCGAAGTGCTCGACCACGTAATCCTGGCCGATGACTTCGCGTTTGCCCTTGGAGCGACCGATGATGCTGACGTTCAGGTCCGCCGCCAGTTTCGACGCAGCGGTGTGCCAGTGCTCGTCCAACGGACGGTGATAGCACAGGGTGATCATCGCATCGCCGGCCAGGGTGGTCAGGAACTCCACCTGAAATAGCTTGTGGCTCAGGGCTGCACTCGCTTGCCACGCGGCCTTGAGCTGCGGCATCAGTTCATTGATGCGCAGGCTGGCGATCGGGAATTCTTCGATCAGGATCGGCGTGCGCTTGTCGTCCTGGGCAAACATCGCGTAGTGACGGTCGCCGCCTTCGCGCCACAGGCGAAACTCTGCGCGCAGGCGAAAGTTTTTCAGCGGCGAGTCGAATACGACGGGTTCTGGCGCACCAAACGGTGCCAGCAGGTCACGCAAACGCGTGACCTTTTCTTCGAGCTGTACGGCGTAGGCCTGGGAATCAAAAGTCATGCGTTGAACCAACCCAACTTGATCACGAACAGAATCGACAGAATCACCAGCGCCGGGTTCAGCTCACGGGCGCGGCCGGACAGCAACTTGATCACGGTCCAGGAAATGAAACCGAAGGCGATGCCGTTGGCGATGGAATATGTGAACGGCATGGCCAGCGCGGTGACCACGACCGGTGCGGCAACGGTGATGTCGTCCCAGTCTATTTCGGCCAGGCCGGATGTCATCAGTACTGCGACGAACAGCAGTGCCGGTGCCGTAGCGAACGCCGGAACGCTGGCGGCCAGTGGCGAGAAGAACAACGCCAGCAGGAACAGAATCGCCACCACGATGGCGGTCAGGCCGGTGCGGCCACCGGCACTCACGCCGGCTGCGGATTCGATGTAGCTGGTGGTGGTCGAGGTGCCCAGCAGCGAACCGGCCATGGCCGCGGTGCTGTCGGCGATCAGCGCACGACCCATTTTCGGCATGTGGCCGTCCTTGCCCATCAGGCCGGCGCGCTTGGCGACGCCGATCAGGGTGCCGGAGTTGTCGAACAGGTCGACGAACAGGAAGGCGAAGATCACGCTGACCAGACCGATGTCCAGTGCGCCCTTGATGTCCAGTTGCAGGAAGGTCGGGGCCAGCGAAGGTGGCATCGACATCACGCCGCCGAACGCGGTGAAGCCCATCACGATGGAAACAATGGTCACCGCCAGGATGCCGATCAGTACCGCGCCGCGCACGGCGAGTGCTTCGAGGGCGACGATCAGGGCAAAGCCCAGGGTCGCGAGGATCGGTGCCGGTTGTTTCAGGTCACCGAGGCCGACCATGGTCGCCGGGTTGCTGACCACGATGCCGGCGTTGTGCAGGGCGATCAGCGCCAGGAACAGGCCGATACCCGCAGCAATCGCCGAGCGCAGGGGCAGCGGGATGCTGTTGATGATCCATTCACGGATGCGGAAGATCGACAGCAGGAAGAAGCACACCGCCGAAATGAACACTGCACCCAGCGCCACTTGCCAGGTATGGCCCATGTGCAGGACCACGGTGTAGGTGAAGAATGCGTTCAGGCCCATGCCCGGCGCGAGGGCGATCGGGTAGTTGGCGATCAGGCCCATCACCGTCGAACCGAAGGCGGCGGCCAGGCACGTAGCGACAAACACCGCGCCCTTGTCCATACCGGTCTCGCCGAGGATGCTCGGGTTGACGAACAGAATGTAGGCCATGGCCAGGAAGGTCGTGACGCCCGCAAGAATCTCGGTCCGCACGTTGGTGTTATGTGCCTTGAGTTGAAACAGCCTTTCCAGCATGTCTGCTCCCCGTGGCGCGCAGTGCGCCGTGAATGTATCGACCTCAACAGCAAAGCACAGACTGCCCAGGGCGCCCGGAATTTTCTGTGGGTCGGAAAAAGCCGCGCATCATACCAGCCGCGTGGGGTAATGGCTGCGATCGTCGGCGATGTTTTGCCATTCGCTGAACTGAGCCATACTGCGCGCCTGTTTTGGGGGAGTCTTCATGGTTCGCATCAAGCGCAATTTTGTTCGGTCATTTGGGCTGTTTTTCGCGTTGCTGGCCGGTGTGCCTGCCGTAATGGCGGCGTCGGCACCGCCGTTGACCAATGTTCAGGTGCTCAAGGTCCAGTCCGCCACCTGTGGCATTGAAAATATTTCTGCCGGGCAAGAACGCACCACCTGCGATCACGGCGGGGCGAACATCAAGGTCTATGTGCTGGAAATGGGTTACGGACGCGGACCGCGTGCTTCCATCGACGGTTTTAGCGTCGCCGGCGGGCAGACCAACGTCTGCGCCTACGGCAACGGCAACCCGACGCAATGCACCAGCACCGAGACCAGGGTTGTCGGAAAGCTTTACGTCTATGACCTGGGCGACAGGCAGGAAGGGACATTCACCTTCAGCAACACCTCGATCAACGCGCCGGGCAACACGCTATCGACGCAGCTTTACATCAAGTAACGACCGGGCGCGAACCAGGGTCAATAAAGCTGACTACGCTTTAAGGATCATCCTGTGGACCGTGCCCATGACCTTTAGAGCTCTGATTACCCTCGCCGAGGGCATCGATGACCTGCAATGCGTGACTCTGGTCGATGTGCTGCGCCGCGCTCAAGTAGAAGTGGTGGTGGCCAGCATCGAGGGCCGGCGCATGCTCACTTGCGCCCGTGGCACCCGCCTGACCGCCGACGCCATGCTGGTGGATCTGCTGGCCCAGCCGTTCGACCTGATTGTTTTGCCCGGCGGTGCCGTTGGCGCGCAACACCTGGCGGCGCATCAACCCCTGCAACAACTGATCAAGGACCAGGCCGCCGCCGGGCGCCTGTTCGCCGGCATCGCCGAAGCCCCGGCGCTGGCGCTGCAAGCCTTTGGCGTGTTGCGTCAACGGCGCATGACTTGCCTGCCCACGGTCAGCAATCAATTGTCGGGCTGCACCTTCGTCGATGAACCGGTGGTGGTGGATGGCAACTGCATCACCGCCCAAGGCTCGAGCGCTGCACTGCCCTTTGCACTGGCGCTGGTGGAACAACTCTGCGGTAAAGCCACGCGCGCGACGGTGGCGGGGGAGTTGTTGGTTTAGAACCGATCAGGCGTGGACGGCAATCGGCTCGATGACCGGTTGCTCGCGATGTTCGGCCTGCCAGAGGTCATAGTCGATTTGAACCCCCAGCCACATGCGGGCTTTCCCAATGCCTGCCCGCTCCAGACGTACCGCCAGATCCGGGCTGATCGGCGCGTGGCCATGCAACACCCTGGAAAGATGTGGCCGAGCAAATCCGAGATGGCGGGCCAGTTCTGTGACACTGATGCCAAGCTCGGGCAGCACGTCCATCAAAAGCGTTTCACCGGGGTGTGGCGGGTTGTGCATGGGCATGATCCTGCCTCCTGTCAGTGATAGTCCAGATAGTCGACCAGTTCGATATCCGAGCCAATAAAACGAAAAATAACTCGCCAGTTACCCGAAACGCTGAGGGACCAATACTCGGCCAGTTCTCCCTTTAACGGGTGTAGCCGCCATCCCGGAAGATCAAGGTCCCCAGGCGCCACAGCGCGGTCCATGAACTGCAGCATCCGAGACAGATGTTTCGCATGGTCTGCGCGAATCCCACGAGTCGAACCTGATTCATAGAAGCCACGAAGGCCTTTGTGCTGAAAGGATTTGATCATGGGGGGGAGTGTAAGGCGATACATTACACTCGATGCGGTATCTATGTATCGCACTTGGTCGGCGAATATGTGCTTTGTGTGCGATTGCACCACAGATCAATTCCTTTGAACGCTCATCCAACCCCCGAAGTCGTACCCCTTATGACGGCGGTTTGCCAAAACGCCGCGAATGTATGACTAACCGTGAGGTGTTTATGAGCGCGACCACTCCCGAGGCGGCGACGCCGTCCTTCGCACGCCATCCGTTACGCCTGACGCTTAACGGCCAGGTGCGTCAGCTCGAGGTCCTGCCCTGGACCACGTTGCTGGATTTGCTGCGCGAGCAACTTGATCTGATCGGCACGAAAAAGGGCTGCGACCACGGCCAGTGCGGCGCCTGCACGGTGTTGCTCAACGGTAAGCGGGTGAATGCCTGCCTGACCCTGGCGGTAATGTGCGACGGAGCCGAATTGACCACCATCGAAGGCCTCGCCAGCGGCGAAGCACTGCACCCGATGCAGCAAGCTTTCATCAAGCACGATGCCTTTCAATGTGGCTATTGCACGCCGGGGCAGATTTGTTCGGCGGTGGGACTGGCCAATGAAGGTCGTGCTCACAGTACCGAAGAGATTCAAGAGCTGATGAGCGGCAACCTCTGCCGCTGCGGTGCCTACAGCAACATCCGCGATGCCATCGAAGAAGCCTTGCCCGCCTGTCGCCAAGGAGGTGGCCAATGAATCCTTTCCACTACAGCAAGCCGGACTCGGTGCAGGACGCCGTGCATCTCGCTGGCCCGGCGTCGCGCTTCATCGCGGGCGGTACGAATCTTCTGGATTTGATGAAGGAAAACCTGACCCGTCCCGAACATCTGATCGATATCACCGGTTTGCCATTGCGCGAGGTCACTGAAACGGCCTCGGGCGGGCTGATGATTGGCGCGTTGGTCAGTAACGCTGATCTGGCCTGGCACCCGTTGATCGAACAGCGCTATCCACTATTGTCCCAAGCGATTCTGGCAGGCGCATCGCCGCAACTGCGCAACATGGCCAGCACCGGTGGCAACCTGCTGCAACGCACCCGCTGCTATTACTTCTACGACGCCAATGTGCCGTGCAACAAGCGCGAACCCGGTAGCGGTTGCCCGGCGCGGGACGGGCTCAACCGGATTCACGCAATCCTCGGCGCCAGTGCGCAATGTGTCGCCACGCATCCGTCGGATATGTGCGTGGCACTGGCTGCGCTGGAAGCGGTGGTCCACGTGGAAGGTCGCATTGGTGCGAGAACCATCGAGTTCGCCGACTTTCACCGCCTGCCGGGCGACCACCCCGAGCGCGACAACCAATTGGCCGACGATGAGCTGATCACCGCCATCGAACTGCCCGCCACCGGTTTTGCCGAACACAGCCATTACCTGAAGATTCGCGACCGGGCGTCCTATGCCTTTGCGCTGGTTTCGGTGGCCGCTGCGCTGGATTTCACCGGTCCCGTGATTCGCCAGGCACGTCTCGCCCTCGGCGGCGTGGCGCACAAGCCGTGGCGCGACGAAGCGGTGGAGAGCTGGTTGGTGGGCAAAGCGGCCAGCGTCGAAACCTTCACCGCTGCCGCCGACGCCTTGTTGCAGAACGCGCAGCCTCTCGAACACAACGCATTCAAAGTCAAACTGGCCCGCCGGGCAATTGTTCGCGCCTTGAGCGATGCCGCGCGGGGAGGGCAAGCCTGATGACTACGTTCACTAAACCGATGGGGCAACCGCTGGATCGCGTCGATGGCCATCTCAAAGTCACCGGTCAGGCGCGCTATGCCGGGGAGTTTCCCGAAGACGGCCTGCTGCATGGCAGTGTTGTCTCCAGCCGCATCGCCTGCGGTCGTGTGCTCAACGTTGACGCGTCCAAAGCCCTCGCGCTGCCGGGCGTGGTCGCCGTGATCGATCACACCAATCGTCCGAAAATCGCCAGTTATGACAAGGACTATGAAGACGCCGACTCGGCTGACGGCTCTCCATTTCGTCCGTTGTACAACGACCGTGTCCTGTACAGCGGTCAGCCGCTGGCACTGGTTGTGGCGGATAATCTTGAGCTGGCGCGCTATGCCGGTTCGTTGATCGAGATCGAGTACGACGCCGAGAGCCATCAGACCGATCTCTTGAGTCTGCAGGGCGAAGCCCATCCCGCACCCGCCGAACTGCCGAAACCGCGTGGGAATTTTCAGGCCGAGTTCGCCGGCGCGGCCATGAGCCTGGATCTGAACTACAGCACGCCGATCGAACACCACAACCCGATGGAACCCCACGCCAGCACGGTGCTGTATCAAACCGATGGCAGCCTGCACATCCACGACAAGACCCAAGGCCCGCAGAACTGTCAGTCCTACGTGCAAAAGGTCTTTGGCCTGGAGAAAGAGCAGGTCAGGATTTTCGCTGCGTATGTCGGCGGGGCATTCGGTTCTGGTTTGCGTCCGCAGTATCAACTGCCGCTGGCGGTGATGGCGGCGCTGCACCTCAAGCGCTCGGTGCGAGTGACGCTGACGCGGCAGCAGATGTTCACCTTCGGCTATCGCCCGCGCACCTTGCAGCGCTTGCAATTGGGCGCGGCGGCCAATGGTCGCCTGCTCGCAGTGGCGCATACCGCCATCGGCCAGACTTCGCGTTTCGAAGACTTCACCGAGCATGTGGTGGAGTGGAGCGGCATGCTCTACCACTGCGACAACGTGCAGCTGACCTACAAACTGCTGCCGCTCGATGTCTTCACGCCGCTGGACATGCGGGCGCCGGGCGCGGCGCTGGGGCTGATTGGCCTGGAATGTGCGATGGATGAACTGGCCTGCGCGCTGGCCATCGATCCGGTGCAACTGCGCCTGATCAACTATTCCGAGCGCAATCAGAACGAAGACAAACCCTATTCCAGCAAAGAACTGCGCGAGTGTTACGCCCAGGGCGCCAAACGGTTCGGCTGGGAAAAGCGCGATCCTGAACCGCGCAGCATGCGCCAGGGCCGGCAGTTGGTCGGTTGGGGCATGGCCGGTGGCGTGTGGGAGGCGATGCAAATGAAGGCCAGCGCAAAGGCCTCACTCGATCACAACGGCAAGCTCACCGTCAGCAGCGCGACCACCGACATCGGCACCGGAACCTACACGGTGATGACGCAAATCGCCGCGCAGGCGTCAGGCGTTTCGCTGAAGGACGTCAACTTTGTCCTCGGCGACTCTTCATTACCCACTGCGCCGTTGCAGGGCGGATCGTTCACTGTGTCGTCGGTCGGCACGGCGGTGCAGCAGGCGTGTGAAGCGTTGAAGGAAAAACTGCTCGCCGTGGCTCGGCAAACGTCGCCGGCCTTCAGTGGCGTGACCTCGGAGCAGGCGGTGTTCGAAGACGGGGAGCTGTCATTCGGTGAGGCGCGAGTCCAGTTGGCCGATCTGGCCCGGGACAGCGGCGAGGATGCGATTGAGGTTCAAGTCGACGCCGAACCGGACAAAAAACGCGAAGCCTACGCCACTGCGACCCATTCGGCAGTATTCGTCGAAGTGTTGGTGGATGAGGATTTAGGCACGGTGAAGGTCAACCGGGTAGTCAGCGCGATTGCTGCCGGCCGGGTGGTCAATCCGAAAATGGCCCGCAGCCAGATCCTCGGCGGCGTGGTCTGGGGCATCGGCATGGCGCTGCATGAGGAGACGCAGACCGACCACGCGTTGGGTCGTCACATGAACCACAGCCTGGCTGAGTACCACATTCCGGTAAACGCCGATATTGGCGAGATTGACGTGCTGTTTGTCGAAGAACGCGACGAGATCGTCAACGCCCTCGGTTCCAAGGGCGTCGGCGAAATCGGTATCGTCGGGGTGGCGGCGGCGGTGGCGAATGCGATCTATCACGCCACCGGCAAACGGGTGCGGGACTTTCCCGTCACTCTGGACAAGCTGCTCTAGACCTTGGCTTCCTCGACCGCGACGTGCATGCGGTCGCGGTTGGCCAGGGTCGGGAACAGTTTGATCCAGGTCCCGGTCACCACCAGCGTACCGATGCCGCCCATGACCACGGCCGGCACGGTCCCGAACCAGTGGGCGGTGAGGCCGGATTCGAACTCGCCCAACTGGTTCGAAGCGCCGATGAACAGTCCGTTCACGGCGCTGACCCGGCCACGCATTTCATCCGGGGTTTCCAGTTGCACGAAAGAAGCGCGGATCACCATGCTGATCATGTCCGCCGCGCCCAGTACCACCAGCACCGCGAGGGAGAACCAGAACGAGGTGGACAGGCCGAAGGCGATGGTCGCCACGCCGAAGATGCCTACGGCGGTAAACATTACCCGTCCGACTTTGCGTTCCACGGCAAATCGCGCCAGGTACAGCGACATCAACAGCGCGCCCACCGCCGGCGCCGACCGCAGCAGGCCCAGGCCCCAGGGGCCGGTCAGCAGAATGTCCTTGGCGAACACCGGCAGCAGCGCGGTCGCGCCACCCAGCAACACGGCGAACAGGTCGAGGGAAATCGCCCCGAGGATGTCCGGGCGGCTGCGAATGAAGCGGATGCCGGCCAGCAGCGAATCCATGGTCGCCTTGCCCTTGTTCAACGGCGTCTGCCGTGCGGGCAGGTTGAGCATCAAGCAGCAGGCGATGATGTACAGAACGACCGTCGGGCCATACACCCAGACGCTGCCGAAGGCGTACAGCAAACCGCCGAGCGCCGGTGCCACGATGGTCGCTGATTGCTGCGCCGATTGCGCGGCGGCCACGGCCCGTGGGAACAGCGCACTCGGCACAATGCTCGGGAGCAGCGCTTGGGTGGTCGGCATCTCGAAGGAGCGTGCGGCGCCGAGCAGGAACGCGAGGATGAAGATCATTTCCCGGGTGACGTGATCGGTGGCGCTGCCGATGGCCAGGGACAACGCGATCAGGGCTTGCAGGGACTGGCAGATCGCCGCGACCTTGCGCCGGTCATAACGGTCCGCGACATGCCCGGTGTGCAGCATGAACAATACGCGCGGGGCGAACTCGACCAAACCCACCAGGCCCAGGTCCAGCACGTTGCCGGTCAGTTGGTACAGATTCCAGCCGATGGCCACGGTGAGCATCTGAAAACCGCTGGCGGTAAACACCCGGGCCAGCCAGAACGCAATGAAAGGACGGTGATGACGTAACAGCAGGGGCGCTTGGCTGGGCATCTGAAGGCAGGTCTTGAGCGAGGGGAGGGTTGAGACTATCACCAAGCTGTAACAAGAAGTTGCGCTGACCTAAATTTTAGGTAGCTAGACACCGATCTCCAAAACCCAGGAATCCCCCTGTGGGAGCGGGCTTGCTCGCGAAAGCGGTGTATCCGTCGAAATCAATTTGCCTGACCCACCGCTTTCGCGAGCAAGCCCGCTCCCACAGGGAATGTGTTGCTGCGGATTGCCAAAGCGATGAGGCAACCTGTCACGCGGCAAAAGACCACACCGTCCATCGTCAAAAATGGGACTACTCTTTCAACGTTGCTTGATCCAGATCAATACCCCACAAGGAATTGATCCGGCGGCCAGACGGCCAGACTCCCTACGTTGTGATGTTTGTAAAAAAAGAACGAATTCGAATTCGCCACACTCCATATCCGTGGGGGCAGAGTGGGTGCAGGGTCATAAGCCCTTCAGCCGGTATTACCTGACAGAGGAAGACTTATGTTCGGTTTGGAGGCACTTGATCTCGCCCGGATGCAGTTCGCGTTCACCATCTCGTTCCACATCCTGTTCCCGGCCATCACCATTGGCCTGGCGAGTTACCTGGCGGTACTCGAAGGGCTGTGGCTCAAAACCCACAATGACACCTATCGCGATCTGTACCACTTCTGGTCGAAGATCTTTGCCGTGAACTTCGGCATGGGCGTGGTCTCCGGCCTCGTCATGGCCTATCAGTTCGGCACCAACTGGAGTCGTTTCTCGGACTTCGCCGGGGCGGTCACCGGGCCGCTGCTGACTTATGAAGTGCTCACCGCGTTCTTCCTCGAAGCCGGTTTCCTAGGCGTCATGCTGTTCGGCTGGAACAAGGTCGGGCGCAAGCTGCACTTCTTCTCCACGGTCATGGTAGCCGTCGGCACGTTGATCTCGACGTTCTGGATCCTTGCGTCCAACAGCTGGATGCAGACACCCCAAGGCTTCGAAATCATCGACGGCCGAGTGATTCCGGTGGACTGGCTGGCGGTGATCTTCAACCCGTCATTCCCGTACCGCTTGATGCACATGGCGACGGCGGCGTTCGTGGCGACGGCTTTCTTTGTCGGTTCCTCGGCGGCCTGGCACTTGCTGCGCGGCAAAGACAACCCGGCGATCCGCACCATGCTCTCGATGGCCATGTGGATGGCGTTGATCGTGGCGCCCATTCAGGCAGTGATCGGTGACTTCCACGGCCTCAATACGCTCAAGCATCAGCCGGCGAAAATCGCGGCGATCGAAGGTCACTGGGAAAACATCGGTGATGAACCGACCCCGCTGATCCTGTTTGGCTGGCCGGACATGAAAGCCGAGAAGACCAAATTCGCGGTCGAGATTCCTTACCTCGGCAGCCTGATCCTCACGCACTCGCTGGACAAGCAAGTGCCGGCACTCAAGGACTTCCCGCCTGAAGACCGGCCGAATTCGACCATCGTATTCTGGTCGTTCCGGGTGATGGTTGGCCTGGGCTTCCTGATGATCTTCACCGGTTTGTGCAGCCTGTGGCTGCGTAAAAGCGACAGGTTGTACACCTCGCGGCCGTTCCTGTACCTGGCGTTGTGGATGGGGCCGTCGGGTCTGATCGCAATCCTCGCGGGCTGGTTCACCACTGAAATCGGCCGTCAGCCGTGGGTGGTGTATGGATTGATGCGCACGGCCGATGCATCTTCCAATCACAGCTTCATGCAGATGAGCATCACGTTGGTCATGTTCGTCGTGGTCTATTTCGCGCTGTTCGGTGCTGGCCTGGGCTACATGATGAGGCTGGTGCGCAAAGGGCCGAAGATCGACGAAGGCAAGGAAACCAACGACGGTGGTCCTGGCCAGAAACGTACGCCGGCCCGTCCGCTGTCCGCAGCTGACGATGATGACACCGACGGTGACCACCGCCACAGCCTGACCAAGGAGATTTGAATCATGGGTATTGATCTTCCGCTGATCTGGGCCGTGATCATCATCTTCGGCATCATGATGTACGTGGTCATGGACGGTTTCGATCTTGGCATCGGGATTCTCTTTCCGTTCATCCCGGGCAAGACCGACCGTGACGTGATGATGAACACCGTCGCCCCGGTCTGGGACGGTAACGAAACCTGGCTGGTACTAGGCGGCGCGGCGTTGTTCGGCGCCTTCCCGCTGGCCTATTCGGTGGTGTTGTCGGCGTTGTACCTGCCGCTGATCTTCATGCTGATCGGGCTGATCTTTCGTGGTGTGGCGTTCGAGTTCCGCTTCAAGGCCAAGGACGACAAGCGCCATCTGTGGGACAAGGCCTTCATTGGCGGTTCGGTGGCTGCAACCTTCTTCCAGGGTGTGGCGCTGGGGGCGTTTATCGACGGCTTGCCGGTGGTTAACCGACAGTTTGCCGGTGGTTCTCTGGACTGGCTGACGCCGTTCACGATGTTCTGCGGCGTAGCGCTGGTGATTGCCTACGCGTTGCTCGGCTGCACCTGGCTGATCATGAAGACCGAAGGCAAGTTGCAGGAGCAGATGCATAACCTGGCGCGGCCCTTGGCGTTCGTTGTGTTGGCAGTGATCGGTATCGTCAGCATCTGGACCCCGCTGGCCCATGCCGATATTGCCGCGCGCTGGTTCACCTTGCCGAACCTGTTCTGGTTCCTGCCGGTACCGATCCTGGTGCTGGTGACCATGTACGGTCTGATCCGTGCTGTGGCCCGCAACGCGAACTACACGCCGTTCCTGCTGACCCTGGTGCTGATCTTCCTCGGCTACAGCGGCCTGGGCATCAGCCTGTGGCCGAACATTGTGCCGCCGTCGATCTCGATCTGGGACGCTGCCGCGCCGCCGCAAAGCCAGGGCTTCATGCTGGTGGGCACGCTGTTCATCATCCCGTTCATCCTGGGCTACACCTTCTGGAGCTACTACGTGTTCCGCGGCAAGGTCACCCATGAAGACGGCTATCACTAGTAGGAGCAAAGCTTGCTCGCGATGGCGTCATCACTGACGCCATCCCCTTCAAGAGAGGATCGAACACATGTCCACCAAACCTTCCCTGCACGACATCGAACAGGCCGAAAAAAAGCCGCTATGGCAGCGGCTCGGATGGTTGGCGATGATCTGGACCGGCAGTGTCGTGGCCCTGTTTATCGTGGCCAGCCTGATGCGCATGTTCATGAATGCCGCAGGCCTGACCACCCACTGAAACACCCACAGTTCCCATCCCGATGCCTTGTGGCACGGCCTCAACCCTCCTGACGGAGGGTTTTTTTTGCCCGGGTTATTTGCGCGCCTTAAGAATCACGAATTTCGGGGTAGCCGCCACTTGCTCGACACCGCGGAACAGCCGCGCCAACTTGCTGTGATAACCCAAGTGACGATTACCGACGATGTACAACGCGCCGCCGACCACCAAAGCCTCCCGGGCCTGCTGGAACATCCGCCAGGCGAGAAAGTCACCGACGACTTGTTGCTGGTGGAAGGGTGGATTGCACAGCACCACATCCAGCGATTGCGGTTCCTGACCGGCCAAGCCATCGTCGGCGCGCACGATTACATCCCGTTCACCCAACGCCGCGCGCCAGTTTTCACTGGCCGATTGCACGGCCATGAATGACTCGTCCACCAGCGTGTAATGCGCTTCAGGGTTTTGCAGGGCGCTGGCGATGGCCAGTACACCGTTGCCGCAACCCAGGTCAGCAACCCGCGCTGCGCCGAGGTTTTTCGGCAGATGCGGCAGGAACGCCCGGGTGCCGATATCCAGGCCTTCGCGGCAGAACACATTGGCGTGGTTAAGCAGTTCGATCGCAGGCTCGTCGAGCAGGTAGCGCGATGGGTAGGGCGATGCGACAGGTGGTTTGGATTGCGCGGTGGCAATCAGCAACCGGGCCTTCTTCACCGCCAACGAGGCTTGTACCGGGCCGATGTAGCGCTCCAGCAAGTCCCCGGCAGCGCGAGGCAGGTGCTTGACCATCGCCGCCGCAATCACCTGGGCACCCGGGGCCAATTGGCCTTGCAGGCGAATCAGTTGTTCTTCAAGTAAGGCGAGGGTTTTCGGCACCCGGATCAACACCCGGTCGAACGGCCCAACGAACGCTTCACTGGCCGGCACGCTCGGCACTGCGTCAAACGCTTTCCCATTGCGGATCAGGTTCTTTTCCAGCCCCAGGAAGGCCAGGAACGAGTCGCCACTGCTGGTCACCTGAACCTTGCCTGCCAGGCTGGCGGCCAATGCGCCGAAACTGTCGTTGAGTACCAACACCCGAGAGTCCGCAGCCGGTTGTTGCTCGGCCAGATGATTGAGCAGGTATTCGTCGGCGGCATCGAACGCTTGCAGTGGTTCATTCTGCTGTTCGGGCTGGCGAATCAGGTCGAGTTGGGCGAAAGGTGTTTCGAGCAAGGGCATGGGGCGGGAGGCTCTGGATAATCAACGGGTATCCCGCAGCCAAGGGGCGATGTAGCGGGCAGAAACGACCGAGTGGACTGCGTCGTGAAGGGTCACACGTCACCACTCTGGAAGAATCGCAAATGGTACGTTTTTTTCTATTGGATTACCCGCAGGTTTTCCTTGAATCGAACCGCTTCAAATAACGCCGTGCCTGACCGCTTTGGTCACGGCGGCAGTTTTGTTGCAGACCCCGAGTTTTTCGATTGCCCGGTGCACGTGGAAATTCACAGTGCGCTCGCTGAGGCTGAGGATTATGGAAATTTCGTACGCGGTCTTGCCATCGGCGGACAGCTTCAATACCTCGACTTCTCTGGGAGACAGATGCGGTGCGATTGGTTTCGATACGCTTTTGGGCAATGCCTTGGCGGCCAGACTGTGCAGATGACGACTGATGAAAACCGTGAAGCCGAGATTTTCATACAATTCATAAGCGCTAATGGGGCAATGGCTTCTAGCCAGACTCAGAATGCTGCAAAGGCCGCTCTCCTGATCATGGATCGATTGCGACCAACCATGTTGAAGCCCTTCCTGTTGCAAGGCTTGCCACATCCAGGGCGTCTTTGAAAAAACCTCTTCGGTCCACATAATCGGCAACATGGATTGATTGCAATGAGCCACTATCGGGTCGATGGCAATGAATTTGTTTTCTTTATATTGGGTGTTCCATGCAGGGGGAAAGTTATTTCGGCTAAAGGTATGGTCCTGAGTACCAATAGTTTTTGATGTTATTGAAAACGCACAGAATTTATACCCCAGGTTTTTAATGAAATTGAGTGAAATCTGGTACGCGATGTCAATTTCATTGGAGTAAGACAATTGCGTTAACTGCGACTCCTTCCACATTTCCATTTTAGTCCTCCATATTTATGTATCACTGGGGTGGCCCTTTGGATCCAAGGATCCGGCACGCACCGAGTGTAGGAGGTTTCTGGTACGTACGCTCCAATTTTTTGGATATGTATGGCGTGCGAGAAGTGCATAACAGATTCTGGGTGTATGTAGCTGTGTGACGAAACTAAATTAATGTTGAAAAGCCATTTATGCGTTTAATTGTCATTTAGAACTAGCGTTTATTGTTATTTAAATAATAAAAAAGCCACCGCTGCTAAAGCCACTACAAATCGCCGGTGTTTAAGTCCTCGGCTTTGCGGGACACTGGGGGCACCTGTTCAATGGAGTGCCCCATGACCGCCAGTGCAGAAAAATTCACACGCCAGACCCTGCTCGACGTCCAGCCACTGACGCCGAGCCTGTTTACCCTGCGCACAACCCGGGACTCGGGTTTTCGCTTTCGTGCCGGGCAATTCGCGCGTCTGGGGGTGACCAAACCTGATGGCAGCACGGTGTGGCGCGCCTATTCCATGGTTTCGTCGCCGTATGACGAGTTTCTTGAATTCTTCTCCATCGTTGTGCCGGGAGGCGAGTTCACCAGCGAGCTGAGCCGTCTGGAAGTGGGGGATACGTTGCTGGTAGAACGCCAGGCCACGGGCTACCTGACTTTGGATCGGTTCGTCGATGGCCGCGATCTCTGGATGTTATCCACAGGCACGGGCGTGGCACCGTTCCTCTCGATCCTGCAGGATTTCGAGGTATGGGAAAAATTCGAACGCATCATCCTGGTCTACAGCGCTCGCGAAGGCCGCGAGCTGGCTTATCAGGACCTGATCGCAGGGCTGGCGCAGCGTGACTACCTGGCGGAGCATGCGCACAAACTGCAATTCATCCCGACGGTCACCCGCGAACAGATTCCTGGCGTCCTGAATGGTCGGATTACCACCCTGATTGAAAATGGCGAGCTGGAGCGGGCGGCGGGGCTAGAGCTGACGCCCGAGCATTCACGAGTGATGATCTGCGGTAACCCGCAAATGATCGATGACACGCGTAAATTGCTGAAGCTGCGTGATATGAACCTGAGCCTCAGCCGGCGACCCGGCCAAGTGGCGGTGGAGAACTATTGGTAATAAAAAACGGCGCCCCGAAGGCGCCGTTTTTACATCGCTACACAGCCTTCAAGGTCGGTCGTTCTGAGCCTTGAGCAGATCGCGGATCTCGCTCAGCAGTTCTTCTTCTTTGGTCGGCACCGGCGGCAGAGTCGGGGCCACGGCTTCTTCACGCTTCAGGCGGTTGATGGCCTTGACGCCCATGAAGATCGCGAACGCAACGATCACGAAGTCGATCAAGCTCTGGATGAACTTGCCGTACGCCAGCACCACCGCCGGGATGTCGCCATTGGCGGCCTTGAGCGTAACAGCCAAGTCACTGAAATCCACCCCACCGATCAACAAGCCGATTGGCGGCATGACCACATCGCCGACGAACGACGAGACGATCTTGCCAAACGCGGCGCCGATGATGATACCGACGGCCATATCGACCACATTGCCTTTGACCGCGAAGGCCTTGAACTCGTTAAGCACGCCCATAGGTTATTTCCTTGTTACAGATGAGGTTGGTGAACGCAGTGTAAATCAGCAAAACGCATCCTGCTCGACACAACTGCTTACAACGCTTGCCTGCTATCGACCTGCTCATTTGCAGAAAGTTTACAAAAGGCCACCATTCGCGCGCGGTTTACCCGCTCTAGGCCGGGCCTTCCAGCACCTTTTTACTATCGCCTCGGTGTGGCATTTCTATTTAGGTTTTGGGCTGGCGGTCACTAGCCTCTGTTGAGCGCACCTGGATGCGCTTTATAAAATCAGAGGAAACTCCTATGACAACTTCCCTTGGCCTTGGGGCTTATTCCCATCGCCGCGCCCTGGGCGTCTTGAGCGCCGGCCTGCTGTCCTTTTCCGTGAGTGCCGCGACACTCACCCGCGATAACGGCGCCGCCGTCGGCGACAATCAGAACTCGCAAACCGCCGGCGCCACGGGCCCGGTGCTGCTGCAAGACGTGCAATTGATCCAGAAACTCCAGCGGTTCGACCGTGAACGCATTCCGGAACGCGTGGTGCATGCCCGGGGTACTGGGGCCCACGGTACGTTCACTGTGACCGATGATCTCAGCGACCTGACCAAGGCCAAGGTGTTTGCCGGCGGCCAGAGCACGCCGGTGTTCGTGCGCTTCTCGGCGGTGGTCCATGGCAATCACTCCCCGGAAACCCTGCGCGACCCGCGCGGTTTCGCCACCAAGTTCTACACTGCCGACGGCAATTGGGACCTGGTGGGCAACAACTTCCCGACCTTCTTCATCCGTGACGCCATCAAATTCCCGGACATGGTGCACGCCTTCAAGCCGGATCCACGCACCAACCTTGACGACGATTCGCGTCGTTTCGATTTCTTCTCCCATGTGCCGGAAGCCACACGCACCCTGACTGAGCTTTATTCCAATTCCGGAACACCTGCCAGTTATCGGGAAATGGACGGTAATGGTGTCCATGCCTATAAGTTAGTGAATGTCAAAGGCGAAGTTCACTATGTGAAATTCCATTGGAAAAGTTTGCAAGGCATTAATAATCTCGATCCAAAGGCTGTCGAAAAAGTCCAGGGCAAAGACTACAGTCATATGACTAATGATCTGGTGGCTCATATAAATAAGGGCGACTTTCCGAAGTGGGACTTGTACGTTCAAGTCGTGAATCCGCAAGACTTGTCTAAGTTCGATTTTGATCCATTGGACGCCACCAAGATCTGGCCGGGTATTGCTGAGCGAAAAGTTGGACAAATGGTGTTGAACCGTAATCCGGCCAATGTGTTCCAGGAGACCGAGCAAGTTGCCATGGCGCCCGCCAATCTTGTTCCCGGTATTGAACCATCGGAAGATCGTTTGTTGCAGGGGCGAGTGTTCTCGTATGCCGATACGCAAATGTATCGCCTGGGGCCAAATGCTCTGCAACTGCCGATCAACGCGCCCAAAGTTGCGGTCAACAACGGTAACCAGGATGGCGCGATGAACAGCGGCGCCAGCAGCAGCGGCGTGAATTACCAGCCGAGCCGTTTGCTACCCCGTGAAGAACCTGAAGCCGCGCGCTACAGCCAATCGGCGCTGTCGGGCAGCACCCAGCAGGCGAAGATTCAGCGCGAGCAGAACTTCAAGCAGGCCGGCGATCTGTATCGCTCCTTCAGCCAGAAAGAACGCCAGGACCTGATCGACAGCTTCGGCGGCTCGCTCGCCACCACCGACGACGAGAGCAAGCACATCATGCTGTCGTTCCTTTATAAGGCCGACCCGGAGTACGGCACCGGCGTGACCAAGGTCGCGAAGGGTGATTTGGCGCGGGTCAAGGCGCTGGCGGCCAAACTGGTCGACTGATCCCCGTTTGCCTGAAACGCGGGGCCTCATTCGGGGCCCCGTCAGACCAAGGAGCCTACCCATGCGTTTTTATCTATCCCTGTTTCTGGCAGCCCTGTCGTTCAGCGTGTTTGCCGGACCGACGACGGAGGTCGCGAAAGATCCCGCCGCACTGAAAGCCCAATTGCAGGATTACTACTTCGATGCCGCGCGCCGTGGCGATGTGCCGATGCTCGACACATTTATCGAGGCCGGTTATTCCCTCGATACGAGAGACGACAAAGGCTACACCGCGCTGATTCTGGCGGCCTACCACGGCCAGAGTGCCGCCGTGGACCGCTTGCTTGCCGCTGGCGCCGATGCCTGCGCACAGGATCAGCGTGGTAACACGGCGCTGATGGGTGCCATCTTCAAGGGTGAAGTGCAGATTGCCCGGACCTTGCTGACCACCAATTGCAGTCCCGATCAGCGTAACGGCGCCGGGCAGACGGCGGCGATGTACGCCGGGCTGTTCAACCGTGTCGAGTTGCTGGATGCACTCAAGGCCAAGGGCGCCGACCTGAACGCCGAGGATCCGCTGGGCAATAGCGCCGCGCGTCTGGCCAGCGGTGAAATCCGCAACGCGCCGCCGCGCTGATCCGGCCCGGCTGCGCTATCATCGCGGTTTTTGCCGGGAGTTCAGATGGCCAAGGCCAAGCGCATGTACGGCTGCACCGAGTGCGGCTCAACCTTCCCCAAGTGGGCCGGCCAGTGCGGCGAGTGCGGGGCCTGGAACACGCTGACCGAAACCATGGTCGAGAGCGGCGGCGCTGCGGCGCCCAGCGGTCGTACCGGGTGGACCGGCCAACAAGCGCAGATCAGGACCCTGGCGGAAGTCAGCGTCGAAGAGATTCCACGTTTTTCCACAGCCTCCAGCGAACTCGACCGCGTGCTCGGCGGTGGCCTGGTGGACGGCTCCGTGGTGTTGATCGGCGGTGACCCCGGCATCGGTAAGTCGACCATTCTGTTGCAAACCTTGTGCAACCTCGCCAAGAGCATGCCGGCGCTGTACGTCACCGGTGAAGAATCCCAGCAACAAGTGGCCATGCGCGCGCGGCGTCTCGGTTTGCCCCAGGACAAGCTGCGGGTGATGACCGAAACCTGCATCGAAACCATCATCGCCACGGCCCGGCAGGAAAAGCCCAAGGTCATGGTGATCGACTCGATCCAGACGATTTTCACCGAACAACTGCAATCAGCACCCGGCGGCGTGTCCCAGGTTCGCGAAAGTGCGGCGTTGCTGGTGCGTTATGCCAAGCAGAGCGGCACGGCGATTTTCCTGGTGGGCCACGTGACCAAGGAAGGCGCCTTGGCCGGCCCGCGAGTGTTGGAGCACATGGTTGATACCGTGCTGTATTTCGAAGGCGAATCCGATGGGCGTTTGCGTCTGCTGCGGGCGGTGAAAAACCGCTTCGGCGCAGTCAACGAACTCGGCGTGTTCGGCATGACCGACAAAGGCCTGAAAGAAGTCTCCAACCCTTCGGCGATTTTTCTCACGCGGGCTCAGGAAGAAGTTCCGGGCAGTGTGGTCATGGCGACGTGGGAAGGCACCCGGCCAATGCTGGTCGAAGTGCAGGCGCTGGTGGATGACAGTCATTTGGCCAACCCGCGTCGGGTCACCTTGGGGCTGGATCAGAACCGGCTGGCCATGTTGCTGGCGGTGCTGCACCGTCACGGCGGGATTCCGACCCACGATCAGGACGTGTTCCTCAACGTGGTCGGCGGGGTCAAGGTGCTTGAAACCGCGTCCGACCTGGCGCTGATGGCTGCGGTGATGTCCAGCCTGCGCAATCGGCCGCTGCCGCATGATCTGCTGGTGTTTGGCGAAGTCGGGTTGTCGGGTGAAGTGCGCCCGGTGCCGAGCGGTCAGGAACGCCTGAAAGAAGCCGCCAAGCACGGCTTCAAGCGCGCCATCGTGCCCAAGGGCAACGCGCCGAAAGAGGCCCCGCCGGGGTTGCAGATTATTGCGGTGACCCGACTGGAACAGGCGTTGGACGCATTATTCGAATAACCACCGAACCCCTGTGGGAGCGGGCTTGCTGTGGCGAGGGAGCTTGCTCCCGCTTGAGTGCGAAGCGCTCACAAGATTTTGGGCCTGCTTCGCAGTCCAGCGGGAGCAAGCTCCCTCGCCACAAAAGCTCGCTCCCACATTTGGTATGGCGCCAGTCTTCAAACTTCGATCAACGCCCCCAATTCGCGCTCCAGTTCCTCTGGATCGCCCAGGTTGAACTCAATCAACCGCCGCAGGCGCTCGATGGATTCCAGGCTGATGTGTTTGCAGACAAATCCGAGCTGACCATGGTCATCGTGGGTCAACATCACGTCCATCTTGATCTCGACGTCGGCGTTCAGATGGATATCCACCAGGAAATGCCAGTCCGAATTACCCAGCCAGGGCTCGGGTTTTTCGATCAGCAGGCCCTTGAGCGACAGATCGATCAGCTTCACCGGCCAGGTGGATTCCCCCTGGCTCAGCTCGGTTCGGGCATCGAACGCAATACGTTTGAAGCGGCGGCGATCGGCAGGGTGGTCGCTCATGGCGCAATCCTCGTGAAGGTTGGCTGACTATAGACCTGCATCACCGAAGGCTGCCAGCACGGTAACGGCGCTCGACCAATGTCGGACTATGGTCTTTGGCGCCAGTAGAGCTAAACTCGAACTGGCTGTCTTTCTTGTCCACCCTGGCTGGAATAATAAAATGAAAAATAATAATAGCCTGCTACGCCATCTACCCTGGCTGCTGCTGGCAATCGTAGGAGCGTGCGCCCTGGGCGTAGTGGCATTGCGTCGAGGCGAGGCGATCAACGCCTTGTGGATTGTGGTCGCCGCCGTGGCCATTTATCTGGTTGCTTATCGTTACTACAGTCTGTTCATCGCCAACAATGTGATGCAACTCGATCCACGCCGGGCCACCCCCGCCGTGCTCAACAACGATGGCCTGGACTACGTTCCGACCAACAAACACATCCTTTTCGGTCACCACTTCGCAGCGATTGCTGGCGCAGGGCCTTTGGTCGGTCCGGTATTGGCGGCGCAGATGGGCTATCTGCCCGGCACGCTCTGGCTGATCGCTGGCGTGGTGCTGGCGGGTGCGGTGCAGGACTTTATGGTCCTGTTCATGTCCACCCGCCGCAATGGCCGCTCCCTGGGCGACATGGTCCGGGAAGAAATGGGCCGCATCCCGGGGACTATTGCGCTGTTCGGTTGCTTCCTGATCATGATCATCATCCTCGCGGTGCTGGCGCTGATCGTGGTGAAAGCCCTGGCCGAGAGTCCGTGGGGTATTTTCACGGTGATGGCGACCATCCCGATCGCGATGTTCATGGGCATTTACATGCGCTACATCCGTCCGGGTCGCATCGGCGAAATCTCCGTGGTCGGCGTGTTGCTGCTGCTGGGCTCGATCTGGCTGGGCGGGCAGATTGCCGCCGATCCGGTGTGGGCCAAGGCGTTCAGCTTCACTGGCGTGCAGATTACCTGGATGCTGGTCGGCTATGGTTTCGTCGCCGCCTCGTTACCGGTGTGGCTGATCCTGGCGCCGCGTGACTACCTCTCCACCTTCCTGAAAATCGGCACCATCATCGCTCTGGCGATTGGCATTCTGGTGACCATGCCCGAGCTGAAAATGCCGGCATTGACCCAGTTCGTCGATGGCACCGGGCCGGTGTGGAAGGGCGGTCTGTTCCCGTTCCTGTTCATCACCATTGCCTGTGGCGCGGTGTCCGGTTTCCACGCGCTGATTTCTTCCGGCACGACGCCGAAGCTGCTGGATAACGAAGTCAATTCCCGCTACATCGGCTACGGCGCGATGTTGATGGAATCCTTCGTCGCGATCATGGCGATGGTTGCCGCTTCGGTGATCGAGCCAGGCGTGTATTTCGCCATGAACAGTCCGGCGGCCGTGGTCGGCGGTGACGTGGTGGCTGTGGCGCAAACCGTCAGCAGTTGGGGTTTTGCAATAACGCCGGAAGCGCTGCAAGCGGTGGCCCATGACATCGGTGAAACCACCATCCTGGCCCGTGCCGGTGGTGCACCGACGTTGGCGGTCGGTATCGCGCAGATCCTGCACAGCGTGCTGCCGGGTGAAAACACCATGGCGTTCTGGTACCACTTCGCGATCCTGTTTGAAGCACTGTTTATCCTGACGGCGGTGGACGCCGGTACTCGTGCCGGACGCTTCATGCTCCAGGATTTGCTTGGTTCTTTCGTGCCGTCGCTGAAACGCACGGAATCCTGGACTGCCAACCTGATTGCCACCGCCGGTTGTGTGGCGATGTGGGGCTGGTTGCTGTACCAAGGCGTGATCGACCCATTGGGCGGGATCAACACCTTGTGGCCGCTGTTCGGCATCTCCAACCAGATGCTCGCCGGCATCGCGCTGATGCTTGCCACCGTCGTACTGATCAAAATGAAACGCCAACGCTATATCTGGGTGACCCTGATGCCAGCGGCGTGGTTGTTGATCTGCACCACCACTGCCGGCTTCATCAAGCTGTTCGACGCCAACCCGGCGATCGGCTTCCTGTCGCTGGCGAAAAAATACAGCGATGCCCTGGCCAACGGCCAGATCCTCGCCCCGGCCAAGGACATTACGCAAATGCAGCACGTAATCTTCAACGCCTACACCAACGCAACGCTGACGGCGCTGTTCCTGTTCGTGGTATTCAGCATCCTGTTCTATGCGCTCAAGGTCGGTATTTCGGCCTGGGGTACAAAAGAACGCACGGATAAAGAAGCACCCTTCCAGGCTGTACCGGACGCGTGATCGAGGATTGCAACGATGTTCAATGACCTGAGTCGCCTCGGTAAATACCTCGGTCAGGCCGCGCGCCTGATGGTCGGCATGCCCGACTACGACAACTACGTCGAGCATATGCAAAACAAACACCCGGACAAACCGGTGATGAGCTACGAGATGTTCTTCCGCGAACGTCAGGAAGCGCGTTACGGTGGCAAGGGTGGGCCGAAGTGTTGTTAAACCGATAGCCCGGTAGATGCAAATCCCCCTGTGGGAGCGGGCTTGCTCGCGAAGGCGGTGTATCAGTTGGATTTGATGTTGACTGACACACCGCCTTCGCGAGCAAGCCCGCTCCCACATTTGTTTTGTGTTGTTTTTTAATTTTGCGAACAGGAGATTCCAGTTGTCCTCTCCCATCCCGGTAACGATCCTCAGCGGCTTCCTCGGCGCGGGTAAAACCACGCTGTTGCGCTACCTGCTCAAAGCCGAGCACGGCCTGAAAATCGCCGTGATCGAAAACGAATTCAGTGACGCCGGCATCGACACCCAACTGTTGGGCGAAGAGCCGGTGCAAGTGATGACGCTGTCCAATGGCTGCGTCTGCTGCACCATTCACACCGACCTGACCAAGGCCCTGTACCTGCTGCTCGAACGCCTGGACAGCGGTGAAATCGCCTTCGATCGCCTGGTGATCGAGTGCACCGGCCTGGCCGATCCGGCCCCGGTGGCGCAAACCTTCTTCATCGATGAAGAACTGCGCGAGCGCTACATTCTCGACGGCATCATCACCCTGGTGGACGCCGCCCACGCCGAGACGCACCTGACCCAGACCATCGCCCAGGCGCAAATCGGTTTTGCCGATCGATTGCTGGTGAGCAAACGGGATCTGGTGGACGAGCCAACCTTCACCGCCCTCAGCGAGCGGCTGACCCGCATCAATCGTCGTGCGCCGATTCGCGTGGTCGAGCACGGCAAGATCGACCTGGCGGAACTGCTCGATGTGCGCGGTTTCAACCTCAACGCTGACCTCGGCGGTGGCGTGAGTCTGCGACCGGTGAGCAAAGCGCCGTCCATCGACCGCATCTCCAGCTTTGTGCTGCGCACCGACAAACCGCTGGATCTCGACAAGCTCAGCGAGTTCATGAACGAACTGCTGGAAGACCATGGCAAGCAATTGCTGCGCTACAAAGGCGTGTTGAGCATCGTCGGCGAGCCACGGCGCATGGTGTTTCAAGGCGTGTTGAAGTTGTACGGCTTCGATTGGGACACCGAATGGGCCGAGGGTGAGGCACGGGAAAGTGTGATTGTGTTTATTGCCGATGATTTGCCGGAAGAGAAGATTCGGGCGGGGTTTGAGCGAGTGGCGGCGGATTGAAATTGTCAGTTTGTCTGTGATGACGCCTTCGCGGGCAAGCCTCGCTCCTACAAGGGTGGCGACATACCTGTAGGAGCGAGGCTTGCCCGCGAAGACAATCTAACCAGCAACACGACTCTGACTGAGTGTCGGTCCAGCGTTCAACAACATCCCCTCCAGATAATCCAGATGCCGGCTCAGCAGTTCCACCGCCGTCACCGCATCCCGACGCTCCACAGCCTCCAGAATCCCCAGATGAACCTGCCACACGCAATAGTCTTGCGCCTGTGCATCAAACTGCGCAATCGCCAAGGACGTCAGTGGCACCAGGCTGCAGAGAAAATGCGCCAACGGTGCGTTCCCGGCCATTTCCGCCAAGCGCAAATGAAACTCCCCGGATAACCGAATCGCCGGACCGCGTGCGGTGCAGTGGCGCTCGCTGTCGATCAAGGCCCGCAATGATTTCAGATCTTGTGGACGGGATTGCTGACAGGCCAGTCGCACCAGCGTGATCTCGGTTAGCCGCCGGGCATGCAGCATTTGCCGGGTCTGCTCGTGATCCAGCGACGCGACGCGCGGACGATGGTTGGTGCGAAGGACGATGATCTGCTGATGCGACAGTCGCGTCAGTACGCCGCGAACGTCACTGCGACGGGCACTGAACATCTGCGCCAGGCTTTCTTCGGTAAAGCGACTGGCTGTATCGATGCGCAGTTCGAGAATCGCGTCGAAGATCTGTGAGTAGAGATCATCCGCCCGCCGGGGGAAGGGCAGGGCAGTGAGGGTTTGCGCTGAGGCGAAGCTGTTCATGGCCTGTCTCCAGTTCGGATTGTTTCAACTGCCGAGGTTGTCGTCCGGAATGTTCAGTTCGATGCCCATGCGCTGGCCTTCACGAAGGATGTGCCGACGCATTTCGGCGCTGGCCTGGGCGCTGTTCTTGCTGCGGATCGCACGGACCACGGCTTCGTTTTCCTCCAGGCGTTCGGCCAGATGCTCCGGCGAATTGCGCAGTACTTCGGCGCTTTGCTTGAGGGCGTTGCTGGTCTGTTGCACCACGCTCTGGAAGATCGGGTTCGAGGTCAGGGTGAACAGTTCTTCGTGGAACGCGATGTAGGCGTTGACCCCGGCTTCGGCGTCGTTGGCTTCCAGCGCTTCGCGCATGTCCATCAGGGTCAGGCGCAGTTGCCCGACTTCCTTACTGCTGATCGACTGGGCGACGAGGCCTACGATGAACGGCTCAAGGGTGTAGCGCAGTTGCAGCACGTCTTCCAGGCTGGCGCCGGCGACCGCGCTGTCGTGGTGTTGGCTGTCGCTGAGGTTGGCTTCCAGCACCACCACGCCTTTGCCCGGCATCGAGCGCACCAGCCCTAGGGTTTCCAGCACGATCACCGCTTCGCGCAGGCTCGGGCGGCTGATGCCCAGTTGTTCGGCCAGTTCACGCTGGCCCGGCAGCATGTCGCCGGAGCGCCACTGACCCCGGGCCAGCGCGGCCCGAAGTTTTTCTACGACTGAATTGACGACCGTTGAAGTGGTAATCACTGTTGGCTCCATGGGTAATGGCTGGGGAGCCTGCCCCGAGGCAGACTCCCGCATGATTCAAAATTCCTGTTGATGCGCCGGCGCGACCGGTTTTCTCGGCTGGAAGGTATAGCCCTGCTGCCCGGAAAGCACCTTGTTTGCGCGCTGGATATCGATGTCTTTTTCCCACCGGGCAATGGCCACGGTGGCGACGCAGTTGCCGATCAGGTTGGTCAGCGCACGGCCGATGCCCATGAACCAGTCCACCGCCAGTACCAGCACCAGGCCGACTACTGGAATTGCCGGGATCGCCGTGAGGGTTGCCGCCAGAATCACCAGCGCCGAGCCGGGGATGCCGTGGGCCCCTTTGGAGGTGATCAGCGACACCAGCAGAATCGTCAGCAGGTCGGTCATGGCCAGCGGCGTGCCGGTGGCGTTGGCGATGAAGACGATGGCCAGGGTCAGGTAGATCGAGAAACCGTCGAGGTTGAACGAGTACCCGGTTGGAATCACCAGCCCGACCGTCGAACTGCCGATGCCCAGGTGCTCAAGCTTGCGCATGATCTGTGGCAGCACGGCGTCGGATGAGGCGGTGCCCATGACAATCAGCAGCTTCTTCACGCAGGTACTTGAGCAACGGCCACATACGCAGGCCGGATAGGCGCATCACCAGGCCGAGGATCAGCGACACGAACGCGGCGCAGGTCAGGTAGAACAGGCCCACCAGACTGCCCAGGTGTTGCAGGGAATCCAGGCCATATTTGCTGGTGGTGAAAGCGATGGCGCCGAACACGCCAATCGGCGCCAGGCGCACGATCATGCCCATGATGCGGAAAATCACGTGGCTGAGTTCGTTGATCAATCGGGAAATGCCCGAGGCCGCTTCACCCACCAGATTCAACGCGCTGCCAAACAGTACTGAGAACAACAGCACCTGCAGGATGTTGTTGTCCGCGAACGCGCCGATCACCGACGTCGGAATCAGGTCCATCAGGAACTGCGTAGTGGTGTGCATGTGCTGGCCGCGCTGGGCGATGTCGCCTATATCGGCCGTGGAGAGCTGCTCCAGATGAATGTTCGCGCCGCTGCCGATACCGGTGCTGAAGGCGAACACCAGGCCGATCACCAGAGCGATGGTGGTCAACACTTCGAAGTAGATCACCGACTTGAGGCCGATGCGCCCGACCTTCTTCAAGTCACCGGCGCCGCTGATGCCGCTGACCACTACGCAGAACACGATGAGGCCGATGAGCATCTTTATCAGTTTGATGAAACCGTCGCCCAGGGGTTTGAGCTGTGCGGAGTATTCGGGAAGGGTCAGCCCGCAGACGATGCCGAGCACCAGTCCGAGAACCACTTGGAGGAAGATTGAACGCGAGCACCATCTGAGCATGGGAGGAATCCTGGTCGGTGTCCTGGCTGCCGTGCGCTTGAACGCATCAGATTCAGGACTTAATTATTGTGGTCTTACCGGTATGTCCAGTGCAGGCGCAGTCTAGGCGCTGTTTTTGGCGAATCGCAAGTGAAAAATGTACGATTGGCTTGACCGGTCTTACCAGTTGGGCGCAATGCCCCGACCTTGAGCCTTTTCCCGGTTTGAAAAAAATCCAGGCGAAAAAAAACCGGCCATCACTGACCGGTTTTTTTATCGCTGCGATTTAGCGGTGCATCAAGCGCCGTATACCGGCAGTTTCTTGCAGATGGCCTTGACCTTCTCACGAACGGCGTCGATCACCGCTTCGTTGTTCAGGTCAGCCAGGATGTCGCAGATCCAGCCGGCCAGCTCTTTGCACTCGGCTTCCTTGAAGCCACGAGTGGTCACGGCCGGGGTGCCGAAGCGCAGACCGGAGGTCACGAACGGGGAGCGTGGATCGTTTGGCACGGAGTTCTTGTTCACGGTGATGAAAGCCTTGCCCAGAGCGGCGTCGGCGTCTTTACCGGAGATTTCCTGCTTGATCAGCGACAGCAGGAACAGGTGGTTTTCAGTACCGCCGGACACCACGTCGAAACCGCGCTCGATGAACACACCGGCCATGGCCTTGGCGTTCTTCACCACTTGTTGCTGGTAAGTCTTGAACTCAGGCTGCAGCGCTTCTTTGAAGCAGATCGCCTTGGCAGCGATCACGTGCTCCAGTGGGCCACCCTGGGCGCCCGGGAATACGGCGGAGTTCAGCTTCTTCTCGATGTCGGCGTTGGCGCGAGCCAGGATCAGGCCGCCACGTGGACCGCGCAGGGTCTTGTGCGTGGTGGTGGTCACGACGTCAGCGAAAGGCACCGGGTTCGGGTAGACGCCAGCGGCGACCAGACCGGCCACGTGGGCCATGTCGACGAACAGGTAAGCACCGACTTTGTCAGCGATTTCGCGGAAACGCGGGAAGTCGAGGATCTGCGAGTAGGCAGAGAAACCGGCCACGATCATTTTCGGCTTGTGCTCGACCGCCAGGCGCTCGACTTCGTCGTAGTCGATCAGGCCGTTGGCATCGATACCGTATTGAACGGCGTTGTACAGCTTGCCGGAGGACGAAACGCTGGCGCCGTGGGTCAGGTGACCGCCGTGGGCCAGGCTCATGCCCAGGATGGTGTCGCCCGCTTGCAGCAGGGCCAGGTAAACGGCGCTGTTGGCTTGGGAACCGGCGTGCGGCTGAACGTTGGCGTAATCGGCGCCGAACAGTTCCTTGGCGCGGTCGATGGCCAGTTGCTCAACCACGTCGACGAACTCGCAACCACCGTAGTAGCGCTTGCCCGGGTAGCCTTCGGCGTACTTGTTGGTCAGTACCGAGCCTTGAGCTTCCATCACCGCAGGGCTGGTGTAGTTTTCCGAAGCGATCAGCTCAATGTGTTCTTCCTGGCGCTGAGCTTCTTGCTCCATGGCGGCAAAGAGATCGGCGTCGTACTTGGCAATAGTCAAATCACGGCTGAACATGGCGGTCCTCAAGGATCGGGGCAGAAAAGGGGGGCATTCTAACCCAACGGGTTTTAGATGGCATATGAAAGGACATCATGTCGCAGACAAGTGGGCTTCATGAGGGGATCAGCGGTGATCGTGCCGGCCTGTGGCGAGGGGGCTTGCCCCCGTTGGGTCGCGAAGCGGCCCCCCGGCATTTCCCCAGTCAATTGTGCAAACAGATTTTGCGACTGCTTCGCAGCCGAACGGGGCAAGCCCCCTCGCCACAAAACCCGCTCAATCAATCAAACATGAACAGCGCATCATTACTGAACTGCGCTTCAAACCGGCTCGCCGGCATCGGCCGCCCGAACAGATACCCCTGAACCTCGTCACACCCATGCTCACGCAGGAAGTCGAGTTGCTCATGGGTTTCCACACCTTCCGCGATTACCGCCAGATTCAGGCTGTGGGCCATGGCGATGATCGCCCGGGCAATCTGCGCATCCTGCTCGCCTGACGGCAGGCCGTCGACGAAGGTGCGGTCGATTTTCAGCACGTCGATGGGGAACTGCTTGAGGTAATTGAGCGATGAATAACCGGTGCCGAAGTCATCGACCGCAATGCTCAGGCCGAGGTTTTTCAACCCGGCAAGAATCTGCATCGCCTCGCTGACTTCGCGCATCAGGATACTTTCGGTCAGCTCCAGCTCCAGGCACGCCGGCGGCAGGCCGGTTTCCTTGAGGATGTTGGCGATGCGGTTGCCGAGCTGGCCGTCGGAGAACTGCCGTGCCGAGATGTTCACCGAAACCTTCGGCACCCGCACCTTGGCCTGATGCCAGGTCTTGAGCTGACGGCAGGCCTCGCTGATCACCCAGTCGCCGACGTCCACCACCAGACCGAGCTCTTCGAGCACCGGAATGAAATCCCCCGGCGGCACCAGCCCGCGACGCGGATGGCGCCAACGCAGCAGGGCTTCGGCGCCGGTCAGGCGTTTGCCGTCGCCGCTGAACTGCGGCTGGTAATACAACACGAATTCGTCTTGCTCCAGGGCGTGGCGCAAGTCGCTTTCCAGCTCCAGGCGCTCCAGGGCGCTGGCGTTCATGTCTGCCTGATAGAACTGGAAGTTGTTCTTGCCGCGCTCCTTGGCGTGGTACATCGCGGTGTCGGCGTTCTTCATCAACTGGCTGAGTTCATTGCCGTCCTGCGGGCTCAGGGCAATACCGATACTCGCCGTGACAAAGAACTCGCGGCCCTCCAGCACAAACGGTTTCACCAGGCTGGCAAGAATCTGTTCAGCCACGTGAATCGCCCGGTTCAACGCCACTTCGCGGTTGATCCGTGGTTGCAGCAGCAAGGTGAACTCGTCACCGCCCATGCGCGCCACGGTGTCGTCATCGTCAACGCAACCGAGCAGGCGCGTGGCCATTTCCTTGAGCATACGGTCGCCGGCGGCGTGGCCCAGAGAGTCGTTGATCGGCTTGAAACGGTCGAGGTCGAGGAACATCAGCACCACCCACGACTTCTGTCGTTCCGCCGATTGCAGCGCGGTGTGCAGGCGATCCTGGAACAGCGTGCGGTTGGGCAGGTGGGTCAGGGCGTCGTAATAGGCCAGGCGATGAATCCGCTGCTCACTGGCCTTGCGCTCGCTGATATCGCTGAAGAAGCACACGTAACTGGCGAGATCGCCTTCGTCGTCGAGCACCGCCGTGATGCCGACCCACGCCGGGTAATGCTCGCCATTGCGCCGTTTGAGCCAGACTTCGCCTTCCCAGGTGCTGTGCTGATGCAATTGCTTGAGCACATAACGCAGATGCGCTTCCTGTTGCTCGTCGACGGTGAGCATGTTCGGCAACTGGTCGAGGACCTGCGACACCGCATAACCGCTGACGCGACTGAACGCTTCGTTGGCCTGGACAATGTAGCCAGCCGGGTCGGTGATCAGGATCGCCGAGGTCGAATGCTCGAATACCGTGGCCGCCATGCGCAGGTCTTTCTCGGCGCGGCGCTGCTGGCTGATGTCGCGACCGACCCCGAGCACGCCTTCGAAACCGCCATGTTCGTCCCAGACCAGCACCAGTCGCAGTTCGATCGGGATCTTGCGTCCGTCGGCCCGCAAGCAGTCGAACAGGAACAACTGGGTCTGCACCTGACTGCGCAACAACGCCAGTTGCTCGGGTTTATCCAGGGCTTTGCTGACCCGGTCCATCAAGCTGTAGATGCCGGACAGCTGTTGCGGGTTGGCGATGGTCGATTGCCAGCCGTTCTGGAAAATCCAGTCGACGTCATAGCCGAGCACCGCTTGCACCGACGGGCTGACGTAATTGAGCGACAGCTTGCTGTCGGTGGAGAAAATCACGTCGCTGATGCTTTCGGCGAGCATGCGGTAGCGCTGTTCGCTGTCACGCAGGGATTCACTGGCCTCGATCTGCTCGGTGATGTCCTTGGCCACACCGATGATCCGCGTGACTTGATCGTGCTTGTCCCGCGCCAGGGCTTGCTCGCGAATGTCGAAACGCCGCCAGTTCCCATCGCGATGACGGAAACGCAGCTGGCATTGCAGCAATTGCGAAAAACCGCCCTGGCGCTGGGTCTGGCGCGAGCGGTGGTAATAGTCGGCATCTTCGGGGTGCAGCAGGATTTCCCAGAAATACTCGCCCATCTGGTGCAGCTCGGTGCGGTTGTAGCCCAGCGTCTGCCCCAAATGGTGGTTGCTGAAGATCATTCGCTGGCTGATCACGTCCTGCACGTACAGGTGATCCGGCACGGTGCGCACCACGTCGGACCAAAAGCCCTCGCGCTCCAGCAGCGACAGCTCGATGAGCTTGCGGCTGGTGATGTCGTTGATGCTCAGGATCACCGCTTTGTAGTCGTGTTGCTCTTCCGGCAGGCGCAGCACCAGCCACAGGTGCTGGTCGCGGCCGTTGGTGTCCTGGAGTTTGATTTCCAGTTCGAGTTGTTTTTGCTGGTTGAGTACGGCTTCAAGGACTTGGTTGCCGATCGCGGTGCCATCCAGCGGACAGCCGTCGATCAGCAGTTTCCAGGCCTGATCGCAGGAATTGACGTTGAGCAATTGCAGGGCGACCTGGTTGACCTCGGTGATGCGCAATTCCTGCAACAGTTGCAGGCGTTGTTCCGGGACTTCGAGCCAGGCTTTGAGTTGTTCAGTGTTGTTGAGCTGGGCCTTGTCGAAAAAGCTTTTCAGCCCGGACAGGTCGAGCACGCACAGCGCTACGCCGGTGCCTTCGAAAATGTCCTGATAGCGGCGGCGTCCTTCATGCAACTGACGCTGACGTCGGCGCATGTTCAGCAGTGCGATAAATGGCAGCAGGGAGAACGCCAGGCCCAGTAGGCATTTGCCGATGAACGCGGGCAGCAGTTGTTCGAGCACCTGTTGACGGTCGAACAGCCCGCGCAGTTGCCAGTCGCTGCTGCTCAGGGGCACGGTCAACACGCTGTTGGCCAGGTCATCGTCGCTCAGCGTGCCCTGGCGGGTGACGGGCAGGGCTTCATCGCGACTGATGATTTGATGATTGACGCGGTTTTCCACCAGCCACAATGGGCGAATCCCGGCTTCGCTCTGTTTGGTCAGCGAGGAGAAAAATGTCGGGGTCAGGCGCAAAGCCCAATAACCGCGAGTGCTGCCGCTGGCCTGATGCAGCAGCAAATGCACCACCGAGCCATCGTCGGCGTTGCTGAAATAGTGGGCTTGCGAACGGCTGCGGCGCACCAGATCGCTGAGGTAGTCGGCGTCCTGGCTGTCGGCGGCGCTGTCGCTGAGAATTTTGCCGGACGGGCTCAATAACGCCAGGCTGCGCAGGTCGGGCAGCGACTGCTGCAATTTGCGCAGCAGCGCCTGCTGTTCGTCGGCGGATTGCGGTTGCTCGACGATCGGTAGCAGATTCAGCGCGATCTGCGCGTTGAGCGCCATGTTCAGGCTGACTTGCGAGGCCAGGTCGGCGGTGTAGTCAATGGTGTACTGGCGCTGGTTTTTCTGGGTTTCGCGCAGTTGATCCAGCAATTGCCAAAACAACAGCGCGAGCAGCAACAGCACGAGTGTCGCCAGCGCGCCCTTCAATGTTCCGCGCAGGGGGAGCCGAGCGCGGCAGCCGGTGCACGGTTGGAAAGAGGCGGCGTGACATTAGACAAACTGAAATCCTGCGGTTTGGCTGGACTGGCGCGACGTGCACTATAAGCCGGACGCCCGGAGGGCGGCTAGCATGCCTTGAGTTGTGGCTAAGTGCCAGCCCCTCCCTGCTGGACTGCCATCGGTCATTCAGGTAGCTTTGCCGGTTACGCGGGAGCGTTCCAGCTCCTAGAATCAGGTTTTTTCAGCGCGCGCGCATTGATGCTTATCAAGCGACGACGCGCACAGCCTGGCCGGGCTTTGCCTGCGCTCCAATCATTCATCTGTCACTGACCCAAGGTTCTCCATGGCTCAATACGTCTTCACCATGCATCGGCTGGGCAAAGTTGTTCCGCCGAAGCGGGAAATCCTGAAAAACATTTCGCTGTCCTTCTTCCCCGGCGCCAAGATCGGCGTACTCGGCCTCAACGGTTCGGGTAAATCCACGCTGCTGAAAATCATGGCTGGCGTCGACACCGAGTTCGAGGGCGAAGCCCGTCCGATGCCGGAGCTGAACATCGGCTACCTGCCGCAGGAACCAATCCTGGATCCGACCAAGACCGTGCGTGAAGTGGTCGAGGAAGCGGTCAGCGTGATCAAGAACGCCCAGGCACGCCTGGACGAGGTCTACGCGGCTTACGCTGAAGAAGATGCCGACTTCGACAAACTGGCGGCTGAACAGGCCAAGCTCGAAGCCATCCTGCAAGCCAGCGACGGTCACAACCTGGATCGCCAACTGGAAGTCGCCGCCGATGCGCTGCGTCTGCCGGCGTGGGATGCCAAGGTCGAATTCCTGTCCGGTGGTGAAAAGCGTCGTGTGGCCCTGTGCCGCCTGCTGCTGTCCGCCCCCGACATGTTGCTGCTCGACGAACCGACCAACCACTTGGACGCCGATTCCGTCGCCTGGCTGGAGCACTTCCTGCACGACTTCCCGGGCACCGTGGTAGCGATCACGCACGACCGTTACTTCCTGGACAACGTTGCCGGCTGGATCCTCGAGCTCGACCGCGGCGCCGGTATCCCTTACGAGGGCAACTATTCGGGTTGGCTTGAAGCCAAGTCCGATCGTCTGGCTGCCGAATCCAAGCAGCAGTCGGCCCACGAAAAAGCCATGAAGGAAGAACTGGAGTGGGTGCGCAAAGGCGCCAAGGCCCGCCAGTCCAAATCCAAGGCTCGTCTGCAACGCTTCGAAGAAATGCAATCGCAGGAATTCCAGAAGCGCAGCGAAACCAACGAGATCTACATCCCGGCCGGTCCGCGCCTGGGTGACAAGGTCATCGAATTCAAGAACGTCACCAAGGGCTACGGCGATCGCGTGTTGATCGACAACCTGTCGTTCTCCATGCCGAAGGGCGCCATCGTCGGCGTGATCGGCGGTAACGGTGCGGGTAAATCCACGCTGTTCCGCATGCTGATGGGCAAGGAACAACCGGATTCGGGCAGCATCGAAGTCGGCGAAACCGTGCAACTGGCGTGCGTCGATCAAAGCCGCGAAGACCTGGACGGCAGCAAGACTGTATTCCAGCAAATCTCCGACGGTTCGGATCAGATCCGCATCGGCAACTACGAGATTCCGTCGCGTACTTACGTCGGTCGCTTCAACTTCAAGGGTGGCGATCAGCAGAAGTTCGTCAAGGACCTGTCCGGTGGTGAGCGCGGTCGCTTGCACCTGGCCCTGACCCTGAAGGAGGGTGGCAACGTCCTGCTGCTCGACGAACCGTCCAACGACCTCGACGTTGAAACCCTGCGTTCCCTGGAAGAAGCCCTGCTGGACTTCCCGGGCGCCGCCATTGTGATCTCTCACGATCGGTGGTTCCTTGACCGCGTCGCGACTCACATCCTGGCGTACGAAGACGACTCGCAAGCGATCTTCTTTGAAGGTAACTACACCGAGTACGAAGCGGATCGTAAAAAGCGCCTCGGCGAAGCGGCTGCCCAGCCGCACCGTGTACGGCACAAGAAACTGGCCTGATATCGGGTTGGTTGCATGAAAAAACGGAGCCTTCAGGGGCTCCGTTTTTTTTATGGGCTTTATTCAGGCAGACCGAGGAGCGGCATTCGCGAGCAAGCCCGCTCCCACATTTGGAATGCATTCCCCTGTAGGAGCGGGCTTGCTCGCGAAGACGGCCTCAAAATCACCCCACTTCTATGCCCAAAACCTCAATCACCAAATCCCCCGCCGGCCGCTTCCACAGCACCTCATCCCCCACCTGCGCGCCCAACAATGCCCGCCCCAGCGGCGAACCCCAATTGATCAACCCACTGGCAGCATCCGCCTGATCCTCGCCCACCAACTGCACGCGCTGCTCATTGCCCTGTTCATCAGAAAAGGTCACCCAAGCGCCAATCTGCACTTTGTCAGTCGAGGAGGCCGGGACCACCAATTGAGCGCTTTGCAGGCGCTGGTTGAAATACCGCCAGTCCCGTTCAAGATCAGCTTGGCGTTGCTTGTCGGCCAGTTCACCTTTCGCGCCTTGCTCATTCAGCAGGCTCTGCAGCTCGGCGAGTTTCGCTTGTAGCTGGGCGAGGCCGGCGGGGGTGACGTAGTTGGGTTGCGCGCTGACCTGCCGTTCGACTGGCTGATCGGCTTGCGCGGCGGCGTTATCTTCATTGACGAAAGCACGGCTCATGGTTTTCTCCCGTTATAGGGTTTGGGCCATGCTCGCAGGGATTAAGTTTCGACGGATGTCTGCCAGCGACTCAGGGCGAGCGATACGCTCGGGCGGCGTCCTGGTCTTTCTGTTGCTGCCAGGCTCGGTCGCGGTCGTCCCAATGGTGACTGCGATAGTCCTCGCGATCGCGGTTTTCCAGCATCGCCTGGCACTGGCGGAAGCCATCGCTCCAGCCCTCGGCGTACTGTTTGTCCTTGAGATAGCGCGGGACGTTTTTGCGAAACTCACCGGTCATCGCCCCGGCCGCCTGACGACCACTGACGCAACCGTCATCGAAGCCGTCAGCGAATGCCGGCGGGTAACCCTTGGCGATCAGATCTTCGTGGGTCGACTGGCAACCCGCGCACAACAGCAACAACCCCATTACACCCACACAACGCCACATCTCGGACTCCCGGCCGTTTGACGGCCTATAAGGGAAGTCTAGAAGTCGATTCGTCAGGCGTTTGTGAAAGGGCTGTGATTAATCCGTTGGATGGCACGAATCTCCCTGTGGGAGCGGGCTTGCTCGCGAATGCAATGTGTCAGTCACCGTAGATGTTGACTGACACACCGCTTTCGCGAGCAAGCCCGCTCCCACAGGGGTTATGGGTCAGTAGTGATACCACTTCACTTCAAGCATCACTTCGTTCTCGGGGGAGGCGAGGTGGCTGAATTCGCGTTGGGCGCTCAGGCGCAGACCCAGGTTGCGCGACAATTCCCACTGCTGGTTCAAGCTCACGCTGCGGCGCACTTCGCCGTTGGTGAAGAAATCGCCTTTGGTTTCCAGGCTGAAATTGCCCAGCGGGTTTTTCCACAACACGCCACTGTTGAAGCCCGCCGCCGGGGCGACAAATCCGGCGAAGTCGTTGTTGTGTTCGATGCGCACCGTGCCCAAGGCAAACCCGAGCATGTCTTCGCCGAGTTGCCAGGTCCCGCCGGCACCGCCGTTGACGTGGCTGACCAGGGTTTCATCGTCATGTTTGCCTGGCACCCGTTCCAGGCCGCCGGTGACTTGCCAGGACAGCGGCTGCAACAGCTCATTGCGCGGGGTCAGGGAGCGGATGGTCGCCAGGTCCAGTTGCTGCAATTGCCAGTGATTGCCTTCGTACTGGCGCAGTTTCATTTGCAGGATTTCAATCTGCGCGCCCAGCGGAAAGCTCTCGGCGTTGTCGTTGAGATCGTGATAGGCCATGCGCAAGCCGTACTCGCCGAAAGCCTTGTCGCCCCGGGTGCCGATACCGGCCTGCCAGGTGCGGGATTCGTGACCGTCTTCAGGCAAACCTGGACGCGGGATGTCCAGCTCTGGCGGCGGGTTCTGGTTGATCGCGCGCAGCAGTTCGAAACTGCGCTGAGCCCGTTGCGGATCGCGCTCCTGGCCATTGGCGCGGTAGCGTTCAAGTCGGTAGGCCGCGTCGATGATCAGTGCTTGGCGATCCTTGGACTGCGCTTTGAAGGCAGGGTCTTGCAGTCGTTTTTGATCGGCGCTGACTTTCAGCACCCAATCCTGTTCTTCACCGTTCAGCGGCTCGGCGCGGCTCAGCAATTCACGCTCGCGGGACGGGCGATATTGGATTGATTCCACCAACCCGGCTTCTTTCACGGCTTTGACGGTATCGGTCGGGATCGCCGTCAGCGGGAATTGTTCGGTCAGACGCAAGCTTGGCCGCGCCACTTGCAGTAATTCGAGCAGGCGATACGAGCAGTTTTCGTCGAAGAAGAAATAGTCGAACTGGATCTGCTTGAGTTCCCAGACGTGCTCGACCATGCGCTCGGTTTCTTGCTGGGTCAGGTTGAGCCGGTATTCCCACAGGTCGCGGTTCTCGAGGCTGCGGTATTCGGACAATTTTTCCTGATACGGCACCAGCGCAAACAAACCCGGATAGCCGCCCATCAAACCTTTCCAGGCATACAGGATGCTGTTGTCCGAACCTTCGATGTAAGCGCCGAAGTTGATCGCGTAACTGAGCAGGGCGGTCTGGTCGCTTTGCACATTGGCCTGGTCGATGCGCAACAGGGTGTGGCCGAACATCGAGGACGGACTGTTGAGGTACGCCGCCGGGAAAATCATCACCGCGCTGTGGGGCGCGACATCCTTGAACCATTGCGTGAATTCGGCGCAGTCCAGCTTCGGCAAATCGCTCAGGTTGAGTTGTGCCTTGAGCCAGCGAGTGCGCGCCGGATAAACACATTGCGCATGTTTTTCGCCGGCGCTGGCGGGGGCGTACAACGCCTGTACCGTTGCGGCCAGTTCACGGTCCGGGTGTTCATTGCCGTCGGCGGCGAGG